>NZ_CP114904.1:3943333-4245555 GCF_027497215.1 Micromonospora sp. WMMD812 | reverse complement strand
GACCTCCAGGTCCGGCCCGTCGACGAGGGCATCGGCACCGAGGTACGGATGGTCTGGCCGGTCGGCCGCTGACGCCGGCCCCAACGCCGGTCGGCCGCTGACCCCTGCTCCGCCGCTCAGGCCGCGTTCCCACCGGGAGCGCGGCCTACGTGCATGGACCCGTTCCTATATCAGATTTCGGTTCATAACACAGCGACGAAGATCATCGACACGGGGTGCACCCTCGGTGTGACCTCGGACACTGCGGAGGGCTACAGTACCCGGGTTGTCAGCAAGTGATCCATCCCGCAGCCAGCGGGTACGGGAGTTCATCGCTGGTCCGCAGGGGTGGGCTCGGCGGGCGCTTGCGAGTCCGCATCCAGGCGCCGACCGGTGCGTCTCCACCGGCCGACGCGTGTTCGGTACAGGAGGACACAGATGTCCAAGACCTTGGCCGCCGAGGGCGGCGGGCTTTCCCTTGCCGGAGCCAATGTCACGTACGTCGTCATCGCCGCGGTGATCGCGCTGGTGGCGCTCGTCTTCGCCGCCGCCCTGACCAGGGCGGTGCTGGCGGCCGGCAAGGGCACCACCAACATGCAGGAGATCTCCGGGGCGGTCCAGGAGGGCGCCTCGGCGTACCTGCTCCGGCAGTTCCGCACCCTGGCGATCTTCGTCGTCATCGCCGTCGTACTGCTCTTCCTGCTGCCGGTGCACGACACCGACGGCAGCGAGATCGCCGTGAAGATCGGCCGGTCGGCCTTCTTCGTGGTCGGCGCGCTGTTCAGCGCGTTCATCGGCGGCGCCGGCATGTGGCTCGCCACCCGCGCCAACCTGCGGGTCGCGGCCGCCGCCCGGGAGCGACAGGGTGGCCGGGAAGCCGCCATGAAGATCGCCTTCCGGACCGGTGGCGTGGTCGGCTTCCTCACCGTGGGCCTCGGCCTGTTCGGCGCCGCGCTCGTCGTCATCGTCTACCAGGGCGACGCGCCGACCGTGCTGGAGGGCTTCGGCTTCGGCGCCGCGCTGCTCGCGATGTTCATGCGGGTCGGCGGCGGCATCTTCACCAAGGCCGCCGACGTCGGCGCCGACCTGGTCGGCAAGGTCGAGCAGGGCATCCCCGAGGACGACCCGCGCAACGCGGCCACCATCGCCGACAACGTGGGCGACAATGTCGGCGACTGTGCCGGCATGGCCGCCGACCTGTTCGAGTCGTACGCGGTGACCCTGGTCGCCGCGCTGATCCTCGGCCGGGCCGCGTTCGGCGAGGACGGACTGGTCTTCCCGCTGATCATCTCCACGATCGGCGTGCTGGTCGCGATCGTCGGCGTGTTCATCACCCGGCTGCGCTCCACCGACCGCAGCGGCCTGACCGCGATCAACCGGGCCTTCTACGCCTCCGCGCTGATCTCCGCCGTGCTGGTGGCCATCGCCGCGTACGCGTACCTGCCGGCGACCTTCGCCGAGCTGGAGGGCGGGCTCACCGACGTCAACGAGAACCCGCGGATGGTCGCCATCGGCGCCGTGGTCATCGGCATCGTGCTGGCCGCCGCGATCCAGGCGCTGACCGGCTACTTCACCGAGACCAACCGGCGCCCGGTGCAGGACATCGGCAAGAGCTCCCAGACCGGCCCGGCGACCGTCATCCTCGCCGGCATCAGCATCGGCCTGGAGTCGGCGGTCTACTCGGCGCTGCTGATCGGCGCCGGCGTGTTCGGCGCCTTCCTGCTCGGCGGCAGCTCGATCACGCTGTCGCTCTTCGCGGTCGCGCTGGCCGGCACCGGCCTGCTCACCACGGTCGGCGTGATCGTCGCGATGGACACGTTCGGGCCGATCTCCGACAACGCCCAGGGCGTGGCGGAGATGTCCGGCGACATCGACGAGCACGGCGCCCGGACGCTGACCGAGCTGGACGCGGTCGGCAACACCACCAAGGCGATCACCAAGGGCATCGCGATCGCCACCGCGGTGCTCGCCGCGACGGCGCTGTTCGGCTCGTACACCGACACGCTGCGCACCGCGTACTCGGACGCCGGGGTCGGCGACGTCGGGGCGGAGATCCTGAACTCGCTGAACGTGGCCAACCCGCGCAACCTGGTCGGCCTGATCATCGGCGCGGCGGTGGTGTTCCTCTTCTCCGGGCTGGCCATCAACGCGGTCTCGCGTTCGGCCGGCGCGGTGGTGATGGAGGTCCGCCGGCAGTTCCGTGAGCTGCCCGGCATCATGGACCGCACCCAGCGGCCGGAGTACGGCAAGGTGGTCGACATCTGCACCCGGGACGCGCAGCGCGAGCTGATGACCCCGGGTCTGCTCGCCATCCTGGCGCCGATCGCGGTCGGCTTCGGCCTCGGCCCGGGCGCGCTGGCCGCGTACCTGGCCGGCGCGATCGGGGCCGGCACGCTCATGGCGGTCTTCCTGGCCAACTCGGGCGGCGCCTGGGACAACGCCAAGAAGCTGGTCGAGGACGGCGCGTACGGCGGCAAGGGCTCCGAGTCGCACTCCGCCACCGTCATCGGCGACACCGTCGGCGACCCGTTCAAGGACACCGCCGGCCCGGCGATCAACCCGCTGATCAAGGTGATGAACCTGGTCTCGCTGCTGATCGCCCCGGCCGTGGTGGCCTGGAGCGTGGGTGACGACAAGAACACCGGCCTGCGGGTCGGCATCGCGCTGGTGGCCACGCTGATCGTCGTCGCGGCGGTCGTGTTCAGCAAGCGCAAGGGCGTGGCGATGTCCGACTCGGGCGCCGGCGACGGCACCGGTTCGGGCAGCGCGGACCAGCGGCCGGAGACCATTCCGGCCTGACCCGTACCGCACCGGAGCCCCCGGTCGGCGCCTGTCGCCGACCGGGGGCTTCCGCGGTTCCTCGCCCCCGAACCTGAGCGGTGCCAGCGCTCGACAGAGGCCGTACGCTGCAACGCATGCGTACGTGCCGGGCGACTGCCGCCGGAAAGCTCACGGTGGTCCTGGCCACGCTTCTCCTCGTCGCCGCCGGCTGCGGCGGTGGCCCCAGCCCCCGGGCGTGGGCGGCCTCGGTCTGCTCCGCGCTCGCCCCGTGGCGGTCGGAGATCAGCAGGCTGACCAGCAGCACCGACCAGCAGATGACCGCGCAGACGACCCCCGCGCAGGCCAAGGAGAACCTGGTCCGCCTCTTCGGCGGCGCCGAGCAGGCCAGCGAGACGGCCCGACGCAAGGTCGAGGAGGCCGGCGTCCCGGAGACCGACCGCGGCGAGGAGATCTCCGCCGGCTTCCGCGACTCCCTGGCGAAGATGCGGGACGCGTACGGCCGGGCGCGGGACGCCATCGAAGGGCTGGGCACCGGCGAGGCCACCGCCTTCTACGACGGCGTCCGGGCCGCGGTCGACACCCTGAACAAGGAGTACGACGCCAGCGCGCTGGACACCAGCAAGCTCAACTCCGAGGAGTTGAAACAGGCCTTCGACGAGGTGCCGGAGTGTCACTGAACGGGCGCGGCGACCCGTCGGGGGCGGAACTGCTCCCGACGCTCTTCCCGATGCCCGAGGCGACCCCGCAGCCCGAGGCGACCCCGCGGGCCCCGGCCCGCCGCCGTGCCCGCACCCGGCCCGAGCCCGCCGGCGAGCCGCCCGACCCGGCCCGGCCCGATGATGCGGCGGAACCCGGCGCGGCGGAGACCGACCCGGCCCGACCCGGCACCGCCGACGAGGCCCGCCGGCAGCTCGTCTTCTTCGGCGCGGAGACCGCCGAGCCGACGCTGGCCGATCTCGCCGGGCTGCTCGCCGGGCCCGGCGAGGTGGTCCGGATGGGCGGCACCGCGCGGGTCTCGGTGGTGGTCGACGCCGCCTGGCGGGTGCACGTCCTGGCGGCCGAACTGGCCCAGCGGGGGCTGGCGGCGAGCTGGGAGCCGACCGAGGACGCGCGGCACGCGGTCCGCACGTCGTACGCCCGAACCCTGAAGCCGCTCGCGGTCGCCTGGCTGCGCGGAACGGCGAAGCGGCCCCCGGCCGGCTTCCACCTCAACGGCCGGCGGCTGCGGCTCTGGCTGGCCGCGGCCGGGGTGGCCGAGCCGTCCGGGTTCCTGCTCCGGCTGGGCGCGGCGGACCAGGAGTGCTGGGAGCCGGTCGGCCGGGCCCTCGCGACGGTCGGTGTCGGCGGGGATCTGCTGGCACCGGAGGCGGGCGGACCGGCGTACCTCATCACTGGGCGGCGGCGGCTGCGCCGCCTCGCCGAACTGGTGGGGGACCGGCCCGCCGCGGCCCCGGCCCCGGCCTGGCCCGTGCTGGCCTGACGCGCGGGTCGGGGGGCCGCCGGGGTGTCCGGTCGCGGACAGCCGGGGGGACGATCCAGGCGGAAAACGGTCGGGTGACACCTCCGCCGACGGTCCGCCATCATCACAGTGACCCGCTGCGGGGCCTACCCACGGTGTACGGTGGCGCCGTCCGGCAGGTCCATCCCTGTCGGGGCGGTTTGCCGCCCGCGAAACCCGAAACGCGGACGGCGCGTTACGTTGGACATCCGGGCCGCCGGGTTCCGGCGGGTCGAACACGGCCCGAATCGGGCGCCGAACGGGTCGCGAGCAGGAGTGAGGTCGGGGAGAGACGTGCCGAGCAACGCTGGAACCACCCGTCTGGTCATCGTCGAGTCACCGGCGAAGGCCAAGACGATCTCGGGCTACCTCGGCCCGGGGTACGTCGTGGAGGCCAGCTTCGGGCATGTCCGCGACCTGCCGCGCAACGCCGCCGACGTGCCGGCCAAGTTCAAGGGCGAGCCGTGGGCCCGGCTCGGGGTGGACGTCGACAACGGCTTCCACGCGCTCTACGTGGTCTCCGCCGACCGTAAGCAGCAGATCAGCAAGCTGGTGAAGCTGGCCAAGGAGGTCGACGAGATCTTCCTGGCGACGGACGAGGACCGCGAGGGCGAGGCCATCGCCTGGCACCTGGTCGAGACGCTGAAGCCCAAGGTGCCGGTCAAGCGGATGGTCTTCCACGAGATCACCAAGCCGGCCATCCAGGCCGCGGTGGCCAACCCGCGCGAGATCGACCGCGACCTGGTCGACGCCCAGGAGGCCCGGCGCATCCTCGACCGCCTCTACGGCTACGAGGTCTCGCCCGTGCTGTGGAAGAAGGTCATGCCGAGGCTCTCGGCGGGCCGGGTGCAGTCCGTGGCGACGCGGATCGTGGTCGAGCGGGAGCGCCAGCGGATGGCCTTCCGCACCGCCGAATACTGGGACATCCTGGCCACCCTCGCCGTGCGGAACGCCGGCGAGGGCCCGCGGACGTTCAACGCCACCCTGATAGCGCTGAACGGCGACCGGATCGCCACCGGCAAGGACTTCGAGCCGACCACCGGCCGGGTCCGGGCCGGCGCGGGCGTGGTCCACCTGGACGAGGGAGGTGCCCGGGGCCTGGCGGCCCGGCTGGAAGGCCGGCCCTTCACGGTCACCCGGGTGGAGGAGAAGCCCTACCGGCGCCGCCCGTACGCGCCGTTCATCACCTCCACGCTCCAGCAGGAGGCGGCCCGCAAGCTCCGGTTCTCGTCCCAGCAGACGATGCGCACCGCGCAGCGGCTCTACGAGAACGGCTACATCACCTATATGCGTACCGACTCGGTGAACCTGTCGGAGACCGCCATCGCGGCGGCCCGCCGGCAGATTATCGAGCTCTACGGCGAGCGCAGCGTGCCGCCGGAGCCGCGCCGCTACACCGGCAAGGTGAAGAACGCGCAGGAGGCGCACGAGGCGATCCGCCCGGCGGGGGACAACTTCCGCACCCCGGGCGAGGTGGCCAAGGAGTTGTCCGCCGAGGAGTTCAAGCTCTACGAGCTGATCTGGCGGCGCACCATCGCCTCGCAGATGACCGACGCCGTCGGGTCCAGCGTCTCGGTCCGCATCCGGGCGATCTCCTCGACGAGCGAGGAGGTCGACTTCGGCGCCACCGGCAAGACCATCACCGATCCGGGCTTCCTGCGGGCGTACGTCGAGTCGAGCGACGACGAGAACGCCGAGGCCGAGGACGCCGAGCGGCGCCTGCCGACCCTGGTCAAGGACCAGCCGCTGACCGCCGAGGAGCTGGCCGCGCAGGGGCACCACACCCAGCCGCCGTCCCGCTACACCGAGGCGTCGCTGGTCAAGGCGCTGGAGGAGCTGGGCATCGGCCGCCCCTCCACGTACGCCTCGATCATGCAGACCATCCAGGACCGCGGATACGTGAACAAGCGCGGCCAGGCGATGATCCCGACGTTCCTGGCGTTCGCGGTGATCGGGCTGATGGAGCGGCACTACCCGCGCCTGATCGACTACGACTTCACCGCCAGCATGGAGAACGAGCTGGACGAGATCGCCGGCGGTGACCACGCCGCCGTCGACTTCCTCACCTCCTTCTACTTCGGCAGCACCAACGGCACCGGCGACCAGACCATCGCGCACGCGGGCGGGCTGAAGAAGCTGGTCACCGAGAACCTCAGCGAGATCGACGCGCGCAGCGTCAACTCCATCCCGCTCTTCACCGACGACGAGGGCCGCGAGGTGGTGGTCCGGGTCGGCCGCTACGGCCCGTACCTCCAGCGGGCGGTGCCCGGCGAGCAGCCCGCGCCCCCGGCCGAGGGCGAGGAGGGCGGCACCCAGGGCGACCGGGCGCCGATCCCGGAGGGCCTGGCTCCGGACGAGCTGACCCCGGAGAAGGTCCACGAGCTGTTCCTCGGCGGTGGGGGCGAGCGCAAGCTCGGCGACGACCCGGCCACCGGCGAGCCGATCCTGCTGAAGTCCGGCCGGTTCGGTCCGTACGTGGCCAGCGGCGAGCGCAAGTCGTCGCTGCTGCGCTCGCAGTCGCCCGACTCGCTCACGTTCGACGAGGCGTTGAAGCTGCTCAGCCTGCCCCGGCTGGTCGGCGTCGCCCCCGACGGCGTCGAGGTCTTCGCCAACAACGGCCGCTACGGCCCGTACGTCAAGCGGGGCGAGGAGTTCCGGTCGCTGGACTCCGAGGACAAGATGTTCACCGTCACGCTGGACGAGGCGCTGGCCCTGCTGGCCGCACCGAAGACGCGCCAGCGGCGGGCCGCCGCGCCGCCGCTGCGGGAGATGGGCGTCGACCCGCTGACCGAGAAGCCCCTGGTGATCAAGGACGGCCGGTTCGGCCCGTACGTGACCGACGGCGAGACGAACGCGTCGCTGCGGCGGGCGCAGACTCCCGAGGCGCTGACCATCGAAGAGGCGTCCGAGATGCTCGCCGAGAAGCGGGCGAAGGGCCCGGCACCGCGCAAGAAGGCGGCGGCGAAGAAGGCCCCGGCCAAGAAGGCCACGGCGACGAAGAAGGCGACGGCGACCAAGAAGACCGCGGCGGCGACGAAGTCCACCGCGGCCAAGAAGACCACCACCGCCAAGGCCACCCCGGCGAAGAAGGCCGCCCCCCGCAAGGCGGCCGCGGAGTAACCCTGTCGGGGCGGGGCGCACGGCCGGTGTCACCCGGCTGGCGCTCCGCCCGGCGGTCAGTCGCCCGGCTGCGCCTTCTGCCGCTCCTCGCGGCCCTTCTCCCAACGCTCCGCGGCGGCGCTCATCTCGTCCTGGACGAAGAGGAAGAAGTCCCGCAACTCGGCGAGTCGCGCGCCGGCCGACGAGGTCTCGTCGCCGACCGCCACCACGCCCTCGTGCACCACGTCGGCGAACCTCGTGTAGATCCCGCTCCGGATCATCGAGGTGTACGTGCTGGACCGGGCGGCCTTGTAGAGGTCCCGGCGGGATCCGGGGGCCGGCTCGCGTACGGCCATGCCGACGTGGATCAGGTAGCGCACCGCCCCGGAGACGGCGGCTGGGCTGACCCCGAGCCGATCGCTGATCTGCGCCGCGGTCAGCCCGGGCTCCTCGGCGACCATCAACGCCGCGAGCACGCGCGACGGCATGCGGGGCACCCCCATGTCGCTGAAGGTGAGAGCGAAGTGCTCGATGAAGCGTCGTACCGCTTCCTCGTCGCGTTGGCCTGCGGATTGCATCTGCTTATCTTTCACTGCTTCGTGACCGGCGGCGCGGCCGGCGTCGAGCCGGTCGCGCCGCGAACGGGGCCGCCCGTCGGATTCACGCGGCCAGGTTACGTCGGCGGAAGAGGGCCAGCCCCGCCACGCCGAGCGCCAGCGCGACGGCGGTCATGAGCACGATCGGCGCCGCCGTGGCATCGGCCGGTACAGCCGGGATGTGGCTGAACGGCGAGAGTTCCCGCACCGCCTCGGGCACGCCGAGCAGCGCCCCGTACGGGCCGGTGACGAAGCTGAGGGCGAAGCCGAACCAGGTCAGCCCGACCGAGACGCGGGGCAGGAGCCCGAAGAGCGTCAGGGCGAGCCCGGCCAGGACCAGCGCGGCGGGCAGTTGCAGGTACGCCGTGCCGGCCAGCTGCCCGATCTGCCCGCTGAGATCGTGGACGCTCGCGCCATAGACCAGCCCGATCGAGAGCGCGGCGAGCCCGAGCATCGCCACGGCTCCGGCGGTGGCGACCACGACATGACTGCCCAGCCAGGTCAGCCGGCCGGTCGCGGTGGCGAGCACCACCTCGGCCCGCCCGCTCGCCTCCTCGACTCTCGCCCGCAGTAGCGCCTGGACCAGATAGCCGGCGACCAGCGCGCCGATGGTCGCCATCATCGCGGCGAAGAAGGCGTCCATCACCTCGTGCCCGCCGCCACCGGCGAGGTCGTTGAGCGTCCCCGTGACGTTCTCGTTCACGGCCAGCTGATCCTTCACCGCGTTGGCTATCGACCCGATGATCAGGCCGAACACGGTGATCGTCACCGCCCAGCCGAGGACCGTGCCGCGTTGCAGCCGCCAGGCCAGGCCGAGCGGGCTGAGCAGCGCGGAGGACGCCCGCGTCGGTCCGGGGCGGTCCGCGAACAGGCCCATGCCGACGTCACGGCGCGCGGTCAGCGCGAAGGACACCGCTGTCATGACCGCGAAGAGCGCGAGCGGGAGCGTGAGTACCCACCACCGGTCGCCGGCGTAGGGCCGTACCTGCATGGTCCAGCCGATCGGGGAGAGCCAGGCGGGCCAGGCGCTCGTCATCGTGTAACCGTCCGGCCGTACCTCGCCGAACGCGTCGGCGAGGCCACGGACCAGGTAGGCCGCGCCGACCGCCGTGGCGGCGATCCCGTTGGCGGCGCGCGCGCCCTGGGTCAGTTGCGCGGCGGCGGCCGCGATCGCCGCGAAGGCGATGCCGGCGCTCCCGACCGCGGCGCCGGCGGCGAACGAGCTGGCGGCCGACTCGCCGTTCCCGGCGAAGGCGAGCCCGATCAGCGCGGCGAGCGCGATGTTGGCGCCGACCACGACGGCCAGGGCGGCGGTCAGGGTGGCGTGCCGGCCGACCGCCGTCGCGCCGATCATCTCGGCGCGTCCGGTCTCCTCGTTCTGGCGTGTGTGCCGGACAACGGCGAAGGTGCTCATGAAGCCCGCCATCAGCGCCAGGAACGCCAGGATTCCGAAGACTGTCATCTGGCCGTCGCTGGTGCCGGTGGGGGCGGCCCGGAACATCAGCAGCCCGGGCGTGTCGACGGCGACGCGCAGGACGGCGAGCCGGTCGGCCTCGGTCGGATACTGCGTGTCGATCGCCGAGCTGGCGAACGCCCCGAGTGCGACGGTGCTCAGGATCCAGACCGGCAGCTGTACGCGGTCGCGCCGCAGCGCGAGGCGGGTCAGTCGGGTGGCGCCGGTGAAGGAACCGCTCATCGCGCGCTCACCAGCTCGTCACCGTAGTGCCGCAGGAAGAGCTCCTCCAGCGATGGCGGGGCGCTGGAGAGCGCACGCACGTCGAACTGGGTCAGATACTCCAGCACATGGTTCAGCTCGGCGCTGTCCACCGAGAAGGTCGCGTGGGTGGCCACCCCGTCGACGTCGTGTACGCCGTGCAGGTCGGCAAGCCCGGCGACCGGACGTGTGGTCTCCACCGTGACCGTGGTGCGGGTCAGGTGTCGCAGCTGGGCGAGGGTGCCACTCTCCACCGTGCGGCCCTGCCGGACGATGCTCACCCGGTCACAGAGCGCCTCCACCTCGGAGAAGAGGTGGCTGGACAGCAGAACCGTCCGGCCCTGCCGCTTCACCTCGCGTACGCACTCCTGGAAGGCCGCCTCCATCAGCGGGTCCAGCCCCGAGGTCGGCTCGTCGAGGATGTAGAGCTCGACGTCGGAGGCGAAGGCGGCGACGATCGCGACCTTCTGCCGGTTCCCCTTCGAGTACGTCCGCGCCCGCTTGGACGGATCGAGCTGGAACCGCTGGATCAGCTCCTCCCTGCGGCGCTTGTCCAGGCCGCCCCGGAGCGACCCGAAGAGGTCGATCGCCTCCCCACCGGTCAGGTTCGGCCACAGGTTCACGTCGCCCGGCACGTACGCCAGCCGTCGGTGCAGGGCCACGGGCTCCCGCCACGGATCTCCGCCGAGCAGGTTGACCGCGCCCGCGTCCGCCCGCAGCAGCCCGAGCAGGACCCGGATGGTCGTGGATTTCCCGGCGCCGTTCGGGCCCAGGAAACCGTGCACCTCGCCGACGTCGACCTGCAGGTCCAGTCCGTCGAGCGCACTCACCCGGCCGAAGGTCTTCACCAGGCCGGCCACCGAGATAGCACTAGTCATGGCCCGAACGCTACGCCCGCTTCACAGAATCGTGAAGTCTGTGAAGCGTATAAAACGCGTTAAGAATTCGACGCCGTCGGACGGGTGCGTTGGCGATTCGGATGGGCCCGCGGCCGGCTCGTCCCGACCCGACGTCAGTGGCCGAGGACGTGGGTCAGATGGGGATTCGTGAAGACCCGGTCGGGGTCGAGGCGGTCGCGGACGGCGAGGAAGTCCGCCCAGCGGGGGTACACCGGGGCGAGCGTCGCCGCGTCGCGCCAGTGCAGCTTGCCCCAGTGCGGCCGGCCGCCCAGCCCGGCGGCGACCTGCTCGAACGCGGTGAAGTACGGCTCGTACGGCATGCCGACGTACTGGTGGACGGCGAGGTAGACGGAGTCCCGCCCGTACCCGTGCGAGAGCCAGATGTCGTCGGCGGCGGTGAAGCGCACCTCGACCGGGAAGAGCACCTTGAACGGCAGGCCGTCCACGATCCGCCGGAGCGCGTCCAGCGCCTCGGGGAGTGCCGCGCGCGGCAGCCCGTACTCCATCTCGACGAAGCGGACCCGGCGCGGGGTGCAGAAGACCTGGTCGGAGCGGCCGGTGTAGCGGCGTTCGGTGAGCGCCCGCGCGGAGACCGCGCTGATGCGCGGGGCGAGCGCGGGCACCGCCCGGCCGAGCCGGCAGGCGCCGGCGAAGACGGTGTTGGACAGGAACTCGTCGTCCAGCCAGCCACGAAGCCGGGACAGCGGGCGGTCGTCGGCGGGCACCCGGTCGTTGGTCTTGACCTGCACCCGGCTGGTGTACGGGAACCAGTAGAACTCGACGTGGTCGTGCGCCTCGATCAGCTCCGGCAGCTCGCCCAGCACCGCGTCCAGCGGCGCCGGCCGCTCGTGCGCGTGCAGCACGAACGCGTCCGCGCAGCGCAGCGTCACGTCGACCAGCGCGCCGAGCGCGCCGAGGGAGACCCGGGCGGCGGCGAAGACGTCCGGCCGCTCGTCGGCGGAGCAGTGCAGCACCTCGCCGGTGCCGGTGACCAGGGTGAGCGCCTCGACGAAGGTGGCCAGGCAGCCATACCCGGCCCCGGTGCCGTGGGTGCCGGTGGAGATCGCGCCGGCGACGGTCTGCGCGTCGATGTCGCCGAGGTTGGGCAGGGCGAGGCCGTGCCGCATGAGCACGTCGTTGAGCGCGTGCAGGGTCATGCCGGCCGGTACGGTGACGAGCCTGCGCTCCGCGTCGACGCGTACGGCGGTGTCCAGCGCGGCCAGTTCCATGCGCGCGTCCTCCGCGAGCGCGATGGCCGTGAAGGAGTGCCCGCTGCCGGCCACCCGGATCCGACCACCGGCGGCCCGGGCGGCCCGGACGGCCTCGGTGACGTCGGCGAGGGAGCGGGGACGCAGGATGGTGGTGGCGGTGCCACGCTGGTTACCGGCCCAGTTCGTCCAGGGGGCGGTGGGAGGTGCGGTGCCGACCATGGCGCTCCTCGATATGAATATGAACTGACTTCATATCAGGAACGTTGTCGCTGGTAAATACCGCAACTGAGTCCCGCTCGTTGTACCGGTAGTCACGAACTCGTGACGTGCAGATATGTTCATCCGTCGAAGGGGGGTGGCGCCGAGTGTCCACACCAGCCGCCACGACCGGGCCTCTGCGCCGGGTACCGGTGCAGGGTCGAAGTGTCGCGCGTGTCCAGCGAATGCTGGACGCCTGTGCCGAACTCGTCGACGAGGTGGGGTACGAGGGACTGACCACAACCTTGCTCGCCGAGCGTGCCGAGGTGGCGATCGGGTCGGTCTACCAGTTCTTTCCGGACAAGCGGGCGATCGTGCAGGCGTTGACCCTGCGCACGATGGAGTCCTACCTCCAGCGCCTCGACGAGCGGTTCGCCTCCGACGACCTGACCCACTGGTGGGACGGCGTCGACGCGGGCATCGACGAGTACATCACGATGCACCGCACCGTCCCGGGATTCCGTACCCTGCACTTCGGCGACGTGGTCGACCTGCACCTGCTCGATGAGCAGCGGGACAACAACGGGGTGATCGCGGACCAGCTGGCCCGCGTGCTCACCGAGCGCTTCGGGCTGACCGACGTCCCCGAGCTCCGGTTCCACCTGGAGATCGCGGTGGAGGTGGCCGACGCGCTGATCAAGCTCGCGTTCCGCCGCAAGCCGGACGGCGACGATCGGGTGCTGGCCGAGGCGAAGGCGTTGATCCGGGACTACCTGCACCGCCAGGTCGACGCCCCGGCCGACGCCCGACAGGCCGGCTGAGCCCGGCCCGCCGGCACGGTGCGGTGGCGGCGGTAGGTCAAGGCCCGGGGTGCGCCGGGCGGCGAAGCTGGGCCCGGAGGTGCGCCGGGCCGGAATGCGGGGCCCGGGGGTGCGCCGGGCGTGCGGTACCAGGGCCCGGGTGCGCCGGGCGACACCACAGCGCAAGGCGCCTCCCGGGGTGCGCCGGGCGGACGAGTCGTGCGCCGGGCCGGCGGCTCATCGGCCGGTCCGGCGGATCGTGCGCCCGCCCGGCGGGTCATGGGCCGGTCCGGCGGATCGTGCGCCCGCCCGGCGGGTCATGGGCCGGTCCGGCGGTCATGGGCCCGCCCGGCGGCTTCCGGGCCGGGCCGACCCGGCCAGCCGCACGGTCAGAGGAACGCGTTCCCCTCGCCCCGATAGGTGGGCACGGTCGCCACGACCGTGTCCCCGTCGACCAGGTGCAGCTCGTTGACGTGCTCGCACAGCTCGCCGGCCTTGGCGTGCCGGAACCACACCCGGTCGCCGACCCGCAGCGTCGCCGCCGCCGCGCCGGCCAGCGGGGTCTGCACCTCGCCGGCCCCCTCGGTGCCGATCAGGGAGAGCCCGGCCGGCAGGACCGGCCGGGGCAGTCGGCTGGCCGCCGCCTGACCGGAGGCGATCCAGCCGCCGCCGAGCACGGTCGCCAGGTCCGGCGTCGGCCGGCGCACCACCGAGCAGGCGAAGTACGCCGCCGGGGTCGGGCGCCAGGCGCGGTACGCGTCGAAGAGCGTCGGGCCGTACAGGCCTGATCCCGCGGTGACCTCGGTGACCGCGGGATCGGCGCTGGTCGCGGCCACGCTGCCTGTGCCGCCGCCGTTGACGAACTCCAGGTCGGCGTGCTCGCGGACGGCCGCCACCGCCGCGCCCCGGCGGGCCAGTAGCTCCCGGTACGAGCCGCGCTGCGCCAGCCGGATCGCCTGGCCGAGCACCGCTCCCGCCCGCCCGGGCGGCGCGTCGCCGAGGCCGGCGATCTGTGCCTCGTACGCCATCAGGCCGACCAGCCGGAAGCCGGCGCGCCCGGCGACGGCGGCGGCGAGCGCGCCGGCGGCCCGGGCGCTGTGCACCGGCGATCGGCGGACCCCGACGTGCACCCGCCCGCCGAGTGGTCGCCAGGACGCGTCCAGGTCGAGGCAGACCCGCAGCTCGGGCCGCTGGTCGGGAGCGCGTACGGCGTCGACCAGGTCGAGCTGGTCGACGCCGTCGATCATCAGCGTGACCGCCGCGGCGAGGGCTGGGTCGGCGCTCAGCTCGGCGAGCGCTCCCCGGTCCGCGGTGGGGTACGCCACCAGCACGTCGTCGGTCACTCCGGCCCGGACCAGCCAGATCGCCTCGGGCAGGGTGAAGGCCATCACGCCTCGCCAGCCCGGCCGGCGCAGTGCCCGGCTGATCAGCTCCCGGCTGCGGACCGACTTGCTCGCGAGCCGGACCGGCTTGCCGGCGGCGAGCCCGGTCAGCGCGATCGCGTTGGCATCGAAGGCGGTCAGGTCGACGACGGCGTACGGCGGGTCGAGGTGGTCGGTTGCCCGATCCAGGCGGTCGCGAAGTTTGTCGCTTTCGGTGGCCACGTGTGCACGCTAACTGTCCGGCGGTCAATGCGAAATACCCTCGCGTCTGCCCGGGTGCGGTGGGTGGTCCCGGCGGCCTAGGCTCGACGAGCAGGAGAATGTCGCGGGTGGGGTGGCTCCCCACCGGGTCTAGAGTGTTGCACCGGGGATGCCCAGCGATGGGCCGGCACGTGGAGGTACGGCCATCGAAAGCCAGAACAACGGCGAGTCGCCCGGCGTGTCGCCGTCCGGCGGCCAGCCCGGCGAGTCGGCGGGTCAGATCGGGAGCACCGCGGCCCCGGTCGGCAGCGCCGCGGGGCAGTTCAACAGCGCCACGGCCCAGTCCGGCAGTGGATCCGGCCAGCCGTCCGCGGCGACCCAGACCGACCGCTCCGGCTA
The DNA here is from genome assembly GCF_027497215.1 of Micromonospora sp. WMMD812. NCBI lineage: Bacteria > Bacillati > Actinomycetota > Actinomycetes > Micromonosporales > Micromonosporaceae > Micromonospora > Micromonospora sp. WMMD812. Next base: position 4,230,798 of record NZ_CP114904.1, on the reverse strand, counting down.
CAGCGCCATCCGTTCGGTGCTGCGGATCCGCCCGTTCCGCCGGCTCTGGATCGTGCTCGGCGCCGCCTCCTTCGGTGACTGGCTCGGCCTGCTCGCCACCTCCGTCTTCGCCGCCGCCCAGGTGCAGGGCAGCACCGCCAAGGGCGCGGCCTTCGGCCTCGTGATCGCCATCCGGCTGCTGCCGGCGCTGGTGCTCGGCCCGATCGCCGGCGTCTTCGCCGACCGGTTCGACCGGCGCTGGACGATGGTCATCTGCGATGTGCTGCGCTTCGTGCTCTTCGCCTCGATCCCGCTGGTCGCGCTGCTCGGCGCCCAGGGCGGGGTCGTCGTCGGCTGGGCCACCATCGCCACCTTCCTGATCGAGTCGATCACCCTGCTCTGGATCCCGGCCAAGGAGGCCGCGGTCCCCAACCTGATCCCGCGCGCCCGGCTGGAGACGGCCAACCAGCTCACCCTGATCACCACGTACGGCCTGACCCCGGTGCTCGCCGCGCTGGCCATCGCGGTGCTTGACCGCAGCGTCCGGGCGGCCACCGGCGGTGAGGTGCCCGGCTGGGCCGAACCGGCGCAACTGGCGCTGTGGTTCAACTCCTTCTCCCGGCTGGCTACCGCCGTCGTGGTGGCGTTCGGCATCAAGGAGATCAGCCAGACCCGGGCCACGGGGCACGAACGCGCCGAGCAGAGCATGACCCGGCAGTTCGCCGAGGGGTGGCGGTTCATCTCCCAGACCCCGCTGGTCCGAGGCCTGGTGCTCGGCATCTTCGGCGCGTTCGCGGGTGGCGGCATCGTGATCGGCACCGCCCGGTTCTTCGCCAACTCGCTCGGCGCCGGTGACGCCGCCTTCTTCCTGCTCTTCGGCGCCATCTTCATCGGCCTGGCCCTGGGCATCGGGCTCGGCCCGATGATCGTCAAGGAGATGTCCCGGCGTCGCTGGTTCGGGATGAGCATCGTGCTGGCCAGCGCGGCCGTGATGACCCTCGCCTTCGCCATCCACCTGTCGATGGCGATCCTCGGCGCGGTCCTGGTCGGTGCCGGCGCCGGGATGGCCTTCCTGGCCGGCACCACGCTGCTCGGCGGCGAGATCGCCGACGAGGTCCGCGGCCGGGTCTTCGCGGTGGTGCAGATCGGCACCCGGCTGGTGCTGATCCTGGCGATCGCGCTGAGCAGCCTCCTCGCCGGTGTCGGCGGCTCCCGCAAGCTGGAGATCGCCGACCTCGGGATCTCGATCTCGTCCACCCGACTGCTGCTGCTCGCCGCCGGCGCGGCCGGCATCTTCGCCGGCATCAGCGCGTTCGGTCAGATGGACGACAAGAAGGGCGTCCCGGTCCTCGCCGACCTCTGGGGCTCGATCCGGGGCCGCCCGCTCATGCCCGCCGAGCCGTTCGTCTCCAACGGCCTCTTCGTGGTGTTCGAGGGTGGCGAGGGCGCGGGGAAGTCGACCCAGCTGGCCGCGCTCGCCGAGCAGCTGCGCGGGCAGGGCCGGGACGTGGTGGTCACCCGCGAGCCGGGCGCCACCACGGTGGGCGAGCGGATCCGGTCACTGGTGCTCGAGGACTCCGGCGCCGAGGCGCCCTCGCCGCGGGCCGAGGCGCTGCTCTACGCCGCCGACCGCGCCCACCACGTGGCCACCGTGGTCCGCCCGGCGCTGGTCCGCGGCGCCGTGGTGATCAGCGACCGGTACGTCGACTCGTCCCTGGCGTACCAGGGCGCCGGTCGCACGCTCCCGGTGGACGAGGTCTCCTGGCTCTCCTCCTGGGCGACCGGCGGGCTCAAGCCCGACCTCGTGGTGCTGCTCGACATCGAACCGCAGACCGGCCTGTCCCGGGCCGCCGCCCGCAACCAGGCCGCCGACCGGCTGGAGGCCGAGTCGGTCGCCTTCCACGAGCGCGTCCGGTACGCCTTCCTCGACCTCGCCGCCGCCGACCCGAAGCGCTACCTGGTGCTCGACGCCTCCCGCCCGGTGGCGGAGCTCTCCGAGCTGGTGGCTCGGCGGGTCGACGATCTGCTCGGCGACCCGGCCGGGATCGTGCACCCACGGCCGGCGCAGGGGCCGGACACGTCGGTGCAGCCGGAGTTATCCGAATCGGAGCTCGTGACGATGGAGAAGCGCCCCTGATGCCGGACGTCTTCGCCGACCTGGTCGGCCAGGACGAGGCGGTCGCCACGCTCCGCCGGGCCGCCGCGGCGGCGGCCGCCGTGCTGCGGCAGGCCGCCGCCGACCGCGCGACCGCGCTCCTCCCGGTCGGCGCGGGCGACGAAGGCACAGCGGGTGACGACGGCACGCCGGCCGGGCCGGCCGGCGACGGAACGCCGGACGCCGGGGCGACCGGCCGCGCGCCCGACCCGGGTGCCGGGATGACCCACGCCTGGATCTTCACCGGTCCGCCCGGCTCCGGGCGCTCGGTGGCGGCGCGCGCCTTCGCCGCCTCCCTCCAGTGCGCGTACGGCACGGGCTGCGGCGAGTGCCCCGGCTGCCACACCACCCTGGCCGGCACCCACGCCGACGTGCGGCTGGTGGTGCCGGAGGGACTCTCCATCGGGGTCGGCGAGATGCGGGCGCTGGTGCTCCGCGCCGCCAGCACCCCGTCCGGCGGGCGCTGGCAGGTGGTGGTGATCGAGGACGCCGACCGGCTCACCGAGGCGGCCGGCAACGCGCTGCTCAAGGCGATCGAGGAGCCGCCACCGCGCACGGTCTTCCTGCTCTGCGCCCCGTCCACCCACCCCGACGACGTCTCGGTGACGGTCCGGTCGCGCTGCCGGGTCGTACCGCTGCGGCAGCCGCCGGCCACCGCGGTGGCCGAGGTGCTGGTCCGCCGGGACGGCGTGGCGCCCGACGTGGCACAGTGGGCGGCGGCGGCCGCCCAGGGGCACGTCGGTCGGGCCCGGCGGCTGGCCCGTGACCCCGAGGCCCGCAAGCGGCGGGACGCGGTGCTCGCGGTGCCGCGCCGACTGACCGGCGTGGGCGCGGCGTTCGACGCGGCCTCCGCGCTGATCGAGGCGGCCGAGGCGGAAGCCGAGGCGTCCGTGACGGAGGCCGACGCCGCCGAGCGGGCGGCGCTGGAGACGGCGCTCGGCGCCGGCGGCACCGGCCGGGGCGCCGCAGGTGCCATCCGCGGCGCGGCCGGGCAGCTCAAGGACCTGGAGAAGCGGCAGAAGTCGCGGGCGACCCGGGCCCAGCGGGACGCGCTGGACCGGGCTCTGGTCGACCTCGCCGGTTTCTACCGGGACGCGCTCACCATGGCGCTGCGTGCCCCGGTCGCGCCGGTGCACATCGACACCGCCGCGCTGGCCGGCGCCGGCGCGCAGAAGTGGGACGCCGAGGGTGCGCTGCGCCGGCTGGAGGCAGTGCTGGAGTGCCGCACCGCGATCGAGGCGAACGTGAAGCCCCGGATCGCCGTCGAGGCGATGATGCTCGCCCTCTGGCGGGGCTGACTCCACCCCGGGCATCGCCCCGGCCGATGCGTGCCTGACCGACAGCCCGGCCGATGCGTGCCTGACCGACAGTCCGGCCGGTGCGTGCCTGGGCGTCGCGCCGGCCCATGGTGCCTGGGCGTCGCGCCGCCCGGTGCTTGCCCGCCCGAAGCGTGCCCACGCGGTCCCGCCCGCCGGACCGCTCATCCACAGGCATCGACAGCTCCGATTGCCGTGCGGTACGGTCCGGGAATGCCGTGGTGACGGCGACGACACGCCCAGTGATGGTGAGTCCCGGGAGGAGTCCGCCGATGCCACGGGGGGAGATCGACGAGGCCTGGATCGAGGAGGCGGTGCGGCGTTACCGCCGGATCGAGTCCCTCCAGGCCGAGTTCGACCAGGCGGTGTCGACGGTGGAGGTCACCGTGCGGTCGCCCGACGGCCTGGTCGAGGTCGTCGTGACGGCCGGGGGCCGGATCACCGACGTCCGCTTCCTCGGCCCCCTGCACGCCCGCAACCCCCGCAACGTGGCCGGTTCGGTGCAGGCCGCGGTCACCGCCGCCGCCGACGCGGCCGTGTGGGCCCGGGAGAAGCTGCACAACGAGACCTTCACCGCCTACCGACCGCTCGCGGGAGCCTGACATGGACACCCTGCGCGCCCTCACCGCCCGCCTCGACCAGGCGAGCGCCACCCTCACGACCCTCTCCCACACGGTCACCGCGAGCGACCCGGCGCAGGCCGCGTTCGGCGTCGACGCGCTCGGGCGTCCGGGTGAGGTCGGCCGGGCCCTGCACCGGCAGTGGGCGGCCGCCACCGACCACCGGTCGCGGGAGGCCCGCGCGGCCGCCGGCCGGCTCAGCGCCGTCGCCGCCGCAGTCCGCGAGGCGGCCGACGGCTACGCCGACAGCGACCGGGCGGCCGGGCTGCGGCTCGCCGGGGAGGCGTGATGGACGCGCTGGACCGGCTCGCCGAGCCCGGCCTCGACCTGCTGCGTCGCGTCGACACCCTGCTCGCCGCCGGCGCCCCGGAGTCGCACCGGGTCTGGCCGCTGCTGCGCCGGATGCAGGTGCTCCCCGGTGAGGCGGTGCGCACCTTTCTCGACCTGCGTCCCGTGCCGCTGGCGGGCGCGGGGCACGCGGTGCGCCGGCTGGTCCGTGGCTACGACGACGTCTCGGCCGCGCTGACCGACCAGGTGCTCTGGTCCGGTCCGGCCGCCGAGGCGTACGGGCAGGCCCGGGCGGCGCTGCTGCACCACCTGGACGAGGGCCCGGAGAGCCTGGTCGGCCGGCTGGAGTCCACCGCCGGCTACGCCGACGCGCTGGCCGACTGGGTGGAGGGCAGCCGCCTCGCGCTGGCCCGGGCGCTCACCGAGGTGCTCCGCTCCGCCGAGGCGGTCGCGGTGGTCGCCGCGACCTCGATGGTGACCGGTGCGGCGTCCCGCTCCGGGCCGGCCGGTCCGGGCGTCGGCGAGGCGGCCGAGATCGCCGCCCGGGTGCTGGCCGTGCTCTGCGTCGCGTACGACGGGGCCGAAACTCTGCTGCGTGAGTGGGCGCCCAGCCTCGCCGAGTCGACCTGGCGGCCGCCGGTGGCCGGCCGCTCCCGCGACGACACCCCGACCCGGGTCGGCTGGTAGCGGTCCACCAGGCCCAGGGGCCGGACAGCCGACGGCGTCGCGCTCGAGCGCCCGGCCGAACCGGGCACCGGCAGCGACGCCGTGGCTTCCCCCTGCACCCCCCGCAGGTCTGCCTCCACTCAACGCCTCCGCCGGTCGTTTGTCGCCCGCGCCAGCCCGGATTCAGCCGTCCGGGCGAGGGGCAACGGCACGACGGGTTGGCCGGCGGGTCGGTCGAGTCGACCGTCGTGGATGGCTGCACGGTGTAGTCGTCCGGCGACGCCCGGCCCGCCTCCGGCCGCCGGTCCGTCGTAGGGTGGGGGCATGGGCATGCTCTGTGCGGTCAGCTTCAACCGGTACGGGCGCCTCTACTACCTCGACCCCGGCGAGCTGCGTCCGCAGGTCGGCGACCGGGTGCTGGTGCCCACGGACGACGGGCCCGAGGTGGCGGAGTGCGTCTGGGCCGCGCAGTGGGTCACCGAGGAGACCGACGGCTTCCCCAAGCTGGCCGGTCTGGCCGGCGAGGAGGACCTGCGCCGCGACGAGGCGCTGCGCCGGCGTAAGGCCGAGGCGAAGGTGGCCGCGAAGAAGCTGATCCGGGCGCACGGCCTGCCGATGAAGGTGGTGGCCGTCGACCACGTGCTCGGCTCCGGCGAGAGCAGCGGCGGTGGTGAGCGGACGACGGTCTACTTCACCGCCCCGCACCGCGTGGACTTCCGGTCGCTGGTCCGTGACCTCGGCGCCACCCTGCACTGCCGCGTCGAGCTGCGTCAGCTCTCCGCCCGCGATTCGGCCCGAGTGCAGGGCGGCATCGGTTCCTGCGGTCGGGACCTCTGCTGCGCCACGTTCCTCACCGACTTCGAGCCGGTGACCATCCGGATGGCGAAGGACCAGGATCTGCCGCTCAACCCCCTGCGCATCTCCGGGGCGTGCGGCCGACTGATGTGCTGCCTGAAGTACGAGCATCCTTTGTACTCCAGGTTCCAGGAGTCCGCCCCGGCGATCGGCGCCCGCGTCACCACGCCGGGAGGGGAGGGCCGCGTGGTCGGCCACAGCGTCCCGAGGGACGCGGTGACCGTCCGCCTGGACGCCGACGGCTCGCGCTCCATGTGCTCCCGCGCCGACGTCTGCGGCTCCCGCCGCGCCTACGAAAGCCGTGACCAATCAGGTCCGGAGGGCGCAGCGCGTTGATCGACGTGCCTCGTCGCTCACGGCTGTGATCCCGCCTCAGATGACCGAGCAGCCGTGCGGGACAGCATTTGTCTCACCCTTGCTCGTTATCATCCAGCGATGGGCATGAGGAACTATCTGATTGAAGGCGTCTCCGGCACCGGCAAGACTTCGGTTTGCAAAGAGTTGCAGCGGCGCGGCTATCATGCCATCAATGGTGACCGAGAACTGGCTTATCAAGGTGACCCGGAGACTGGTGAGCCGTCGGACGGTCTCAAGCACGAGCACCACATCTGGCACGTGGATGACGTGAGAGCTCTGGTCGCCAACCACGACGAGCCGGTGACCTTCTTCTGCGGGGGTTCACGGAACTTTCACAAGTTCATCGATTTGTTTGATGGCGTCTTTGTCCTTGACGTCGACCTGCACACCTTGAATGGGCGACTTGACGGGCGACCGCAAGACGAGTGGGGCGGAAGACCGGCGGAACGCGAACTCATCGCCCGATTGCATCGAACGAAGGAAGACATTCCGAGAAGCGGTACCGTAATCGACGCCACGGCACCTCTCGCGAGCGTCGTCGACGAAATCCTTAATCGAGTAATGCTGTCTCCGAGCAAGTAAGAGCACCCGCTCTACCAGCGGTTCCAGGAGTCCGCGCCGGCGATCGGCACCCGGGTCTCTAGCCCGGAGGGTGACGGCCGGGTGGTCGGCCACAGTGTGCCCCGCGACTCGGTCACCGTGCGGCTGGACGCCGACGGCTCCCGTTGCTCCTGCTCCCGGGCCTCCGTCTGCGGCCCCCGCCAAGCCCACGACCAGCACTACAACGCCTGACCCCCTTCGCAGGCGCCCGCCCTCACCGGCCCTCCGCGTTGATCATGAAGTTGTTGCCCTCCGCGTCGGCGTGTCGGGGCAACAACTTCATGATCAACGCGGAGAGGGCGGGTCAGGTGAGGGTGATCGGGGGTTCGGCCAGGCGCGGGGTCAGTGGGGTTTTCGGGGTCAGCCAGGAGGCGGTGGGCGTCTGGTCGGGGTTGACCTGCCAGTCCCGGGCCACCCGGTCGACCGCCACCGGGTAGACGGTCAGCGTGCCGTCCGGGTCGATGCGCATCCGGAGGAAGGACTTCGCGTCCTCGATGCCCTGGCCGGCGAAGAGTTCGTTGACGTTCACCCCGAACGCGCCGGCGATCATCAGGTACGCCGCCACCAGTTGACTCGCCACCAGCCCACTCACCGGGCCGTAGAGCACCGCGGCGGCGGCCACCGGCAGCGGCCACGGCCAGTCGTAGAACGGCAGGTGCAGCCAGGCCCAGGTGCCGGCCGCGCCCAGCCCGACGTGGGCCAGCCCGTGCCCGACGCCGAGGATCCAGTGCCGGGCGTGCCGCTTCCCGCCGGCGCTGGGCGGCTTGGCGAAGAAGGCGGCGCCGAGCAGCGTCACCACCAGCATCACCACTAGCGGGACGCTGAACAGCCGCTGCTCGGTGGTGCCCACCCGGTTCGCCGCCACCCCGGCCATGGCCAGCATCAGCAGGGTGTGCAGGGTGCCGAGCAGGGTGGCGAAGCCCGGGTTGCGCAGCGGCAGCCGGGGGAAGATCCCCCAGCCGTAGCGCCGGGAGCGGGCCGCGTCCGGATAGCGGGCCACCAGGTCGTACGGCCGGGTGAGGCTGGACCGCCGGGCGAGGGTGTCCTTCGGAGGCACCTCGATCCGCTCCGGGAGCTTGTGCGTCGGATACAGGTAGGCGCCACCGCCCCCGCATGTGATGAGCTGCCGCTCGTCGCCGGCGTACCGGGCGTAGTGGTGCAGGTCGCCGGAGACCAGCAGCCGGACCTGCGCCCCGGTCGGCGAGATGATCGTACGGATGAAGTAGTCGATCGAGTCGTACGCCGTGGGGTGGTCGACCGCCTTGACCCACGTCGGCGCCGGCACCGCCAGGATCACCCTGCTCTGCGGGCCCAGCTTCCGCGCCACGGTGTCGAAGTAGGCGAGCTGCGGATCGTCCAGGTACGAGCCGGACTGGTCGTCCAGGCCGAGCAGCCACCAGTCGGCGGGCAGCTCGACGGCGAAGTAGGAGCGGGACTGGCCGGTGCCCCAGCCGCCGAAGTGCCGGTCCCGGGACCGGACGAAGAGCCGCAGGAAGGCGGTCAGGCCGTCGTACCAGTCGTGGTTGCCCGGCACCGCGAACAGGGTGGGACGTTCGGGCGGGGCGACCGGCAGCGCCGCCTGGTACGGCCCCTTGCACCGGTCCTCGTACGCCTCGTAGGCCGCCGACGGGTAGACCTGGTCGCCCCCCATCACCAGGGTCTGCGCCCGGGGCAGGCGGTGGCCGTCGACCTCCAGCTCGCGCTGGGCCAACAGGTACGCGACCGAGTAGGTGGAGTTGAAGCCGTCGCCCAGGTCGGCCACGTAGTCCAGCCAGAGCCCACCGTCCGGCCCGACCTGCCGCTCGATCCGGGCGTCGAGGGAGTTCTGCAGCTCCCGCTTGTCCAGGTACGCCCCGAAGAGCATCGCCAGCAGCGTACGGAGACCGGTGCTGATCAGCAGGAGCGGCGCGAGCCACGGCACCGGCTTGCGCGGGGTGAAGCCCAGCTCCAGCGGATCCGTGGTCCGCGGCCGGCGGGCCGCCCGGTGGCCGGCCGGCTCGCTGGCGGCCCCGGCGCCCGGGCCGGTCGAGGGCTCGCCGGCGGTGGGGCCGCTCGGGGATCCCGCGGCGCTGCCGGCGGTAGGGTCGCTCGCGCTGCTCTCGGCGGCGGAGCCGTCCGCGGCCGGGAAGTCCTCCGGGTCGCGGGCCGGGTCGTCGGGGCGGGGGTGGTCGTCGCTCACGCGCCGCAGCGTAGTCCCGACCCGCCGTGAATGCTGTCCGGCGACCGACCGGATCGCACCCGATGTCCGGCTTGCCGAGGGCGGCCCGGGCGGGGGTATCCGGTTCGGCCGTAGCCGGGGCGTGCCGTACACTTGGCGATCGTTGCCGCCTTAGCTCAGTCGGCTAGAGCGACGCACTCGTAATGCGTAGGTCGACGGTTCGATTCCGTCAGGCGGCTCGGTACAGAAGCCCAGGTCATCGGCCTGGGCTTCGCCGTTTCCCAAGGTCGACAACCTCGCCGCCAACCGTGCCAGTCCGCAAATAGTCCGCATCCCGCGCCGCGACCGCCTCGTCCAGCCGGTTGGCAACAGCGTCCAGGTCGTCACCGAACAGCCCCGCGTACACGTCCAGCGTCATCGACGCCGAGGCGTGCCCAAGCATCCGCTGCACCGCCTTGACGTTCGCACCCGCCGCCACGGCCAGACTCGCGGCCGTGTGCCGCAGATCGTGAGGAGTCAGCCCGGCCAGCCCGACCGACGCCGCTGCCGGCGCGAAGACTCGCGACCGGAAGTTGGTGTTGCGCAGCGGCCCGCCGGCTGGCGCGGTGAACACCAGCTCGTCCCGGCGCTTGCCGGCCACGTGCGCGGCCAGCTCGTCGACGAGGAAGCGCGGGATCGGCACCGAACGGCGCTGATGGTTCTTCGGCGTGCCCTCGACCAGCTCTCCGCCAACCTCGGCGAACGCCACGGCGACCGTCACCCGACGCCGCAGGAGGTCCAGCCGCGACACCCGCAGCGCTGACGCCTCACCCCACCGCAGCCCGGTGTAGGCGAGGGCCCGCACCAGCAACCTATAGCGCCCGCACGCCTCCGCGAGCCTCGCCACCTGGTCGTGGTCGAGAAACACCGGCTCCTCCCGAACCACCCGAGGCAGCCGCACGCCCTCCGACCCAGGCAGAGCCGAGCAGACCAGGGCCAGGGCGACAAGGTCGTTCGTCCGGTAGGGCGCTCCACCTTGTCGCCCTGGCCCTGGCCCGCTCCACGGTGTGTGGGTCGGCGGCAGACGGGATGGCAGCGAGTAAGCGGCGTGGCGGCGCGCGAGAATCGGCGGATGGAAGATCTCCTGCGGTTCCTTCATGCCCGCTACGAGGCGGACAACCATGCTTATGCCGAGGTGGCCCACCGGTTCGGCGGTGAAGCTCTGCTCGACAGCCACCTGCCGATGCTCGACCTGGTCGAGATGCTGGCACGGGAGTACGAGGCGATGGACCCCTCTGACGAGCGTTTCGCTGGTCTCGCGTACGCGGTCCGAGTGCTGGCGCAGTCCTACTACGAGCACCCCGACTACCGACAGGAGTGGCGCGTGTAGCGGTGCCGAAGGGCGATGTCAGTTGGGCCTAATCGCGGGACGAGTGTGGGCGTGCCGACCAGCGGGTCAGTCCGCATCCAGTCCGCAAGAGGTCGGTGGATTGCGGGGGAGCGGTGAAAGATGCCGAGAAGCGTCTTCGCTGGTAGCTGCACATGCGGGCAGGTTGCAGACCCGCCTACCTTGATCTCGTAATGCGTAGGTCGACGGTTCGATTCCGTCAGGCGGCTCGGTACAGAAGCCCAGGTCACCGGCCTGGGCTTCGCCGTTTTCCAAGGTCGACAAACTCGCCGCCAGCAGTGCCAGTCCTTAGATAGTCCTTGTCCCGCGCTGTGACCGCCTCGTCTAGCCGGTTGGCGACCGCGTCCAGGTCGTCACCGAACAGTCCCGCGTACACGTCAAGGCGGCGCCGGCCTGGCCCCGGCCTGCTGGCGACCTCCGGCCGGCATCGGCCGGGCCGGCCGGCCATGCCTGGGGACGACCAGGACTACAAGACCTCGGGGCTCCGCCCCGAACCCCGGCCCTCCTCAGAGATCAGCCGCGCGGATCACCTCGCCGGGCACCACAAGGGCTACCAGCTTCACCGGACGGGGACGAAGGTCGTACGTCCGGCAGGGCGCTCCACCTTGTCCCCGTCCGGGGAAGCCGGAAGATCTACGACTGCCCGAGGAGGAGATCAGGTCCCAGCGGCAAGCGGCGCTGTAGCCAGGTGACGATGAGTTCGTCGAAACCCGCAGCCCTCTCGGCAGGGGTGTAGCGACCCTGCTTGACCTGCGCGGGTCCCTTGCCCGTGTAGACGCGAATGTTGTGGTCAGCACCGGGAAAGACCACCATCGCGTGATCGGTATGGCCAGCGTCCTTGAGGGTGTTGCTGATGGCGCGCACGCTCGCCTCTACCGGCACCAGCAGGTCATCTGCGCCGAAGATTGCCAGCAGCGGGCAATTTAGAGCTGCCAGTGCAGGGGCAGGGTCGTAGTCCGCGATGCCCGCGATGAATGCGATGGACCGGGGTGTTGTTCCAGCGAGTAGCGGATACCAGGGGGCGGCATGCCAGTGCGCTTGCGCGGCGTGCACTCGCGCGGGGTCGTCGCCTGACTGAACCCGCTGGACCTGGTCGCGTAGCAGAACAAGCGCCTGCTGGATGTCCGCGCTGCTGAAGCCCTCCGCCGCGAGTTGGTGGCGGAGCCGGTACTCCTCCTGAGCTCGCGCGTTCACGCCCGGACCTGACACCGTCACCACCGCCGCTATCCTGTCGTCGGCTGACGCCGCGAGTTGAGCCACCCAGCCTCCCTGGCTGCCGCCGATCAGCGCGACCGCACCGGATAGCACGTCCTCGCGGCTTCTCACCGCCCGGACCGCAGCCACAGTCTCCTCAGCGCGGTCGGCCATGGTCTGACGGGTCCAATCGCCCGTTGAGTCTCCAGAACCGGGCTTGTCATAGGCGAGGCTCGCAAAGCCGGCGGCGGCAAGCCTCGTCTGCCACGGCCCCTGGTTGCGACCACCCGGACCAGAACCTTCGACGAAGACCACTGCCGGGCACGGACCCGGCCATGGCGGCCGGACGAAATCGCCGATCAGCTCGTTCCCGTCGTCCTCGAACGACAGCTCCGCAGTCACCGGCTCGAACAACACCCCGTCAACCGTACGAGGTGCCTGCTACCCCATCCGTAGCCTCGTTGTACAGCCAACCATGCAGCCAAGCCGGCCGAAAAGCAGGAGTGGCGAGCGACGGAAGCCGACAAGTCGAGCAGGTCAGCGGCAGCGGCCGACACCAGCCGACAACAGTATTGATCTTTGCAAGGCAGGGAAGTGCGGGCGTGCCGTCGCGTGCCCGATGGGACGGGACCTGAGGGTCAACGGCGGTCAGCTCCTGGACGTGGCGGCCGGCATGGCGGCGCAGGTCAAGCCAGGTCGGCGCTCCGCGAGTGTCGGCCGTGTCCACACTTCCTAAACCGTGTAGCGAGCCCTACAACGAGTCGCTCCATGCGGGGCCGGATGGGGAGTGCACGCACTGATCTACCCAGCAGGCATCGATGTCGCCCTGCCCCCATTCGGTGCCGGGGCAACCGGCGCTGCTGCAGTGCGTTGTTTCGTCGTCATCAAGGGTCACCGTGCCGTTGCATCGGCGAGGGATCGGGGTTCCATCGACAGATCGCCCCCCAGCCACCTCCGCGAGTTGCCTGGCCTGATCCTATAGATCGAAAGGACAGCGCCTCTGCCAAGACCCCCGCAGTCCTCATCCAGTCCTCAAGACGCCGAATCGCCATCATCGCCAGTGAGAGATGTCGGAAGGTAGATCCGCAGCTCAATCAACATTTGACCAGGTAGGCGACATGGGCAACCTGAACTCGTAGGGCATCGTCTCTATCGATGAGGATTTGCGTCGCCGCCCGCAAACTCCGCCACACGACCAGGCGTCGCCGATGGTCTGACCAGGACCCCGGTGCGACGGGGAACTTTCGAGGACCTGCTGCGCCGCGGGTTCTTCCGGCGGGGACGGGCCGCCCGGTTCCACCGGGGCCTGCGCGGTTGGACCCGCCTTCTCGCCGAGCCTGCTCGGGCTACCGCTTCCGCCTGACCGGCAGAAATCTCCAGTACTCGGTACTACCGCCTAGCGGTACTCAGTGCTACCGTATACCAGTACCCGGTGCTACTAGATACCGGATTGGGGGCTGCGGTGGAGGATCTGACCGAGATGCTGAAGGGCACGCTTGAGGGCTGCGTGCTCGAAATCATCGGCCGTGAGGAGACCTACGGCTACGCCATCACGCGCCGCCTGAACGAACTCGGTTTCGCCGACGTCATCGACGGCACGGTGTACACCATCCTGCTGCGCCTGGAGCGCAACAGGCTCGTCCAGGTGTCGAAGCGGCCGTCCGAGGTGGGTCCGCCGCGCAAGTTCTACACGCTCAACGACGCCGGGCGCGAGGAGCTCGCGACGTTCTGGACGAAATGGCAGTACGTCTCCTCACGGATCGACAAACTTAAGGAGGGCGGGGCATGAGCTTCTGGGAGACCATCACGGGCAGCGATCTGACCCGGGAGTGGAAGGCGTTCGAAGGCCGGGCGCAGGCGTTGCCGGCCGACTATCAGGCCGCGTGGGGACAGATCGTGGCTCACCTCTTCCCGTACGGGAGCTTCACGGGCCGCAACCTGACCCCGATCGCCGAGGCCGCTCTCGGGTTGCTCGAGGAAGCCGCGGCCGACGGGCAGCGCATTGACGAGGTGCTCGGCGACGACATTGCCGGCTTCTCGACGGCACTGGCCGGCGGGGCGGGGGCCCGCGATTACCGCGACCGGTGGCGGGAGCAGTTGAACCGGAATGTCGCACGCAAACTGGCCCGGCTAGGAGGCTGACGTGAGCATCCAGGACATCATCGAGGGCAAGAAGCAGTGGCGGGCGCACGTCGCCCGGGTCAAGGCTCTCCCGCCCGACTATCGGATCGTCTACCAGGAGATGCAGCGCTACCTGTTCAAGGTCGGGCCGACCGACCTGCTCGACGGGGGTCTGCTCCCTGGAATCGTCGACTTCTTCGAGGAGGGCGTCGCAGCCGGCAAGGGCGTTCTGGAAGTCACGGGCACTGACGTCGCCGCCTTCTGCGATGACCTGATCAAGGACTCGCGCACCTACGCCGACGTCTATCAGGAGTCGCTCACCCGATAGCTCCAGCGTTGCGTGTACGTATAGGTGTGCGTATAGTCAGGTCATGCCCAACAAGACCATCTACGTGTCCGACGACGACCTGCCGCTTTTTCAGCGCGCCCAGGAGCTCGCCGGCGGCACCCTGTCGGCGGCCATCGCCGCCGCACTGCGTCGCTACGTCGAGGTCGAGGAGGGCCGGCAGCAGGGATACGACGATGTCGTCGTGCGCGTCGGGCCCGGGCTCGGCCGCAAACAGCGGTTCTCCGGCGTGCTGCTGGCCGAGATGGAGCGGACCGGCAACGAGCGCGACGAGACCTATCGGGTCTACCGCACCCGCAGCGAGAAGTACGTCGTTCACCTCGAGCGGTCCGAGGCGCAGGTGAACACCGGACCGAACGCCGAGAAGTACCGCACCGGCTGGCGCGCCTGGGTCGGTGACTGGAGCGCCAACCAATCCTGGACACGCATTCCCGCCGACTCCAGCCTGCGCATCGCCGACGACCTCGACGCGCTGCGCGGAATCATCCCGACCGAGCTTTACGAGCTGGTTCTCGACGCCGTCCACGAGCCGACGATCGAGGACCTCGACATCTGATCCACGCCTGACCAACCACGGACGAGCCGCCGGCTCGCCCGTCGATCACACACGTCCCGCATCACGGACGGAGCCGACGGCGGCCCGCCCGGCGATGACCCCTGCCCAAGCACAGGAGGCGGCACATGGCAACAGCCAGCCCGGCGATCCGGGTCAACGGATTGCGCAAGTCCTACAAGGAACTACCCGTCCTCAAGGGCGTCGATTTCGAGGTGGCGCGCGGCAGCATCTTCGCGCTGCTCGGGTCGAACGGCGCCGGCAAGACCACGATCGTGCGCATCCTGTCCACCCTGCTCAAGCCGGACGGCGGCACGGCAAGCGTCCACGGGTTCGACGTCGGGTCCGAGCCGCTGCGGGTGCGCGAATCGATCAGCCTGACCGGGCAGTTCGCCGCCGTCGACGAGATCCTCACCGGCCGGGAGAACCTGGTCATGGTCGGCCGGCTCCGCCGGGTCGGCAACCCCCGCGAGACCGCGGACCAGCTGCTCGAGCGGTTCGGGCTAGCCGACGCCGGCAGGCGCCGGGTCGGGACGTACTCGGGAGGCATGCGCCGGCGGCTCGACATCGCCATGAGCCTCATCGGTGACCCTCCGATCATCTTCCTCGACGAGCCGACCACCGGCCTCGACCCAGAGGGCCGCATCGAGGTATGGAACGAGATTCAGAAGCTCGCCGGCGGTGGGACGACGGTGCTGTTGACCACGCAGTACCTGGAAGAGGCCGAGAAGCTCGCCGACCGGATCGCGATCCTGCACGAGGGCACGATCATCGTCTCCGGCACCCTGGCCGACCTCCGGAAACTGCTGCCGCCGGCCAAGGTCGAGTACGTGGAACGGCAGCCCACTCTCGAGGAAGTGTTCCTCTCCGTCGTCGGAAAGCAGGCCTGACCATGACCACCCACGTTCTCAGTGACACCGGCGTGATGCTCGACCGCTCGATCAAGCACGTCACCCGCAGTCTCGACACCATCATCACCGTTACGATCATGCCCATCGCGTTCCTACTGTTGTTCCGATATGTGTTCGGCGGCGCGATCCAGGCCAACACCGACAACTACGTCAACTATCTGATGCCCGGCATCCTGCTGATCGCGATTGCCAGCGGCATCTCGTACACGGGATTCCGGCTGTTCATGGACATGAAGAGCGGCATCTTCGAGCGGTTCCACTCGATGCCGATCGCCCGGTCATCTGTGCTGTGGGGCCATGTGCTGACCTCTCTGGTGTCCAACAGCATGTCCGTGGCGGTCATCATCGGAGTCGGGCTGGTGATCGGCTTCCGCTCCTCCGCCGGGCTGCTGGCCTGGCTCGCCGTGGCGGGCATACTCACGCTGTTCACCCTCGCCCTGACCTGGCTCGCAGTGATCCCCGGCTTGACCGCGTCCACCCCGGACGGGGCGTCCGCCTTCTCGTATCCGCTCATCTTCCTGCCGTTCATCAGCTCGGCGTTCGTCCCCACCGAGACGATGCCCGGCCCGGTGCGAGCCTTTGCCGAGAACCAGCCGGTCACCGCCATCGTCAACGCCATCCGAGCACTGTTCGAGCAACAGCCGGTCGGCAATGACATCTGGATCGCGCTCGCCTGGTGCGCCGGAATCCTGGTCATCGCCTACGCGTTCGCGATGGCCGCCTACCGCCGCAAGATCGCCTGAACCGACCGGCCATGCACAACCCCCACCAAGGATGCGTCTGGTGGGGGTCGTGCATGGCCTGCAACGGGTCAACGGTGCCCTCCAAAAACCTGGCTCCGGTCACCGATCGCCGGTAAACGGATCAATGGGCCAGGTCGCCGGGTCCTCGCCGCCTGTCCAGTCGCACTCGGCGACGATCCGTCGGACCAGCGTGGGGTCGTAGCGGCCGGAGGCGGTCAGCGACAGCACGCCGTCGCCCTGGTCGGCTGCCACCTCCATGATGTGGGCGCCGCCGTCTCCGGGATGCTCCACGACCCGGGCCGGCCGGCCGCCGATTGTTTCGTTGGCGTCGGTGACTGGGCCGGACTCGGTGGTGAACAGGATATGGAACGTTCCGTTGCTCACGCTCAGCATGCTGGTGGCCGTGGTGCCTCTGAACACCACTGAACAGCTCTCCGGCTTCATCGTGGCGGGCAGCGAGCGCAGCCGGTACGGCGCCACACACCGGTAGGTGCGATCCAGCCGTACGCTGGCCGCGACCGTCAACGCATCGGTCTTGTCTCGCGCCCCCGCAACCTGTAGCCAGAGGCCGTTGGCGGCCCGCCAGCGCAGCACGGCGGACCGGCGGTCGTCGATCTTGTCGAGGGCGAACGTGCCGGATCGCCCGGCGACGCGGACGGCTTCGCGGTCACCGGCCAGCGGTTCCCAATCCTTCGTGTCGGCCCCGACCCGCACCACGAGCTCTCGTTGCTCACCGTTGTCGTCGACGCCGAAGAATGCGAGACGTTCCTGTCGCTCTTCGACCAGCTGCTGGTATTGGGCGTCAATGACCGGGAACGGCAACTGGGCCAAGCTGAGGTGCAGCAGCAGCGGCCGGCCGACTTCATCCGCCGAGTCGATCGCCGTAGCGGCACCGGCAGCGAGCGGCGGTGTCGGCAACACTGCCCTCGGCGAAGTACTTCTCGAGGGCGCGGACGGCGTCGGCTTCGCGGTCGGCGTCGGCTTCGCCGTCGGCGTCGGCACGCTCGGCCACGACCCCGGCCCCACCCCCGAGCCGGCGCTCGGGCTCAGCGCCGCCGTCAGCGACAGCACCACCGCCGCAGCGACGGCCGGCAGACCCGCCGCGCTCGCCGCGATACCGAACCGGCGCCGCCGGCGGTAGCGGACGCCCGCCGTGCGAGCCCCGGCGAGGAGCCGCTCGACGTGCACGTCCTCATCGGCGACACGGGCCAACGTCTCATGCAGCGCTCGATCCAGGTCAGTCATCGCGTTCCCTCCTTGGTGTACAGCGCCACATCAGCACCCACTTTGCCCCGCAACGTGGCAAGCGCCCGTTTCACCTGCGTACGCACGGTCACCGTCGAACAACCGAGCAACCCCGCTATCGACACATCGTCAAGGTCCTCGTAGTAGCGCAGTACCACCGCGGCCCGTTGCTTGGCGGGCAACTGCCGGACGTAACCCCACAAGACGTCGCGCTCGACAACCTCTGATTCAAGATCCACCTGGCTGGCGGAATCGCCGGTGTCCACCATGACGATCTCGCGGCTCGACAGTCGCCGCCAGCGCGTGATCGAAGCGTTGACCAGCATCCGCCGCAGGTACGCCTCCGGGTTCACAGTCGAGATGTGATTCCAGCGCGCGAACGCCCGCGCCAGCACCTCCTGGACCAGGTCCTCACCGCGATGCCGGTCGCCGGTCAACAGTCGCGCCAGACGCACCAGCGCTGCACCCCGCGCCCGCACGTAGTCGTCGAACTCCAAAACCTGTGCCACCCTCCCCGCCAAGCTGCGTACCCACACCCGGATATACGACCCCGGCACCAGCCTCTGTTGCACGGCACAGCACCCCAACCTGAGCGTTGGAACGGTTGGCGCGACTGGCCGACGATCTGGGGCAGCCGATAGTCGTGGTGCTGGCCCGGAGAGCAACCAGAACGCGACCGCAGAAGCTCGGCCACGATGGGGAGACGAAGCGTCTCCGATGCCTGGCCGTGAGAGCCATTGGCGCTGCGGAGGCGGCTAATCCATCGCCGGATGCGGTCGGCTTGGCTGGCTAGCCGGCTCCGGAATGAACTGATCAGTGACCGCCAGGCCGGCGTCCTGAGAGTCTCCAGGTCCGGGGCCACGACCGGCTCGATGCCAGGCGCGCACACGCCGTAGATCTGCGGCGCGATCACGTCGGTGAGGATGTGGTCGAAGTGGAGCGAGCCCTCGAATCCGAGCCAGACCACGCTGTCTCCCGCAGCGCACGCAATGAATCAGATAGGCGTGGAGGTCGGCCGGCAGTTCATCGAGGACAAGATCGTATTCGGTGACGCGGGAGTACGGAAACGAATCCGGATCGTCCCGCTCGAGCGGATACCGCTGCACCTCGACCGGCGCCATGCCGCCGAAGTCGAAGTTCGGCGACACCGCCGGAGTGCCCGGAACGAAGACGCTCACGACCGGCTGTGCGGCGAACCGCAGCCCGGATGCCAGATCAGCAACCACAGATGCCCCTCAGCTTCAGATCCTCGCCGCCCCACCAGGAGCCGACGCCCAGGCCGGCCGTGCCCAGTAGCACGGCGCTGAGCAGCATCGTGACACGCCGTAGCCGATGACCCACCGCACGAGAAGCGCGCAAGCCCGTCGTCAGGGCCGACGGCGCGCGAAAAGGAGGCCTCCGGGGACGCTTTGATCCAGGTCGGTCAGCATCTGCGTCTCGACCGCGAACCCGGCGTCGCGCAGCGAGGCCGCCATCTGGTCGGGCCGGCGACGATGGACGTGCACGTTCATCGGGTGGCCACCGTATCCCTGTGTCTTCAGCCGCGATCCGTCGCCGACATGAAAGCCGAGCAGCAGCAGCCCGCCGGCTCGCAACGCGCGCCAGAAGTGACCGAGGACCGTGGGCACCGCGTCGTCGGGGACGTGGATCAGCGACCACCAGGCGAGCAGACCGGCGACCGAGGAATCGGCGAGGTCCAGGTCGGTCATCGAGCCCACGTCGAACCGCAGGCCTGTGTGGTCGCGCCGTGCCACGTCGACCATCGCGGGTGAGAGGTCGATGCCGAAGGCGTCTACGCCCAAGGTGTGCAGGTGGGCGGTGACGTGTCCCGGTCCGCAGCCCACGTCCGCCACCGGCCCGCCGCCGGCGGCGTGGATCAGGTCGGCGAACAACGCCAGGCTCCCGCGCAGGTACGGCTCGTTGGCGAGAGCCTCGCGCACCTGTGCGGCGTAGCTGGCCGCGACCGTGTCGTAGGAGACCCGGGTGTCCGCCAACCAACCTTGGTCGGTCATTCCAGCCACGGTAAACGACTGAAGAGGATGCTCACCGGGCTTGATCGACCGGGGCGGAAGCCGTCGGGGAAAAACTGGTGGTGTCGCGGCTGTCGCCATTCATACACGGGGGTGTTTAGGTCGTCGGCGCGGGCCGTCAGGCCCGCGCCGGATCCGTGACCAGCAGCGGATTCGACCCGGTCATCTGGTCGAGCACCTGCCGGGTGCTCGCCTGCTGCATGCGTGTCTTCTCCTCGGGGGTGACCCCGACCGCCTGGTAGAAGGTCACCTTTCCATTGGGGGTGTCGATGGTGTCCAACTGCGGGTCGACGGTGAACGCGAAGACGGTCAGTCCCGTGTCCGGTCCGTCGGTGTGCGGATGCCCGGTGACCGGTTGCCGCAGGTCCATCCGGTGCCCGTCCTCGACGAGCACGCCCTGGCCGTTGATGAAGTTGGCGAGGTGGTTCAGCACGGTGAACGGCCAACCGGGCGCCTCGTCCTCGCTGCCCCGCACCACTCGCAGGGTCAGCTCGAAGCCCCAACCCGACCACTCCCGGTCGTCGTCGGGCCCCGGCGTGTACAGCTCGCTCAGCCCGTACGTCACGTAGTGCCAGTGCCCGGCGGCCGGATAGGACGAGCATCCCTGCAGATTGGCGCTGAACGCCGCCGGCGGTAGGTAGCCGACGTGGCGCGGTTCCACCCCCGGATACAGCAGGCTCAGCGCCGCGTCGATCGCATCCCAGCCGGGTGCCGCGTGCTCGTCCTCGACGTCATGGGTCACCCCGTCATCCTGCCGAACGCCGCCGCTCTGGGCGCACCCCGGCCGGCAGGAATCAACCTGTCATCACGACAGTCTGCCGAACTTGCCGGCGACGGCGTGGTCGGTGTCGGTCACCTCTCCCGTCTCCAGGAGTTGCTTGAGCCGGCGCAGGTTCGCGGCCACCTCGGTGGCGGGCGGCTTCCCGATCAGGATCAGCGCGGCGTGGCCCAGCCTGCCGAGGGGCGTGGTCAGCACCTCGTGCACCTCGGTCCGGGTGGGGCCGGATCCAGGAGCGAAGTGGACCGCCCACTCGGTTCTCATCCCGGGTGCGGTGCGCGTCTCGTAGCGGATCAGCTCGTTCGTGCGCTCCTCGGTCAGCCTCACCGTGGACCGCAGCCGGACGCCGAGCGGACCCTCGATCGTCCACCGGTACGTCGCCGGGCCGGTCCGCTCCACACCCAGGACGTCTCCCAGGAAGCGGGGCAGGTTCTCCAGGTCACGGTAGAAGCTGAAGACGTCCGCCACGGGGCGCTCGATGGTCACTCGCGCCTCGACCGCGTTGTCGCGGTGGCGGGATGCTGCGTCGCTCATCGCTGTCTCCGGCAGGTTCTCGCAGTCCCAGGCATCCCGGCGCGCTTGCCCGACTGCCGGTTCGCTAAACCTTGCGCCGAAGCGGGCGCGGGACAGCCGCGCTCATCGTCCGCGCCCCGATTCCTGTCGGTGCCGCTGGCTAACCTGCCGCCGTGACTAACACCGTGGACGCTGTCGGCGCGATGCCGACCATCGCCGACGAGGCGCGGTTCTGGGCCCTCGTCGAGGCCGCGTGGCAGCGGCTCGGCGACGAGCCGGCCGCGCTGCGCCGCCTCCTGATCGACCGCGACCCGATGGTCGACCCGGAGGCCGACGACGCGAGGCTGTACGCCCTCGACGACTGGCTCGACCCGTTCCTCGCCAACCTTCGCGACCTGACCGACGGCCT
Organism: Micromonospora sp. WMMD812; assembly: GCF_027497215.1. Classification (NCBI taxonomy): domain Bacteria; kingdom Bacillati; phylum Actinomycetota; class Actinomycetes; order Micromonosporales; family Micromonosporaceae; genus Micromonospora; species Micromonospora sp. WMMD812. Next base: position 4,209,574 of record NZ_CP114904.1, on the reverse strand, counting down.
GTCCAGCGTCGAGCTGACCGACCTCGACCGGGTGGTGGAGCGGAAGCTCTACGACATCGACCGGGCCGACATCCAGGAGGTGACCGACGGCTCGGACGACGGCTTCCTCTACGCCCGTGGGTTCATCGTCGCGGTCGGTGAGCAGTTCTACGCGGCGGTCAAGGCCGACCCGGCCATGGCGGTGCTGGACGCCGACTGCGAGGAGATGTGCTACTTCTTCGCGCACCTGCACGAGGAGCGGTTCGGCGGTTGGCCGGAGACGGGCTCCGCGATCTCCCGCGAGTCGGTCAGCAACCCGGTGGGCTGGCCGGAGTGAGCCGTCGGCGGTGGCGGCCTCCGACCGCGGCGCCGAACAAGCAGGCCGGTGGCGAGATCGGCCGGCTCCCGGTCGGTCAGCGCGGTCGGTCAGCGCCCGGCCTCCGCGTCAGCGCCCCGCCTCCGCGTCGGCGCCCCGCCTCCGCCTCAGCGCCGGCCTCACGCTCAGCGCCCGGCCTCTGCCTCAGCGCCCCGCCTCCGCGTCAGCGGTCGGCGTCCAGCGACGAGGTGTCGCGGCCGTACTCCCGCTCGACCGTCGCCACGCGGACCCGGTAGTCCGCGTACCAGACCTCGCGGCCGCGCCGTTGGGCGACCAGGTGCGCCGCGACCCGCTTCCAACCCTGCGCCGCCGACTGGTCCGACCAGTACGACACGGTGATCCCGACGTCCTCGCGGGCGGACTCGATCCCGAGGAAGCTGGGCTGCCCCCTCGCCAGCTCCTCCATCGACGCGGCCATCACCGCGTACCCGTTGTCTCCGGGCGTGCGGACGGACGTGAAGATCACCGCGACGTACGGCGGCTCCAGCGTGTCGGCGAAGGGGTGGCTCGACATGCGCCTCAGGATGGCACACCTGACATCCGGAGCCGCTGGTGGTCGTGCCGGGCGGCAGAGCTGAGCGGGAGATCAATCGAGGTGCGGCGCGCGGCGCCCCGGCGTCAGAATGCCTCGTGATCGTCGACCACTGGCCCCTGCTGGGGCTGCGCGTGCGCACCGACCGGCTCGAGTTGCGGCTGCCGACCCAGGAGGAGCTCGCCGACCTGGCCGACCTGGCCGTACGCGGCATCCACCGGCCGGACGAACGGCCCTTCCTGACCCCCTGGACGGACCTGCCGCCACGGGAGTTGGGGCGGAAAGTGGTGCAGTGGCAGTGGCAGACCCGCGGACAGTGGACGCCGCAGGAGTGGACGCTGCAACTGACGGTCTTCGAGCACGACCGGCCGGTGGGTGTGCAGCAGATGCATGGGCGGAATTTCGCCGTGCTCCGCGAGGTGCGCAGCGCGTCCTGGCTCGGTCTGGAGCACCAGGGACGTGGCATCGGCCGGGAGATGCGCGCGGCGATGCTGCATCTGGCCTTCGCGGATCTCGACGCCGAGCACGCCGTCACCGAATCGTTCACCGACAACCCGGCCCCGCTGGCGATCTCCCGCGGGCTGGGCTACCGGCCGGACGGGATCAGCCGCGACGCGGTGCAGGGCGAGGTGCGGGTCTCGCAGCGGTTGCGTCTGACGCGGCAGGACTGGCTGGCGACCGATCGACTGCCGGTGACCGTCGAAGGGCTGGACGCCTGTCGGGAGCTGTTCGGGCTCGGCCCGACCGGCCAGCCGTAGCCGGCGGGCCGCCTCTGGAGCGCACCACGGCGCCAGCCGGCGGGCGGCCTCCGGAGCGCACCACGGCGCCAGCCGGCGGGCGTGCCGGGCCTACCGGTCAGCCGACGAGAAGGGCTGTCGGAGCGAGCCACGCCCGACCGACGGGTGTCCCGCGGCGCGGGGCGACGCGCGCCGCGGACACGGCCCCGCCGTGGTACGCGGGCGTCACCGGGTGCGCCCGCGCGGGGCCGTGCCGCGACGTCGTGCGTCCGCTCCGCGCCCCGGGTGGTCAGGCGGTTGTCGGACTGTTCATGGCCGCCACGAAGACGAGGATGAACCCGAGCACGCCGAGGATCGTGAAGATGTAGCTCAGCACGAGGCCCGCGGTGGCGAGGCCGTCGCCCTGCTCGCCGGTGCGCCGGATCTGCTTCTTCGCGACGTGGCCGAGCACGATCCCGACCGGGGAGAAGACGAATGCGAAGACCAGCGACAGGATCGCCATGACGTTGGTGCCGCCGGCCTGGGGCGCACTGGATGTCGGCCGGTCGTGCTCGGTGTACGACGGTTGACTCATCGGTCCCTCCCTGAATGTCTGCTGGGAGCCTCCTGATGTCCACCGTGGCTGATCGGCAAACATGGATCTCGATGCGCCTCGGCGACGGTCGCGGAGGCGCGCACGGTCACCCGTCGGCGGGCTCGGGCAGGTCGCGCAGACGGCGGACGGGCGAGAAGAGCACCCAGAGCACCCCGGCCAGCGCACCGACCGTGGCGATCCAGAGCGCCTCGCGTACGCCGAGGGCGGCACCGAGCGCCCCGCCGAGCAGCGCCCCGATCGGCCGGATGCCGTAGTTGATGGTGCGCCGGACACCGGTGGCCCGCGCCAGCATGGACTCCGGGGTGAGCGCGGTCTGCACCGAGCCGGTCACGATGTCGAGCATCATCACCCCGATCGCGCAGAGGAACTCGGCGGCGAAGAGCATCCCGAGGACCATCGGCGTCGGCCCGCCCGCCAGCGGGACGAGCAGCAGGGGAGCCGGGAAGAGCACGAACCCGGCGATCAGGATCGGTCCGATGCCGAACCGGCGGGTCAGCCGCCCGGTGACCGCCGCGCCGAGCAGACCGCCCACCGCGCCCCCACCGAGCACCGCGCCGAGCAGGCCGGGTGAGAGGTGCAGGTCCCGCGTGGCGTAGAGCACGAAGAGCGCGGCGAACATGAAGTTGAACAGGTTGACCGTGGTCGTGCCAAGCACGATCGCGCGCATCATCGGCGTCCGGGCGATGAAGCGCAGCCCGGCCGCGATCCCCAGACCGCGGCCGCGGGCCGGCGCCGGCTCCGTCGGGCGGATCCGCCCCAGGAAGTACGCGGACACGAGGTACGACACCGCGTCGACGACCAGGGCGATCGGCGCGGTGACCAACTGCACCAGGACACCACCGATGCTCGGCCCGGCCACCAGGGCCATCGCCCGACTGCCGTTGATGAGGGTGTTCGCGTCGACGTAGTCGGGCCGATCCACCAGGGACACGAAGAGCGGACCGCGGGCGACCTCGAACAGCACCGCGAGCGTGCCCATCGCGAAGGCCACCGCGTAGAGCTGGGGCAGCGTGAGCAGGTCCAGCAGGTATGCGGCCGGGACCGTGGCCAGCAGCAGCGCCCGGCCGAGGTCGCTGAGGATCATGAGGCGCCGCTTGTGGTGGAGCCGGTCCGCCCAGGCGCCCGCGACCAGTGAGAAGAGCAGGTTCGGCGCGAGCGCGGCGGCGGTGAGATAGCCCATCTGGGCGGGCCCGGCGTCGGTGATGAGCACGGCCAGCAGTGGCAGGGCCAGCGTGGAGATCTCGTCGCCGAAGTACGAGACGGTCTGCGCGGACCAGTACCGGCGGAACATCGCCCCGCGCAGGAGCCGGGGCAGCCAGCCGCCACGGACCGGCACACCGGCGGTGGCGGTCGGGGTGCCGGTGGGGGTCCCCACGGTCTCTTGCGCGCCGGCGGCGGCCCGGACGGTGTCCTGAACTCCGGCGGCGGCGCCGGTGCCCTCCTGGACCGCGGCGCCGGGGATGGCGGGCGCGGTGGGGGCGGCGACCGGAGGGCCGGGCACGTCACCGCTCATCGGGGGCCACCCCGTCCGGCCGTGCCGCCCTCGCCGGTGGCTGCGTCGCCGCCGGCAGCGGGTCCGACCGCCGTGCCATCGTCGGCAGCGGAGCCGATGGGTGCGCCGTGGCCGGTGGCGGGGCCGGTGGGTGTGCCGTCGTCGGCAGCAGGGCTGGTGTGCGCAGCGGGTCCGGGCGCCACGTCGCCGCCGGCGGTGGCGCCGGTTCTGACCGGTGAGAGCACGGCGAGTTGGATGAGGCTCACCCGGCGCCAGCCGGCCGGTCGTCGGGACGGGTCGGTGATCCGGTCGTCGTACTCGGCGAGCAGGGCGTCGAGCCGGGTCTGCAGCTCGGCCATCTCCTCGGCGGTGACGTAGAGCGACTGGTCGCCGAAGCCGGTGACGGCCCGCCAGGCCGCCGGTTCGTCGGGGCGTCGGGCGAGGGACTCCTGCGCCAGGCGGGTGTAGAGCGCGAGCTGAGCGCCGCTCAGTTCGTCGGTGGCCGCCCGCAGCTGCGGGTCGTCCGAGTCGTCGTCCCAGGAGGTGGCGAGCGCGGTGGCACGCCAGGGTCGCTCCCGGGCGTCGGCGCCGGGCGCCCGCTCGGCGAGGCCGTACTTGGCGAGCTGGCGAAGGTGGAAGGAGCAGCTGGGCACGCTCTCGCCGAGCTGCTCGGCCGCCCGGGTGGCGGTCATCGGGCCCTGGGTGCGCAGCAGCCCGATCAGGGCCATCCGCAGCGGGTGGGCGTAGCCGCGCAGCGCCTTCGGATCGGTCAGTTTCATCCGGGGCAGCGTCATACGCTAAAGCTATCTTTATAAAGACACCTTTAGCAAGTCGCGACCCCCCGCGATCTTGCACTTCCTGCCCCGGCATTTCGGGATGAATGCCGCGTTTGAGGGGCCGAAAGTGCAAGATCGCGGGGACTGTGCAGGGGTCAGGCGTAGATGGTTTTGATGTAGTCGGGGCCGTAGTGGCGTTCCAGGTCGGCCAGGCTCTCGGCGGGCGCCTCCACCTCCTTGATCAGGCGCGCCCGGGACGGCAGGGCGTCCGGCTGCCAGGTCTCCGGCCTCCACAGCTCGGAGCGGAGGAACGCCTTGGCGCAGTGGTAGAAGATCTGCTCGATCTCCACCACTACGGCGAGCACCGGGCGGTGTCCCTTGACGACCAGGTCGTCGAACCAGGGAGCGTCCCGGACCAGCCGGGCCCGCCCGTTGATCCGCAGCGTGTCGGTGCGGCCGGGGATCATGAAGATCAGCCCGACGTGCGGGTTCTCGAGGATGTTGCGGTAGCCGTCCGCCCGCCGGTTGCCCGGTCGCTCCGGGACCGCGATGGTCCGCTCGTCGAGCACCAGGGCGAACCCGGGCGGGTCGCCCTTCGGCGAGACGTCGCAGCTGCCGTCCGCGCCGGCGGTGGCCACCAGGCAGAACGGTGACGCGGCCAGCCACTCGCGGTCCCGCTCGTGCAGTCGGGTGCGCTCCTTGTTGGCGGCCCGCGCGTGCGGCGTGCCGAGCAACTCGCGCAGCTCCTCTGCCGAAGTGATCTCCACCGTCACGTGATCCTCCCCGGGGCGTTGACCGTTGTGGGCGGACCACCGCGCCGTGGCCCCGCCCGCCAGCCTAGGAGAGCGTGACCAGCGCGAGGTTTGCCCCTCGGGGCGGGGGGTACCGCCTCACCCGACGCGGCGCACCGACCAGTGGAGGCCGGAGATGGAGAGCCGACTCAAGGTGCTGGGCCATCCCGTCCATCCGATGCTGGTGATGTTCCCGGTCGGCCTGCTGGTCACCGCGGTCCTCTTCGACGTGGCCGACACCGTCGGCGGGCCTGACGTGCTCGGCGAGGTCGCGTACTGGAACATCGCCGTCGGTCTGGTCGGCGGCCTGCTCGCCGCGGTCGCCGGCGCGTTCGACCTGCTCGCCATCCCGGCCGGCACCCGCGCCAAGCGGGTGGCGCTCACCCACGCCGCCGCGAACCTGGCGGTGATCCTCCTCTTCGCGGCGGTCTGGGCGGTCCGGCTCAACGCCGAGTCCCGGGCCGCCGGCGGCGCGCTGATCGCCATCGAGGTGGTCGCCCTGGCCATCCTGGGGGTGAGCGCCTGGCTCGGCGGCGAGTTGGTCGACCGGCTCGGGGTGGGCGTCGACGCCGACGCCGGTCTGGACGCGCCCAGCTCACTGCGGCCCCCCGCGGCCGCGCAGCGGATCGGAGAGGTGCGATGAGGGAGGCATGGGCATGAGTGACCAGGGCGGCGGCGGGTTCGGCCGGAGCTGGCGGGGCCGGCAACAGGGTTGGGACCCCATGGGCGAACTCCAGTCGCTGCGCTCGGAGCTGCGCCGGCTGGTCGGCTCCCGGTCCGGCCCGCCCGAGGTGGAGCTGACCGAGACCCCCGACGGCTGGGAGGTGGTCGTCCGGCTGCCCGGGGTGGCGCCGGAGGAGGTGGCCGTCGAGCTCGACGACCGGGAGCTCTGCGTACGGGCCCGCTCCGAGGCGGAGGTCAACGCCGACCACGGCATCGCGGGCGGCTTCGAGACCCGTGGCTTCGAGTACCGGGTCGACCTGCCGTCCCGCGTGGACCCCACCGCGATCGACGCCGTGATGGACCACGGCCTGCTCCGCGTCCGGCTGCCCCGGGCTCCCAGGCCCACGCCGCGCACCATCACCGTCGGCCGTTCCGGGCCGCGCACCGGCGCCGTCAACGGTGGTACGCCGATGCCGGTCGATCCCGCCGCGGACCGGGAACTGCACCACCCGGATACCACGGCCGGCGAGATCGACCGGCCGTAGCGGAACCGCGTGGTCGCCCCGTCCCTGCTCGGCCCGCTCGCCGAGCGCGTGCCCGATGTCGCCCGCATCGCCGTCCTGCGCGCGAACGCGCTCGGCGACTTCATCTTCGTCCTGCCGGCGCTGGACGCGCTGCGCGCCGCGTACCCGGAGGCGGAGATCGTGCTGCTCGGCGCGCCGTGGCACGCGAAGCTCTGGCGCGACCGGCCCGGCCCGGTGGACCGGGTGTTGGTGGTGCCGCCGGCGGACGGCATCCGCCAGCCGGAGCCGGGCGAGCCGGCGGCGGCGATGGACGACTTCCTGGCCGCGGCCCGCCAGGAACGCTTCGACCTGGCGGTGCAGCTGCACGGCGGCGGCGCCAACTCCAACCCGCTGATCGCCAAGCTCGGTGCCCGGGTCACCGCCGGGGTGCGCGCCGAGGACGCGCCGCCGCTGGACCGGTGGCTCCGGTACGTCTACTACCAGCACGAGGTGATCCGCTACCTGGAGGTGGTGGCGTTGCTCGGCGCGCCGGCCACCACCATCGTGCCCACGCTGGCCGTGACCGACGCCGACCGGGCCGAGGCGGCCGAGGTGCTCGGGCCGGCGCAGCGGCCGCGGGTGGCGCTGCACCCGGGCGCGACCGACACCCGCCGGCGCTGGCCCGCCGAGCGATTCGGTGCGGTCGCCCGCGAGCTGGCCGGCGACGGGTACGAGGTGCTGGTCACCGGCACGGCGGCCGAGCAGGAGGTGGTGGACCGGGTGGTCGCGGCGGCCGGGGTGCCGGTCCGACCGCAGGTCGGCACGCTCAGCCTCGGCGGGCTGGCCGGCTGCTTCGCCGGGTGCGCGCTGGTGGTCTCCAACGACACCGGCCCGCTCCACCTGGCCGCGGCGGTCGGCGCCTCGACCGTCGGCATCTTCTGGGTCGGCAACCTGATCAACACCGCGAGCCCGCTGCGCGGCCGGCACCGGCCGATCACCTCGTGGACGGTGCACTGCCCGGTCTGCGGGGTGGACTGCACGCCGGGCATCTACCCGCACCGGCCCGGCGACGGCGAGTGCCCGCACCGGGACTCGTTCGTCACCGACGTGCCGGTGGCCGAGGTCCTGGAGGCCGCGCGGGAGCTGCTGCACCCGGAGCCCGGGGCGCCCTGACCGGGCTCACGCCGGCCGGACGCGCCGCGCCCTGACCGGGCTCACGCCCTGATCCAACTCACGCCGGCTGGGGCGCGTCCTCGTCGGCGAGCACGACCTCCCACGCCTCCACCTCCCGCTCGGTGACGGTGGTCGGCGACTCCAGGTGGTATGCCCCGCTGGGCAGCACCCCTGCGCCACCGTGGCGGGCCAGCACGGCGAGCTGGGCGGCGACGTCCTCGCCCTGGTGCTTCTCCTGCACCCGGCGCCAGAAGTCGAAGCCGCCCGAGTCGATCAGCTTCGCCCGGTCGTAGAGCACGCAGCCGCCGATCCAGGAGACCTTGTACGCCCGCCAGGCGCCGGCCGGCAGGGCCAGCTTCCCGCTGACGTGCAGCAGGTTCGCCGCGGAGTGGATCCGTGCCCGGTCCCACTCCGGGCTGCCCGGCCGGACCCGCTCCGGGACCGGCTGGCCGATCCACTCCTCGTAGTGCCCGTGCGTCTCCGGCCGTACGTCGTCGAGGTAGGACAGGCCGTGCACGGCGTTGCCCACGAACCCGCAGCCCAGCTCGCCGATAGCGGTCACCAGCCGGCGCAGCGTCCCGGGCTCCAGCCAGACGTCGTCGTCCAGGCAGAGCACGTACCGGGCGGTCGAGGCGGCCAGCAGGTACGCGCGGTGCTCCGCCAGCCCGCGTCGGGGCAGGCGGCGGGTGAGCAGCACCGGGTGTCCCCGGTGCCGCAGCGCCCGGACCATGGTGGCCGCGGCCGGGTGGGCGAACGCGGGCTCCACGTCGGACTGGTCGCTGACCACCACCCCGAAGCCGGGTACGCCCTCCTGGGCGGCCAGCCCGGAGAGGGTGACCGCCAGCTCGGCGGGGCGGTTGCGGGTCGGGATCAGCACGTCGACCTGCCGGTCGGCGCGGAACCGCTCCGGGGCGTCCGGGTCGAGCGGCCGGTTCACGACTGCCTGCTGGTCAGCGACGGGTCGGTCTCCCGCTCCTGGCTGTGCGCCCGGATCCGCTCGATGATCTGGGAGGTGGACCGGTCCGGCACGTACCCGAGGGTGCGGACCTGACCGCCCAACCGACGGACCAGCGGGGCCTCCGGCACCATCTCCGGCGGGTAGTCGCCGCCCTTGACGTAGACGTCCGGGCGGACGGTCTCGATCAGCCCGGCGGGCGAGTCCTCCTCGAAGACGACCACATGGTCCACGCAGGAGAGCGCGGCCAGCAGCGCCGCGCGGTCCTCCACCGGGTTCACCGGGCGGTCCGGCCCCTTCAGCCGGCGGACGCTGCCGTCCGAGTTCACCGCGACCACCAGCAGGTCGCCGAGCGTACGGGCCTGCTCCAGGTAGCGCACGTGGCCGCGGTGCAGCACGTCGAAGCAACCGTTGGTGAAGACGACGGTCCGCCCGGCGCGCCGGTGCTCGTCGACGACCGCCTCCAGCTCGTCCACGCCGACCACGCCCGGGCGCCCGGCGTCCTCCACCGGGAGGTCCAGGGCCGCGAGCAGGTCCTCGCGCCGGCAGACGCAGGTGCCGGTGTCCGAGACGGTGATGGTCGCGGCCAGCTGGGCGAGCTGGGCGGCGGTGGGCAGCGGCGCGTCGGCGGCCAGCGCCAGCGTCATCGCCGCCAGGTACGCGTCCCCGGCCCCCACCGCGTGGCTGGCCGGCACCGGGGTGCTGTGGCTGCGCCGCGGCTCGCCGTCGGCTCCGCCGACGACCGCGCCCTCGGTGTCCAGGGTCACCGCCACCACGTCCGCGCCGGTGTGCGCGCGCAGCTCGGCCAGGCGCGACTCGGCCAGCACCGCCCGGTCGACGCCCTCGCCGGCCTCGGTGTTCACCGTGACGCCGGTGCCGGTCACGCTCAGCCCGTCGCCGGTCATCGCCACCCGGCCCTCGCCGGGGGTGGGTTCGCCGGTCGGCCCCACCCGGTCCGTCCGAGCCGTGGCCGGGTCAACGCCGTCGTGCCGTCCGAGGTCCGACCAGTCGGCCGGCCGCGCCGGGCCGTCGGCCTCCGGGCCGTGCGAACGTGGCCGAGCGCCGGGCGCGGCGCCGACGGTCAGCTCGGACGGGCCGTCGGCCGGGTCGTCGTCCGGGTGGTCGAGGTGCAGTTCGGCGCCGCCGCCCGGGCGGGCGGTGCTGGTGGCGCGGGAGAGCAGGCGGGTCGCCTCGGCGAAGCTCGGGGTCACCACGGTGGGGGCGAGGCCGTGCCAGTCGGCGAGGTCGTGCGCGTCCAACGCGACGGTGGCGTAGCGATCCCGCTGGCTGACCAGCCAGGCGCGGACCGGCGCGGGCAGCGCGCCGAGGCCGTAGTCGCAGACCACCAGCGTCGGTGCCTCCCCGCCGGCGGCGGCGCGCAGCTCCTCGGTCGCGCAGCCCAGCGCGGTGAGCAGCCGGGCCACCCCCTCCGGGTCCAGCGCGTCGTCGGGTTCGCCGGAGTCCTCCCGGAGCAGGATCTGGTTCCCGGCCAGCATCCGCCGCTTCACCGGCGTGGGGCGGCCGGGCTGGTTGACCGTGCGGTCCCAGACTCCCGCCCGGTCCAGACAGTCGTGCAGTTCGTCGCCGGCCACGTCGGCGCCGACCGGGGCGACCAGCACGGCCCGCCCGCCGAGCGCGGCGATGTTGACCGCGGTGTTCGCCGCGCCGCCGGCCGCGGAGATCCGCCGACGGAGGGTGAGGACCGGCGCGGGCGCCTCCCGGCAGAGCCGGTCGGACTCCGCGAACCGCCAGTCGTCGAGCATGGCGTCGCCGACGACCAGGACGGGGCGTTCCCGCCAGCTGTCCACGACCGTGGCGAGCCGGCGCTGTTCCGCTGCTGCTCCTGCCATGCCTCCCCGGATCCCCCTGGCCGGTGGGGTCAAACCTGGCCGTCGGGGTCGACCTCCATCGATCCTTCGGCTACGGGCGGGCGGTGGTCGGCCTCACCGTCCGCGCTGTTTCGCCGGGGCCGTCCCGGGAAGGAATCGGACATACCCCGGAGAGGAGATGCATCGAGATGGCAACGACGACACTTCAGGGCAAGCGGATCGCCTTCCTGGCCGCCGACGGCGTGGAGGAGGTCGAGTACGTCAAGCCGCGGGAGGCGGTGGAGAGCGCCGGCGCGACGGTCGAGCTGGTCTCGCTGAAGCCCGGCCAGATCCAGTCCTTCAACCACCTCGACCCGTCCAAGCCGTACGACGTGGACGTGACGGCGGCCGACGCGGACGCCGGCGGCTACGACGCGCTGGTGCTGCCGGGCGGGGTGGCGAACCCCGACTTCCTGCGCGCCGATCCGGACGCGGTCCGCTTCGTCCGGACGTTCTTCGACGCCGGCAAGCCGGTCGGGGTGATCTGCCACGGACCGTGGACGCTGATCGAGGCCGACGTGGTGCGCGGCCGGCGGATCACCTCCTGGCCCAGCCTGCGCACGGACCTCACCAACGCCGGCGCGACCTGGGTCGACGAGGAGTGCGTGACCGACAACGGCCTGGTCAGCAGCCGCAAGCCGGCCGACCTCCCGGCCTTCTGTGCCAAGATCGTCGAAGAGTTCGCGGAGGGCGCGCACTGAGGCGCCCGGCCACAGCATCCCGTTGATCATGAGGTCTGCGGCGGAGTCGATCTCCGATTCCGCCGCAGACCTCATGATCAACACGTCGGAGTGCGGGGAGTTCGGCTGGGCGGGGCATGTTCTTCGTGGGTCGGGAAAGAGGGCGTGATGACCACGGAAGCTCACGCCGCCCCGGTGCTGAACAGCCGGCAGATCCGCCTGCTCATGCTCGGCCTGATGACCGGCATGCTGCTGGCGGCCCTCGACCAGACCATCGTCGGTACGGCCCTGCCGACCATCGTCGGCGAGCTGGGCGGCATCAACCACTACTCGTGGGTGGTGACCGCGTACCTGCTGGCCTCGACGGCGTCGACCCCGCTGTACGGCAAGATGGCCGACCTCTACGGCCGCCGCCCGGTCTTCCTCTTCTCGATCGGGACGTTCCTGGTGGGCTCGCTGCTGGCCGGGTTGTCGCAGAACATGACCCAGCTGATCGTCACCCGCGGCATCCAGGGTCTGGGCGCCGGTGGCCTGATGACGCTGGCGTTCACCATCATCTCGGACGTGGTCTCACCGCGGGAGCGCGGTCGCTACCAGGGCCTCTTCGGCGCGGTCTTCGGCATCTCCTCGGTGGCCGGCCCGCTGGTGGGTGGGTACTTCGCGGAGACCAACTGGCGGTGGATCTTCTACATCAACGTGCCGCTGGCCATCCTGGCGATCATCGTCTGCTACCACGTGATGCGGCTAATCCCGTTCGAGCGCCGCAACCACGCCATCGACTGGCTCGGCGCGGGGCTGCTGGTGGCCGGGGTGAGCACCCTGCTGCTGGCGCTGAGCTGGGCCGGCACCGAGTACGCCTGGACCTCCGGCGTGATCCTCGGGCTGTTCGCGGCCGGCGTGGTGCTGGGCGTGCTCTTCCTGATGCAGGAGTCCCGGGTCGCGGAGCCGATCCTGCCGCTGCGGCTGTTCCGGAACCGGACGTTCACGCTGGCCAACCTGGCCGGTTTCGTGCTCGGCCTGGTGATGTTCGGGTCGATCATCTTCATCCCGCTCTACCTGCAGATCGTCAAGGGCGCCTCGCCGACCAAGAGCGGTCTGCTGATGCTGCCGATGATGGCCGGCATCATCCTCACCTCGATCGTCACCGGCCAGGCGATGAGCCGGATCGGCCGGTACAAGTGGTTCCCGGTGGCCGGCTCCGCGGTCCTGCTCGCCGGCATGTTCCTCTTCACCCAGCTGCACGTGGACAGTTCGCTCTGGACGGCGTTCGGCTACATGGTGGTGATCGGCGTCGGGCTGGGTCTCTGCATGCAGTCGCTGATCCTCGCCGTACAGAACGCCGTGTCGGTCCGGGACCTGGGCGCAAGCACGTCCTCGGCGACGTTCTTCCGGTCGCTCGGCGGATCGTTCGGCGTCGCCATTCTCGGCGCGGTGCTCTCCTCCCGGCTCGCCACCGAACTGGGCGACCGGCTGCCGCCAGCGATCGCCCAGCTGCCGCCGCCGCAGCAGGCCGCCGTCGCGGCGAGTGGCGGCGCGAACATCTCGATCAACGACCCGGCGACCATCATGGCCCTGCCCGGGCCGGTGCGGGCTGCGATCCAGGCCTCGTTCGTGGAGGGGCTGCACCGGGTCTTCCTCACCGCCGGCCTGATCGCCATCGCGGCCGTGCTGGTCACGCTCGTGATGCCGAACGCCCAGCTGCGCGGCACCGGGCCGCAGGGCGCCACCGGCGGCGCGGACCCGCTCGGCGGCCAGGCCCCGGCCCCGGGTGGCAAGCCGCTGACCCGCGAGTCGAAGGAGGAGGCCGCCGCCGACATGGAGGCCAAGTCCCAGACGATGATCTGACGGCCTCTTCAACCCGGGTGATCAAGAGGTTTGCGCCAGGATCCGCCGGGCGGCTGACGCAAACCTCTTGATCAGCGGGACGGTTCCGAGGTCACTTCAGGATCAGCCGGTTGGTCTGCTCGAAGACGTCGAGGTCGGCCAGGGTCTCGGTGACCGAGGTCGAGAGCGGGGCCGGGAGCTGGTCGCGGTGAAAGAAGGCCGCGTCGGTGGTCTCGTCGGTAACCCGGGCCAGCGTGCCGTCCCACTCCTCGACCCGGAACGCGGTCGTGAAGATCTGGTACGTGTGGCCGTACATGTTGGTGTGGGTGCGGTCCGGGCCGGTGTAGAGGGCGAACGCGCTGACCCGCAGCGCCCGCAGCCCGGTCTCCTCGCGTACCTCCCGCACCGCGCAGTCGGCGATCGACTCGCCCAGCTCCATGGCGCCGGCCGGCATCGCCCACTGGCCGTTGTCCGAGCGCCGGATCAGCAGCACACGCCCGGCGTTGTCCCGCACCACCGCCCGGGCCCCGACGAACATCAGCGTCCGGTCCCCGGCGAGCGCGCGCAGCTGCCCCACGTACGAGTCCGCCCAGGAGATACTCACCCGGACAATTTACGAGGCACGGCCGGGCCCGGACGGGTTTCCGGGGTTCCCAATGTGTGACCGGCGACACTAACTTGTCACCCATGCGTAGCACGATGATGGACGCCCCCCTCCAGGTCGCCCGGATCCTCGAACACGGCGCCACCGTGCACGGCAGCGCCGAGGTGGTCACGTGGACCGGCGCCGAACCCCGTCGAATGACGTACGCCGAGGTCGGGCGGGCCGCGGCCCGACTGGCCCACGGTCTGCGCGCCGAGTGCGGCGTGACCGGCGACGAACGCGTCGCCACCTTCATGTGGAACAACAACGAGCATCTGGTGGCCTACTTCGCGGTGCCCAGCATGGGTGCCGTGCTGCATACCCTCAACCTCCGGCTCTTCCCGGACCAGGTCGCCTACATCGCCAACCACGCCGACGACCGGGTGGTGCTGGTCGACACCACGCTGATCCCGTTGCTGGCCCGGGTGATCGGCCAGATGACGACCGTGCGGCACGTGGTGGTGGTCGGCGGCGGGGACCCAGCACCGCTGGTCGAGGCGGCCGGCGACCGGATCACCGTCCACACCTGGGACGCGCTGCTCGCCGACCGCCCCGAGACGTACGAGTGGCCCGAGGTGGACGAGCGCGACGCCGCCGCGCTCTGCTACACGTCCGGGACCACCGGCAACCCCAAGGGCGTGGCCTACTCGCACCGGTCGATCTACCTGCACTCGCTGCAGGTCTGCATGCCGGAGGGCTTCGGGCTCGGGCCGACGGACCGCGAGCTGGCGATCGTGCCGATGTTCCACGCGATGTCCTGGGGGCTGCCGTTCGCGGCCTTCCTCTCCGGTGCGTCGCTGATCATGCCGGACCGGTTCCTGCAGGCCGCGCCGATCGCCGAGATGATCGCCGCCCTGCGACCCACCCTGGCCGGGGCGGTGCCGACGATCTGGACCGACCTGCTGGCCTATTTGGACGGTCACGACGTCGACACCTCCTCGCTCAAGGAGGTCATCGTGGGCGGCTCCGCCTGCCCACCGGCCCTGATGCACGCGTTCGCCGAGCGGCACGACATCCAGGTCATCCACGCGTGGGGCATGACGGAGATGTCCCCGCTCGGCTCGGTGTCCCGTCCGCCCTCCGGCGCGACCGGCGACGAGGCCTGGCGCTACCGCTACACGCAGGGCCGCGTGCCGGCCGGGGTCGAGGCGCGGATCGTCGGGCCGTCGGCCGAGCCGCTGCCCGCCGACGGCACGTCCGTGGGCGAGCTGGAGGTCCGCGGCCCGTGGGTGACCGCACGCTACATCGGCGACGAGACGCCCGACGAGGAGAAGTTCCGCGACGGTTGGCTGCGCACCGGCGACGTGGGCACCCTCTCCCCGGACGGCTACATCACGCTCACCGACCGAGCGAAGGACGTCATCAAGTCCGGCGGCGAGTGGATCTCGTCGGTGGAGTTGGAGAACGCGCTGATGGGGCACCCGGCGGTGCTGGAGGCCTGCGTGGTCGGCGTGCCGGACGAGCGCTGGGACGAGCGGCCGCTGGCGACGGTGGTGGTCCGCGAGGGCGCCACGGTCACGGCCGAGGAGCTTCGTGAGTTCCTGTCCGCGTCGGTGGCCCGCTGGCAGTTGCCCGAGCGGTGGGCCTTCATCGACGCGGTCCCGAAGACCAGCGTGGGTAAGTTCGACAAGAAGGTCGTCCGATCGCGGTACGCCGAGGGAGAACTCACCGTCCGGGAGCTGACCGCGCCGTAACGTTTTCCCGCAGGCAGTCGCCTGTAGGGGCAGGAGGCGCTCCGGAAAGACCTTCCTCCCCAGGGGCGGCCCCGGCGTTCGCACCGCGCCGGGGCCGCCCGTTCCATGCGGGGCGACCCGCAATGCCATTATTGCGAGAGTTGTTCGCCTACGTCCCGATGACGGGGAAATATCCCGGCGACCGATCCGAATCCGCCCAGATCAGGCGGCGTGGCGGACCCGTCACTGGCCGCTCGCGCTGATCAGCACCTTCCCCACCACCGAGTTCTCCACCGCCTGGTGGGCTGCCGCCGCCGCGGAGAGCGGATGGTGGTGCAGCGGCAGGCCGGCGTCCTCGCCGACCCGGATGCCACCCTGGGCGGCCGCGGCGCCGACGTCCACGAGCGCCTGCCCCTTGGCCGCCTTCGGCTCGGTGTAGACCAGAACGAACTGCCAGCGCGCGTTCGGGGTCATCAGACTCCGGACGGGCAGGGTCACCTCGGGTCCGTCGTCGTCGGCGTAGACGGAGACCGCGCCGCCGTGGTGCAGCACCTGCACGTCGACCGCCGCGTTCGTCGCCGGGGCGACCTCCACGATCGTGTGCACCCCGTCGGGCGCGATCTTGCGGACCTCCTCGACCACATCCTGCTCCCGATAGTTGATCACGAAGGAGGCGCCGGCAGCCGCCGCGAGCTGGGCCTTCTCCGCGCTGCTCACCGTGGCGATGACGGTGGCCTCGCCCCACCGGGCGAGCTGGATCGCCGCGTTGCCCACCGCGCCCGCCCCGCCCTGGACCAGCACCGTGTGGTCGGTCAGCCCACCGGCGTGCAGCGAGTCGGGCATGAACTCGCCGGCGGTCAGGCACCGGTGCGCGGTGAGGAACGGGATGCCGAGGCAGGCGCCCAGGTCGAACGAGGCGTCACCGAGGCGTACGGCGTGGCGGACCGGGACGACCGTGTACTCGGCGGTGGTGCCCCACGGGCGCTGCCAGGCGGCCTCCCAGATCCACACCCGTTCGCCGATCAACTCCTGGTCCACGCCCTCGCCGACCGACTCGATGACCCCGGCGCCGTCCTGGCCGGGGATCTGCCAGTCGGCCGGCATCGGGCCGCGCCGGCGGGACTTCACGTCCGTCGGGTTCACCCCGGAGACCGCCACCCGGACCAGCACCTCGCCGCGCCCCGGCTCGGGGACGGGCCGGTCGACCACCTGGAGCACCGACGGGTCGCCGGTGCGCTCGTACACGATCGCCTTCATCGCCGCCTCCTCGCTCCCGCACCCGTCGGCCGGCCTGGGTGCCGCGCCTGCGGTACCCGACCGATCCGGGGTCATGCCGAATCGTCACGGCCTCGCAAACCGTACATCCGGGCAGGGTCGGGATGGGAGAGGACCAGTCGGACGGGCCGGTCAGCCGAGCCGCTCTACGATCTCCGGGGTCAGGTCGTCGATCGCACGGAGGGTCACCGAGGCGAGCCCGGCGGCGTCCGGGTCCAGGGGGTACGACCCGTGCGGCACCGCCACCACCCGCATCCCGGCGGCGGCCGCCGAGCGCACCCCGTTGGACGAGTCCTCCACCGCGGCACAGCGCGCCGGGTCGACGCCCATCCGCTCCGCCACCGCGAGGTAGACGTCCGGCGCCGGCTTGCCCCGGGCCGTCTCCTCGGTGGAGAGCGTCGCGCCGAACACGTCGGTCAGCCCGGTCGCGGCGAGCGTCGCGGCGATCAGCCGGGTGGGCGAGGAGCTGGCCAGCCCCAGCGGCCACCGGGCGGCCATCCGGCGCACCACCTGGTCGGCGTCGTCGATCAGCGGTACGTGGGCCGCGTACCGCTGGGTCATCTCGTCGACCACCTCGCGGGCGACCTGGTCCGCGGTGAGCGTGACACCCAGCTCGTCGCTCAGGTAGCGGGCCCACTCGGCGGTGCTCATCCCCATCAGCCGGCGCTGGCTGTCGGGTTGCCAGGTCCCGCCGTGCGCCGCCACGTACGCCCGCCGGACCTCCTCCCAGACCGGCTCGGAGTCCACGATCACGCCGTCGAGGTCGAAGATCACCGCATCCACCACATGCCCATCCTGCCCGATCTGTCGGGCGCTGGTCGGACGGTCGGACGGTGGCGGGCGGTCGGTCGACGCGGCGCGGCGCCGCGCGCGGCAGCGCTGGGCGGTCGGGCGGCGTGGGGCGGCCGGTCTGGGCGGGACGGCGGTCGGGCGGCGGTGTCAGGCCTCGAGCGTGGGCAGGCCGATGGGGCTGTCCACCGGGATCACGGTGTGGCCGGCGCGGGCGATCGGGTCGAGCAACTCGCGCAGCCGGTCGGTGCGGTCCGGGCCGAGCGCCCGCCACGGCCGGGCCGCCGCCTCGTCGGTGGCGTCCTCGACCGCCTGGAAACCGGTCCGGCCCCGCTCGGTGGGCTCCCCGTCGCGGTCGAGCCAGTCGCGGCTCTGCAGGCGCTCCCGGGCGGCGCCCCACTGCGCCTCGTCCCAGCCCCTCCCGAGCAGGTTGTGCGCGGACATGCCCGCCGCGACCCGCCAGGCGAGCGTCTCGACCGGGTCGAGGTCGGCGGCGACCAGCGCGGCGACGTGCCCGTCGCCGCGGTGCTCGCGCAGCGTGGTGGCGGCCTGCCAGAGCCGGGCCAGCGGGTACTCGCCGAGCGGCAGCGCGGCGTTGGCGGCGCCCAGCACCCGGCCGGCGGTCTCCACCGAGCCGGCCGCCGCCTCCAGCAGATCGGCCGCCTCGACCAGGTGCGACTCGGGCAGCTCGTAGGTCAGCTCGGCCAGCGCCTGCACCGCGCCGGTGAGCCGGGCCCGCAGCGCCTCCTGCGGGGTGGCCAGCCGCCAGACGGCCGGCAATGCCCGGGTCACCATCGGCGGGGCGAAGTTGAAGAAGGCGGCGATGACCGGGGCCGCGTCGATCGGGCCGAGCGGGGCGGTGCGGCCGGCGAAGTAACCCCGCCAGTAGCCGCGCAGCCCGGCGGCCTCGTACGCGGCCCGGGCACGGGGGTGGAAGTAGGTGACGGCGTGCACCGGCTCGTAGTGCGTCCACATCAGCCGGGCGGTCCGCCCGGGGCCGTCGAGCGCCGTCACGTGCACCTCCGCGCGTCGGGTACGGGTTCACCCTGGACGGTCCGGCCGTCCAGGGTGACCACGAACCTATCGGGAGTGTGTGACGACTCGGAAGCCCTCTGTGGTCAACCGCACCGCCAACAGGTGAAGCGGGTTACTGCGCGGCGAGCACGTCCACCACGAAGCGCAGCGGACCCGCCGGCCGGCCGCCCTCGCCGCTGTCGCCGTACGCCAGGTCGGCCGGGATGTCGAGCTGCACCCGGCTGCCCACGGTCACGCCGACGAGGCCCTGGTCCCAGCCCTTGATGACCTGCCCGACACCGATCGGGAAGCTGACCGGCTGACCGCTGTTCCAGGACGCGTCGAACTCCTTGCCGTCCTTGTAGAACACGCCCACGTAGTTGGTGCTGATCGTCTGGCCGGCCTTCACCGCCGGGCCGGTGCCCTTGATCAGCGGGGTGACGGTCAGCTTCTTCAGGTCGCCGGTGCCCGCCTTGACCGTCGGCTTGGTGGCCAGCGCCGGGTCGGCGCCCTCCGGCAGCTGCGGAGCCGGCGGCGCGGTGGGCGCCGCGGCGGGGTCGTCCACCGCGGCGGACGCCGAGGGAGCGCCGGCCTGCGGGGCCGCGTCGTCGTCGTTGCGCTGCGCCACGATCACGAAGACGGTGACCAGGACCGCCACCACGGCGAGGCCGGCGAGCCCGCCCGCCCACGCCTGCCGGCGGCGCTTCGCCTCGGCCGCCTTCTGGGCCGCCAGTTGGGCGGCCAGCCGGCGCTCCGACTTGGTCCGGTTCTGCGTACGCTCGCTCACGGCGTCGACTCCCTGCTGCGAAGGTGTGGCCGGCACGGTGCCGGGGGGAAAGTCGACGCACACGGTACCCGCCCGGACGCCCGCCGTGCCCTCCCCGGAACGGTGTGGATCACCGGCCGGGCACGGTCAGCGCGGGGCCGCCTCGTCCGGCACCACCATGAAGTCGGTCACGAACGAGGTGACCCGCCCGTCGGCGGCCCGGCCGATCCAGGTCCCGTAGCAGCCGTCGCCCCACCCCGAGGTGACCGTGACCACGTTCGCGCCGGTCGCCTCGTCCAGGACCGCGGTGATCAGCCCCGGCACCGGGTCCGCCGGCAGCTCGGCCGGGATGAAGACCTCCTCCACCTGCTCGTAGTCCCAGCCCTCCAGCACACTCAGCGCCGCCGGGTCGGCCAGCGTGCCGGTGCCGGCGTCCACCCCGTAGCCGAAGTAGTCGTCCGCGCCGAGGGACGACGCGTCCTGGTCGCCGACGACGGCCAGCTCCCAGCGGACCGCCGGCTCGTCGTGCACCACCAGCTCCAGCGCGGCCACCCGCCGGTCCACCTCCGCGCCGTCGCGGGTCACCACGGCCACCCAGGCCCGGGCGGGGTGCCGCCCCGGCGGCACGGTGACCGTGAACGGGTCGGCCTCCGGGCAGACCAGCGGGTCGCAGCCGACCACCTGGCCGGTCGGCAGGACGATCTCGCCCACCGGGTGCGCCTCGATGACGTACGCGCCGTGCTCGTCGGTGAAGCGGGCGCCGGGCGTCAGCAGCCGGTCCAGGTCAGGGGTGTACGGCATGGGGGTCTCCTCCGGTGGTGGCCGGCGGAGCGTACCCGGCGGGGGCGACGGTCCCGGACCGCGCCGCGCCCCCTCGGGCACCCGGCGCGACGACCCCGCTCGCCTACCCCTCGACGTGGCGGCCCAGTGCCTGCCGCAGGTGGTTCTTGGGCCGGGACCCGACGAGCGACCCGACCAGCTCACCGCGCCGGAACACCAGCAGGGTGGGCAGCGACAGGACCCGGTAGCGGCGGGTGGTCTCCGGGTTCTCGTCGGAGTTCAGTGTGACGATGGTCAGCCGCCCGGCGAACTCCTCGGCCAGCTCGGCGAGGCTGCGGGAGATGGCGTGGCACGGCGGGCACCACTCGGCCCAGACGTCGACCACCACGGGCCGGTCGGCGGCCAGCACGGTGCCGGCGAAGGAGTCGTCGGTGACGGTGGTCAGGGTCGCGTGCGCAACCTCAGGCATGTTTCCTCCCGGTGGGCGATGGCGTGCGAGAGCTGGTCGCGCAGCTCCTGCCGGACCGCGTGTAGCCGGTCGATGCCGGCGTCGACCTCGGCGAGCTTGCGGCGCAGCACGGCGACCGAATCCGGACAGACGTGCCCGGAGGCATTGCCGGCCCGCAGGCAGGCCACGAACGGACGGATGTCGTCCAGCCCGAACCCCACCGCGAGCAGGGCCCGAATTTCGCGTACGACGGGCAGCTCGGCCTCGTCGTACACCCGGTAGCCGTTCGCCGAGCGCGCCGCGCGGACCAACCCGTGCGTCTCGTAGTAGCGCAACGCCCGGGTGCTCGTGCCGGCGCGTTCCGCCAGTTCGCCGATCAGCATCGGACCTCCCTCGCCGCTGGCGTCGCGGTCGACGCTAGACCTTGCCGCCGACGTCAAGGCAAACCCCGGACCGGCCGGGAGGCCGGTGGGGCGGCGGGCGCCTGCGGCGCGGGAGCGGGTCAGGCGGTCTTGCGGGGGGCCTTCTTCGGCGCGGCCTTCTTGGTGGCGGTCTTCTTCGCGGCCTCGCCGGTCTTCTTCGGGGCCGCCTTCTTGGCCGCCGCCTTCTTCGGCGCGGCCTTCTTCTCGGCGGCCTTCTTGGCCGGGGCCTTCGCCGCCTTCTTCTGTGCGGCGGCCTTCTGCGCCGAACGGGCCGACGAGATCGGCGTCGGCTCGCCGGCCCCGGCGCCACGCGCCGGCTGCTCGCCGCGCGCCGCCCGGGCCCGGTCCACGGACGCCTTCAGCGCGGCCATCAGGTCCACGGCCGCCGCCGGGGCCTCCTCGACCTCCTCCGGCTGGACCACCTCGCGGCCCTCGACCTTGGCGTCGATGACCTCCTGCAACGCCGCGCGGTAGTCGTCGGTGAACGCGTCCGGCTCGAAGTCGCCGGCCATCGAGTCGATCAGCGAACTGGCCATCGCCAGCTCCGGGGGGCGGACCTTCAGGTCCTCGTCCAGGAAACCGAAGTCCGGGGTACGCACCTCGTCCGGCCAGAGCATCGTGTTGAGCAGCAGCACCCCCTCGCGGACCCGCAGGGTGGCGAGCTGCTCCCGCTGGCGCAGCGCCACCTTCACGATGGCCACCCGCTCGGAGTCGGTGAGCGCGTCCCGCA
Organism: Micromonospora sp. WMMD812; assembly: GCF_027497215.1. Classification (NCBI taxonomy): domain Bacteria; kingdom Bacillati; phylum Actinomycetota; class Actinomycetes; order Micromonosporales; family Micromonosporaceae; genus Micromonospora; species Micromonospora sp. WMMD812. The sequence continues at coordinate 4,188,090 of NZ_CP114904.1, read as the reverse complement.
GCAGCACGTACGGCTTGGTCGCCGAGCCGTCCGGCTCCAGGAAGTACGCCTTGTTGTAGAGGATCGGGTCGACCTGCTCGGCCGGGACGAACTCCAGCACGTCGATCGCATGCGAGGTGCTCAGCGGCAGCTCGGCGAAATCCTCGTCGGTGAGGATCACCATCTCGCCGCCGCCGATGTCGTACCCCTTGGCGATGTCGTCGTAGGTGACCTCCTCGCCACAGATCGAGCAGGTGCGCTTGTAGCGGATCCGCCCACCGTCCTCCCGGTGGACCTGGTGGAACCGGATGTCCTTCTCCTCCGTGGCGGAGTAGAGCTTGACCGCGATCGAGACCAGCCCGAACGAGACCGCTCCCTTCCAGATGGCGCGCATGTCGGCTCCTCTCCCCGGTACAGCCCAGGATCGCAAATGATCGAAGCGGGCGCGAGGACTTCCGCGGCGAACTACAGTCGAAAGGTGCCCGGCGCACCCCTGAAGCCGATGCTCGCGATGACCGGGCAGCTCCCGGCGGGTTCCGGCTGGGCGTACGAGTTCAAGTGGGACGGGGTCCGCGCGCTCGCCGACATCTCCGGCGGCCGGCAGCACCTGTACGCCCGCTCCGGCGTGGAGATCACCATCGCGTACCCGGAACTGGCGACCCTGCGTGACCAGGTGGGCGACGCGCTGCTCGACGGCGAGGTGGTGCTGCTCGGCGAGACCGGGCAGCCCTCGTTCACCGCCCTGGCCGAACGGATGCACGTCCGGGACCGGAACAAGGCGGCCCGGCTGGCGGCCGTGATGCCGGTGACGTACATGATCTTCGACCTGCTCCGGCTCGACGGCGAGGACCTGACCGGCCTGCCGTACGAGCGCCGCCGGGAGGCCCTCGACGGCCTGGCCCTGGGCGGTGCCCGGTGGGCGGTTCCGCCGGTCTTCTCCGACGGCCCCGCCACCTACCAGGCGGCCGGCGAGCACGGCCTGGAGGGCGTGATGGCCAAGCGGGCCGCCTCGACCTACCGGCCAGGTGTGCGCTCGCCGGACTGGGTGAAGGTCAAGCTGGAGGTGACCGGCGACTTCGTCGTCGGCGGCTGGCGGCCGGGCGCGCGCCGGATCGGCGGGCTGCTGGTCGGGGTGCCCCGCCCGGACGGCCGGCTCACCTTCCGCGGCCGGGTCGGCGGCGGCATCGGCGCGGCCATCGAGCGGCAGCTCCTCGCCGAGCTGGAGCCGCTGCGTACGTCCGGCTCGCCGTTCGCCGACGACGTGCCGCGCGAGGATGCCCGGGGCGCGATCTGGGTAACCCCCCGGGTCGTGGTGGAGGTGAAGTACGGCCAGCGCACCCCCGACGGGCGGCTACGGTTCCCGCGGGTGCTCCGGCTGCGACCGGACAAACCCCCCGAGGAGGTCGACGATGCCGGCTGACCGGTTGCGGGTGGACGTCGAAGGACGTTCGCTCGAGGTGTCCAACCTGGACAAGGTGCTCTTCCCGGCGGCCGGGTTCACCAAGGGTGAGGTGATCGACTACTACACCCGGATCGCGCCGGTGCTCCTGCCGCACCTGCGGGGCCGGCCGCTGACCCGGATCCGGTTCCCGAACGGGGTGGACGGCAACTCGTTCTTCGAGAAGAACAAGCCGGCGGCGACGCCGGACTGGGTACGGACGGAGACGCTGCCCGCGCCGGGGTCGAGCAAGGGGCGGGAGACCATCGACTACGTGGTCTGCGACGACCTGCCCACCCTGGTCTGGCTGGCGAACCTCGCCGCGTTGGAGCTGCACACGCCGCAGTGGAAGGTCGGCGAACACCCGGACATGCTGGTGGTCGACCTGGATCCGGGCGCGCCGGCGGCACTGAAGCAGTGCTGCCAGGTGGCGCTGTTGATGCGGGACCGGCTCGCCGAGGACGGCATCGACAGCTACCCGAAGACCTCCGGCAAGAAGGGCATGCAGTTGGCCTGCCCGGTCGCCGGCACCCAGTCCTCCGACGACGTGTCCGCGTACGCGCGGCGAATCGCCCAGGAGCTGGAACGGGCGCACCCGAAGCTGATCGTGTCGAAGATGGCGAAGAACCTGCGCCCCGGCAAGGTCTTCATCGACTGGAGCCAGAACAACGCCGCGAAGACGACCGTGGCGCCATACTCGCTGCGGGCGCAGGCGGTGCCGTCGGTGTCGACGCCGTTGACGTGGGACGAGGTCGAGGCGGGCGCGGCGGGCAAGCGGCCGGCGACGAAGCCCTACACCGCCGACGAGGTGCTCAAGCGGATGGACAAGCAGGGCGACCTGCTCGCCCCGGTGCTCGACGGCGGCCCCGAACTACCGGCAGCCTGAGCGCCGGTTGCAGCCATTGGCCCTTCGGGCGGGCGCCTCGGGCGGGCTCATCCGGGCGGGCGCCTCGGGGCGGCATCGGGTGCGCGTCGGCGAGCCAACGCGGTCACGCAGCGTGGTGTTCGCCCGTGAATACGCAACGTCACTGCCAATGGCCGCCACCTCGACTGCCGTTCGCTCCCTTTGCTCTGCACCCGCATACGCACCACCGCTCTGAGCTGCTGATATCTGATTGGCGTCGATGGCCCGATGATCGATGGGCGTGACCCACCGTCACTGGTGCGTATCGAGGTGCAGAGCAAAGCGTCCCGAGGTGGGTTGCGGCGGCCCGATGGGTCGTCACACTAGGTGACGCGGCGGCGGAGGGTGGCGGGGTGGCCCAGTGCGCGGAGGCGCGGGGGGTGCGGTGCTGTGTGACGGGGCGGGTGCAGGGGCGCGTTGACGCGGGTACGCAGGCAAGGCGCAGGGAGGCAGACAAGGCACGCAAGCAAGGCAGGGAGGCGGCAAGGCGCAGGGAGGCAGGCACGGCACGCAGGTAAGCACGGCACGCAGGTAAGGCACGGCACGCAGGGAGGTGGGGTCGCAGGGGTCTATGGACGCCGGGGTGACGCGCGGCCGGGTTGGGGCGGTCGAATCCGGTTGACGTTGGGGCCGGGCCTCGCGCCTACTGACTCACCGGGACGCGGCCGACGGGGTCGCGACGTGTGGGACGAGGACGACGGTGGACCCGACGATGCTCACCTGGAAGCCGTTCGGCGAGGAGCACCTGCCGGCCCTGACCGGGCTGGCTCAAGCGTGTCTTGCGGCCGACGGGGGGCTGCCGCTGTTCGTCCGGCCGCCGCTGCTGCGGGCGCGGCTGCTCCAGGCTCGTACCCTCGGCGCCTGGCAAGGCGATGAGCTGGTTGCGGCCGTCGGTGTGGGCGCCGACCGCCGACCGGTCTCGGCGACCGGTCTCGTGCACCCGGAGTGGCGCGGGCGGGGCCTCGGCGAGCGACTGCTGAGCTGGGCGGACGAGCAGGCCGGCGGCGAGGACCTGCTGGTGACCACCGAGACGTGGAGCCCGGGCGGGGAGGCCCTGTTCGCTGCGCGCGGCCTCGACCGGACGTTCCTGGAGTGGGTGCTGCGGCACGACCTCGACGCCGTTCCAGAGATCCCGCCGCCGGGCGGGGTGCGTGCTGAGCCGGTGACCTGGGAGGTCGGCCCCGAGCTGTTCGAGACGTACCGTGCGTCGTTCGCCGACCGACCCGGCTTCCGTGCCCCGGAGGCCGAGGAGTGGCTGGGCGAGCTGCGTGAGGACGACGAGTACCGCCCGGACCTGTCGATGCTGGCCCGCGGCCCGGACGGGCGTCCCGTCGGGTTCCTCAACGTCCTCGGCACGTGGATCGACCAGGTGGGCGTGTTCCCGGAGTGGCGGGGCCGGCGGGTCGGGGCCTACCTGGTGGCGACGGCGCTGCGGGCGCTGGCCGCCGAGAAGGCCGGCGCGGCCTGGCTCTGCGTCAACGACGACAACCCGGCCGCCACGCTCTACCGGCGGCTGGGCTTCACCGACGCCGGCCGCCGCGCCCGCTACCTGCGCAGCCGCCCGTGAGCGCCGTCGATCATGCACGTGTGGTGCCTCACGAGGCGGGCATACCGGGGCTGGGCGGGCGCCACAACTGCATGATCGACGAAGGCCCGGCATCCACCTCACCGTGGATGCCGGGCCTCGCGGCGGCTCCGGCCGACCGCTGCCGGGGCCGCCCTACGGGTCAGCCGCGCCCGAAGACCTTCCGGCTGGACCCGAGCCGCAGGAACACCGACTCGCCGGTGGCGTCCTGGACCGCGTCGTTGTCGGTGACCGCGTACACCTGGCCGTTGCCGGCCACGGTCAGACCCTCGAGCTTCTCCTGGGTCCAGCCGTTGTTCTCCCGCAGCGCGGGCAGCACGTCGACCGCGAGCCGCTTCGGCAGGACGCGCAGCGGGCCGGGGCCCGCAGCGGCGTCCGGCAGCGGCACGGTGTAGACCCGCTTCAGCGTGGCCGCCGGGCCGTTCAGCTTGTCCCGCTCGATCACCGCGAGCCGGTCGCCGACCACGGTGATCTCGGAGAGGCCGATCCAGTCACCGGCCACAGTGGTGCTGCCCAGCTGGTAGCCGAACCAGCTCCAGGTGCCCGCCGCGACGTCGTACCGGCCCAGCCGGGCGATCCCGGCCGGGTCGGTGGCCACCTCGCGCTGCACGGCCACCCAGACGACCTCGCGGCCGTACCGGTCGGTCGTGGCGGTGACGCCCTCCAGGCCCTGCTTGGCGAGCCCGCCGGCGACGTCCGCCGGCAGCGGCACGACCTGCTTGGTCACCCCGTTGGCGTCGAGGCGGACCAGCTTGTTCTCCGGACCGGAGGCACCCTCGACGGCCAGCCAGAAACCTCCCTGCGGACGAGCGAAGATGCCCTCGGCGTCGTAGCCGACCGGCTGGCCGGCGGCGTCGCGCACCGGCAGGGCGCCGCTGATCACGGCCGGGGTCCGCTTGGCGTCGATGGTGAAGATCCGAGTCTGGCTGTACGCGGCGTCGGTGACGCTGTACAGCTGGTCCGGCTTGCCCGGAACGGCGCTCAGCGCACCGAGCGCGCCCCAGCCGATCGGGGTGCCCTGCTTGTCGGACGCGGACACGATGCTCGGCGAGGCCGGCGCGTCCTTGCCCAGCCGGTAGAGCGAGACCGAGGCCCGGACGTTGACCGAGGCGTCGTCCTCCTCGCTGGAGATGGCGAACAGCCCGCGGGACGGAATGGGCAGCAGCCCCTCCGGCCCGTTGGTGGAGGGCAGCACCTGCTTGAACACCGGCTTCGTGGGGTTGCTCAGGTCGTAGACGGCGACGAAGTTGCTGCGCTCCGAGCCGACGAAGCCGTACCGCACGCCGTCGTACTCGGCGACGGCGACGCCCTCCGGCTCGGTGCCCTTCTTGCCGGCGCGGTCCTCGTTGTGCAGGCCGTACGTCACGGCCAGGCGCTCGAACGTGTTGCCGGCGTCCCAGGCCAGCGTGCCGTAACGGCTGTCGAAGACCGACCAGCCGCGGCTGCCGCCCCGCCAGTCTCCCTCGTTGGCGGTCGCGAGGTACCGGTCGTCGACCCAGGCCACCGCATCCGGCTCGCGCGGCACGTCGCTGATCGAACCGGTGAGGTCGATGACCCCGTCCTTCTTGGTGTCGATCCCGCTGATCGAGGCGGTCCCGGCGCCGAACACCTTCGTGATCCGGCCGGTCGGCAGGTCGATCAGGGCGACGCCGTTGTTCTCCTGGAGGGTCACCGCGAGCTGGTTGCGGCTGTTGATGGAGACGTACTCCGGCTCCGGGTCGGTCGGCTCGGCGAGGCCGGCCGCGACCAGCGCGGGCAGCGCGGTGCCGTCGGCGGCGGTCAGCGGCACCGGCCGCAGCCGCCAGTTCGCCGGCGACTTGCCGCCCAGGTCGACGATCTGCACGAACCCGGCGGGGAGCTGGGGCAGGTCGCCCTCCTCGCCACCGGGCGGGGTCGCCTCCTCGTCGCGCTCGTTCTCGATGGCGATCGCGGCGTACCGCTGGTCCTTGCTGATCGCGATCGAGTCGGGCTGGCCGCCGAGGTCGTAGCTCGCGACCCGCTTGCGGGTGGCCAGCTCGATCACATCCAGCCGGCCGGACGGCTCGGTGTAGCTGCGGCTGGTGTTGACGACCACCAGCACGTACCGGCCGACCACGGCCACCGAGGTGGGCTCGTCCTCGGCTTCGCCGAGCTGGGCGAGGGAGAGGGTGCCGAGGCCACGGGGCTTGTCGGCGTTGGAGATGTCGAGGAAACCGATCCGGCGGGACAGCGCGTCGGTGTAGATCAACGTACGGCCGTCGGGGCTGACCGCCGAGATCTCGGCGACCGTCGCGGTCGCCGGCTCCTCATCGGCCGGTCGGTTCTGGAAGACCGGGTACGTGGCGACCCGGTCGAAGGCGAGCGGCTTGCCCGGGTGGTGGTGGTGTCCACCGGCGGTCGCCGAGGTGGCGCCGGTCAGGCTGGCAGCCGCGACACCGGCTGCGGTGAGCGCGGTGAAGGTTCTTCTGAATGTCAAGGACGTCCTCCGTCTGGTCGGGGCCCGGTCGGAGGCTGACACCTGCGGGGGATCATCAGCTTGCGCGGACGTGAACACCCGACGAAGGCCGCCGCAGTCGCCACACCGCGCCGCCGATCAGGGCGACGGTGATCACGCTGATCGCGACGTCGCCGACCAGGGACGCCGCCGGCGACGCGGCGGCGTAGGGCGGCACGAGGTACGCGAACGCGGCGGCGGTGACCAGGCTCGCCGTGCCGGCGGCGACCACATGCCACTGTCCCCACCCGGCGCGGGAGGACCAGAACGCGACCAACCCTCCGGCGGTGGCGGCGAACGCCAGCGCGATGCCCACCCCGGCCCAGCCGGGCGCGAGGTCGACGCCGAAGTGGGCGGCCACGACCACCAGGGCCACCCAGATCGGGCGCGGCGCGGTCGGGTCGTTCGGGCGCGGTCGCGAACGCCGCCAGCGGGGCAGTAGGGCCACCGCGACGAGGGCGAGGATCAGCGCGGCGGCGAAGCCCAGCTGAAGCGGGCTGGCCAGGAAACCCTTCCGACCGCCATCGTCGGAGAAGATGAGCAGACTGCCCGCCAGCCAGAGCAGCGTGACCACGACCAGGCCCGGCCGGCCGAGCCAGGGCCGCAGCCGGCGAGCCTTCCCGAGGTACGACTCGACGAGCACGATCGGCGCGCAGATGCTCAGCACGATGTGGTTGCCCACGTAGTCGAACGCCTGCCGGAGGCTGAACCCGAGCCCCGGGACCAGTGTCGCCGCGGCGGCTGCCTGGGTGTCGGCGTACTCCGTGTCGTCCAGAAAGTCGGGGTTGAACAGCGACTGGTCGACGATCCCGGCCTGGAACACCCCGAACGCGGCGGCGAGCAGCACGATCGCCGGCCAGCCCGCGCCGAGCCGCCGGGCGGTCTCCCGGATCAGGATCGCGGCCCCGCCGTACATCGGGCCGAGGATGAGCAGCACCAGTGGTACCTCGGCGAGGGTGAAGCCGCCCCAGGCGCACTCGGCGGCCCAGGGCGCGAGGAAGAGGAGCGCCAGCACCGGCGCGAGCCGCCGGGCCAGCGACGGCCGGTCCGCGGGCGCGGCGGCAGTGCGGGGAAGGGTGGTCATCGACGCTCCTCGGGGCGCTCGGTGTTACTCGGCACGGTGTCCGAGCCGCCCGGCCCGCCGATACGGCCATCGGCCGACGCTCCCCGCGACCAAAGTCGACCGCGATGCGGGGCGTCGTGTCCGGCGGACCGGTGGATAGGGTGGTGACCGGCCGGCAGGAGGGTGCCCGATGACCGCCAGCACAGACGTCACCGTCACGGTCGCCGCATCGCGCGACGCAGACTCTCCGCTGCTCACCTGGCTGGACGACGCGAGCGGCGAGCGGGTCGACCTGACCGCGACGCAGCTCGGCGGCTGGGCGGCGCGCAGCGCGGGCCTGCTGCGGGACGGCTGCGGGCTGGCTCCGGGCAGCCGGGTGGCGGTGCTGCTGCCGCCGCACTGGCGTACCGCCGCGGTGTTGCTGGGCGCCTGGGCGGTCGGCCTGGCGGTGTCGTTCCGGCCGCGCGCCACCGCCGGGTTGCCGGTCCTCGAACCGGGCGGCGACCTGCCATACGACGCGGTCTTCGTGACCCCGGACCGCCTCGACGACTGGCTGGAGGACGTGCCCGACGGGACGCACCGTTACCTCGTCGGCACCGGCCCCGACCCGCTGGCCGACGTGCCGGCGGGCTGGCTCGACTGGTCCCGCGAGGTGCTGCGGCACGCTGACGCGGCCCCGGACCACGCCGCCGTCCGCCCGACCGACCCGGCCAGCCCCGACGGCACCACGTACGGCCAGTGGGGCGCGATCGCCCGCGAGATGGCCCAGACGTGGGACCTGCGCGCCGGCGACCGGCTGCTGGTCGACGCGGCCGAGCACGAGCAGCCGTTGAAGTGGCTGCTCGCGCCGCTGTCCGCCGGAGCGTCCGTGGTGCTCTGCGCCAACCTCGACCCAGCGAAGCGGGACGCGCTGGTCGCCGCCGAGCAGGTCACCCGCGTCCTCTGAGCCGCCCGCGCCTCGGGGCGCCGGTGGAGGTGACCTTCTGCGTGATCGCAATCGGGCTCGCGAGCTGCGGGTTTGCCGGGTTCCGGCAACGCACACTCTCGAAGTCGACCGGACCCTGACCTGGATCCCGAGCAGGAGCGGTCGCGACTATGTGGGCTATGACCACCGAGATGGCCGTGTTGGCCGAGGACTTGACCAAGTTCTATGGCACCCGCTGCGGCGTTGAGGGCCTCAACCTCGAGGTACGCGCCGGGGAAGTGATGGGCTTCCTCGGACCGAACGGGGCCGGCAAGACCACCACGATCCGGTTGCTGCTGGACTTCCTGCGTCCGACGCGGGGCCACGCCACTGTGCTTGGGCTGGATCCGCGCAAGGACAAGGCCGCGCTGCATCGCCAGATCGGCTACCTGCCCGGCGAGTTGGCGATTCCCGGCCGGGAGAAAGCGGCCGATCTGCTGCGCTTTTTCTGCGCCGCGCGCGGCGGGGTGGCCTGGTCACAGGTGACCGACCTGGCCGAACGCCTCGACCTGGACCTGTCCCGCCCGGTGCGCACCATGTCGAAGGGCAACAAGCAGAAGGTCGGCCTGGTGCAGGCGTTCATGCACCAGCCGGCGCTGCTGATCCTCGACGAGCCCACCAGCGGCCTGGACCCGCTCATGCAGCACGAGTTCCTGGCCATCATTCGGGACGCCCGCGACGCTGGGCAGACCGTCTTCATGTCCTCCCACGTTCTCGCCGAGGTGCAGCAGACCGCCGACCGGGTGGCGATCGTTCGGGATGGCAGGTTGGCCGCCGTCGAGCGCGTCGAATCCCTCGGCAAGCGCGCCATTCGCACTGTCGAGATCCACTTCGCTGATCCGGTCGACGCCGCCGAGTTCGGCGTCCTACCCGGTGTGACGGACGTGGTGGTGTCCGGGCCGGTCCTTCGCTGCACCGTCGACGGCCGCCTCGACCCGCTGATCAAGGCCGCCGCCCGCCACGACGTGGTCGACTTGCTGTCGGCCGAACCCGATCTGGAAGAGACGTTCCTGTCGTTCTATTACCACTCCGAAGGAGCCGGCGATGCTGCCCGCGCTCGTGCGTAAGACCTGGCGCGACGACCGCCGCGCCGTCCTCGGCTGGTCCGTCGGCGTCGCCGCGTTCACCACTATCTACACCTCGTTCTACAGCCAGTTCCAAGGGGCTGCGGAGCTGAAGCAGGACACTCTGCCCAAGGGCATGCTCGATTTCCTCGGCATCGCCGACATGCTCTCGCCGGCCGGATACCTGCAGGCGACCGTGTTCAGCCTGATCGGCCCACTGCTGGTGATCATGTGTGCGGTGACGCTCACCGGCCGCACTATCGCCCGCCCCGAAGAGGACGGCGGCATGGAGCTGCTGCTGGCCAACCCGCTGTCACGCAACGCGTTCGCGGCCCAGCGGCTGGCCGCGACCGGCGCATCGGTGACCGTGGTCGCGGTGATCCCCTGGATCCTGCTGAGCATAATCGTCCCGGCGATCGGCATGGAGATCCCGATGTCCCATGTCGCGGCCGCCTCGGCCGGGCTGGTGGCGCTGGTGTGGTGCTTCACCGGCATCGCGTTCCTCGTCGGCGCTGCCACCGGCCGGCGCGGCCACGTGCTGGCCATCACCGGCGTGCTGGCCGTCGCCACCTACATGGCCAACGCCATCGGCGGCATGTTCGACAGTGCCGGCTGGCTGAGGTGGCTTTCGCCGTTCTACTACTTCATCGGCACGGATCCGCTGCACACCGGCTGGCACGCGGCCGGACTGCTCGCCCTGGTCGTCGTCGCCGCGGCGACGACGATCGCCGGAGTGCTGCTGTTCGACCGGCGCGACGTCGGTGTCTGATACGAACCCGGTGGCCGCCGTCCGCCTACGGCGGCCACCGGTACGTGTACCGGGAGGAGCCACGATCCGCCGATGACCGACCTCGACTGGCGCCGGCTGGTAACCGGCTGCACTGAGCTGCTGGAGACCGAAGCGGGAACGGCACGGCTACACGCTGCTGGCGACCTCGGCGCCCGCACCGCCGACGCGGGATTGCAACTCCGCGACCTCGTCACCGCGATGCTTGAGGCAGCGATAGCCCGGTGGGCGGCCATCGGCCGGCACACCACCGACACCGCCACTACCGTGCACGCCGAGGCCGCCACCCTGCTCGACAGCACGCACACCGTTGTGAGCGCGGCCATCGACGGATACACCCACCGCGCCCACGCGGAGCTGGCCCGCCACGACGGCGAACGATCCGCGTTTGTCAACGACCTGCTCACCGGCCGCGCCGACCCGGGCGGGCTCGCCCAACGCGCCGAACGGTATGGCATCCGCCTTTCGGCGACGCACACAGTCATCGTCGCCCGCGCCCAGAAGCTCACCCCTGAGGTCACCCGCCGTATCGATGCCGGCCTCGCCGCCCGGTTCGGGGAAGGCAACACCCTGACCACCCTGCGCGACGCCGATCTTGTCTGCATCAGCGCCGGCGGCCTGCGTGGCGTCCCCGCCGAGCTGGCCCACCTGCTGCTCGCCGAACTCGGCACCGAGCGGTGGCAGATCGGCGTCGGACGTGCCCACCCCGGGCTTCAAGGCGTGGCCGCCTCACTGGACGAGGCCCGCAACACCCTCAACCTCGCTGCCAAGCTCGGCTTCACCGCCCCCGTCCTCAACGCGGCGGACCTTCTCGTCTTCCCGGTCCTGCTGCGCGACCGCGACGCCATCGCCGACCTGGTCACGACCGTCCTCGGCCCGCTGACCGACGCCCGCGGTGGTCCGAAGCCCTACCTCCACACGCTCGCCGTGCTCTTCGACAACCAGGGCAACTACACCGCCACCGCCCGCCAACTGCACCTGTCCGTCCGCGCGGTCACCTACCGCATCGATCGCGTCCGCGATCTGACCGGCTACCACCCCAGCGAACCAACCCAGCGCTTCACGCTCCACACGGCCGTGCTCGGCGCTCGCCTGCTCGGATGGCCGTCGAGCGCCTAGGGCTCCGGCTCCATCCGTACGCCGCACCACCGGGCGACGAGCGGCATCAGGCCGCCCTGCACGACGACCGAGAAGAGCACCACCACGAAGATGATGTCGTAGATGAGTTCGGCGTCCGGGATGGCGGCGACGAAGACGAAGGTGCCGAGCAGGATCGGCACCGCGCCCTTGAGGCCGGACCAGAGCACGAAGATCTTCTCGCCCGGCCGCAGCGCCACCGGCATCAGCAGGGGGCCGACCAGCAGCGGACGGACCACCAGGGTGAGAAGCGCGGCGAGGATCAGGCCGATCCACCAGGCGCGGCTGCTGAACAGTTCGGACAGGTCGATGGTGAGCCCGAGTACGGCGAACGCCACGATCTCGCCAAGGCTGGCCACCGAGGCGTGCACCCGCCGAATCTCGCCCTTGTGCGGGATAGGCAGGTTGCCGAGGGTGATCCCCGCGACGAAGACGGCGAGGAAGCCGGACCCGTGCGCCACGGTGGCGACGCCGTAGATGGTGGCGGCGGCGGCGATGGTGCGTACGGCATAGAGCGCGTCGGTCGGTAGCGGAACCCGGACCACGAATCGCAGGGCGTAGCCCAGGACGAGCCCGACGGTCGCACCGATAGCCATCTGGAGCAGGAACTCGCGCAATCCCTCCCCGAACGCCTCCAAGCCGGTGGCACCCGTCTCGATCACCACGAGCAGGCTGGCCACCAGGGCGATGCCGACTGGATCGTTGGCGCCGGACTCTCCCTCGATGACGGTCCCGGATCGACCGCTGATCTCCTGCTTGCCGAGCACGGAGAAGACCGCGGCCGGGTCGGTCGGGGCCAGCGCGGCACCGATGAGCAGCGAGGCCAGCCAACTGAAGTCGAAGATGAGATGGGCGAGCAGCGCGACGGCGGCGGCGGTGAGGAAGGTGCCGAGGACGCCGACGACAGCGATCGGGCCGAGCGCGGATCGGAAGCGGCGCCATCCGATGTGCATGCCGCCTTCGAAGAGGATGAAGATCAACGCGACGGTGACGATGTCCTGCACATGCTGCACGTCGAGCCCGTACAGCTCGGGGAACAGGTCGGAGGCGACGGCGGCCGCGACCAGGAAGAGCGCTGGCGCCGGCACCCCGATGGCATCGCTGATTCGGCTGGACAGGATCGCGGTCGACAACGCCACCCCGACGAGCGCTACCAGCAGGCCGAAGGTCAGGGTGTGATCCACGGCCTCACCTTCGGTAGTTGCTGCACCAGCCCGGAAAGTCGAACGTGCGGCATGACGGCTTCCATCTGGTGCCAGCCGGCCCCGAGCCAGAGCGGCAGCGTCGCCAGTACAGCACGGACGTACAGCAACGAACCGGACTAACAAGAGAAACCCGCCCGTCGGTCCTGGACGGCGCCTGCGAACCGGCGCCGTCCAGGACCGACAGGAAATGGCGAGCTAGCCGATCTTCGCGAGGCGCATCCTGCCCTGACCGCCGCCCTCGGTCACTCCGAGGAGCCGTTCGGCAGTCGCGAGGATCGGACGCACTCTGCCCGGATGCGTACGGTCAGCGAGGCTGCCACCGCTCACGCAAGGCATCGGTCTTCGGGTCACGGCGGACCAGAGTGTTGTACCAACCGAGCAGGACGGCTCCGCCCCATGCGATGAGGAGGTTGGCCACGCCAGGGTGAACCATGGCGACAATGAGGAAGGTTCCGAGCCAGATCACAACCAGGCTCGCGTCGATCAGTTTGCCGTTCATTCTGGACCCCTCGTCGACGTGATCTCTTCGCCGACCAGGCTTCCCGGCACACCTGTGAGGCAGGCTATCCCAGTCACCTGCCTTGCGGAAGCCTCACCGGGGGGCAGTTGGCCGAATGCGCATTACTTGGTCGGCCGGGGACAACGCCACATCGCCGACCTGGTGTTGATCAAGGGACGGCGGTCAGTCGATCGTCGGGAGCTCCGGGCCGAGGACGTCGTCGGCGTCCATGATGGTGGCCGCGTACCCCTGCTCGGCCAGGAAGCGCTGGCGGCGCGCCCCAGCGCCCGCACCCGCGGGACAGGCGGACCGGATGAGCGACGCCTGGGTGGCCTTCCGAGCCGGCGGCGGCAAGTAGCCGAGCCTTGCGGAGGTTGGCGGGCCGCGTTCAGCGACGCGCCAACCCCTTCTCCTCGCAGCCGGACGCGTTGACGCCTGAGTCGTTTACGACATCACTCTAAAGCGAGCACGAAGGACACCCGGTCCCGGCGCGGCACCCGCCGGGTCACTCGATCGTCGGGAGCTTCGGGCCGAGGACGTCGTCGGCGTCCACGATGGTGTACGCGTACCCCTGCTCGGCGAGGAAGCGTTGGCGGTGTGCGGCGTACTCGGTGTCGATCGTGTCCCGCGAGACCACCGTGTAGAAGTGCGCCTGCCGGCCGTCCGCCTTGGGGCGGAGCACCCGGCCGAGGCGCTGCGCCTCCTCCTGGCGGGAGCCGAAGGTGCCGGACACCTGGATCGCCACCGCCGCCTCGGGCAGGTCGATGGAGAAGTTGCCGACCTTCGAGATCACCAACGTCCGCAGCGAACCAGCGCGGAACGCGTCGAACAGCCGCTCCCGCTCCTTGTTCGTCGTCGACCCTTGCACGATCGGCGCGTCCAGGTACTCGCCGAGCTGGTGCAGCTGGTCGATGTACGCGCCGATCACCAGCGTCTGCTCGTCCGGGTGGCGGTCGACCAGCGCCTTCACCACCGGCAGCTTCGTCCGGGCGGTCGCCGCCATCCGGTAGCGCTCCTCGGTCTCCGCCGTCGCGTACGCCATCCGCTCCGCGTCGGTCAGGGTCACCCGCACCTCGGTGCACTCCGCCGGGGCGATCCAGCCCTGCGACTCGATGTCCTTCCACGGCGCGTCGTACCGCTTCGGGCCGATCAGCGAGAAGACGTCGCCCTCGCGGCCGTCCTCGCGTACCAGAGTCGCCGTGAGGCCGAGCCGGCGGCGGGCCTGGAGGTCCGCGGTGAACCGGAAGATCGGCGCGGGCAGCAGGTGCACCTCGTCGTAGATGACCAAACCCCAGTCGCGGGCGCCGAACAGGTCCAGGTGGGTGAACGCGCCGCCGCGCCGCGAGGTGAGCACCTGGTACGTGGCGATGGTGACCGGGCGGATCTCCTTGCGCTCGCCCGAGTACTCGCCGATCTCCTCCTCGGTCAGCGACGTACGCGCGATCAGCTCCCGCTTCCACTGCCGCCCCGCCACCGTGTTGGTGACCAGGATCAGCGTGGTCGCCTTCGCCTCGGCCATCGCCGCCGCGCCGACCAGGGTCTTACCGGCGCCGCAGGGGAGCACCACCACGCCGGAGCCGCCGGCCCAGAACGCCTCGGCGGCCTCCCGCTGGTACGACCGCAGCGTCCACGGCTTGCGGCCCTCCTTGCCGGCCTCGGCCAGGTCGATCGGGTGCGCCTCACCGTCCACGTAGCCGGCCAAGTCCTCCGCCGGCCAGCCCAGCTTGAGCAGCGCCTGCTTGAGCCGGCCCCGCTCGGACGGGTGCACCGCGATCGTGTCGTCGTCGATCTTCGCGCCCAGCATGCCGGCGAGCTTCTTGCTCTTGGCGACCTCGACCAGCACCACCCGGTCCAGGGCCCGCAGGACCAAGCCGTGCACCGGGTCGTTGGCGAGCTGGAGCCGGCCGTACCGGTCCATCGTCTCGGCCACGTCGACCAGCAGCGCGTGCGGCACCGGGTAGCGGCTGTACTTGATCAGCGCGTCCACCACGCCCTCGGCGTCGTGGCCGGCGGCGCGGGCGTTCCACAGCCCGAGCGGGGTGAGCCGGTAGGTGTGCACGTGCTCCGGGGAGCGCTCCAACTCGGCGAAGGGTGCGATGGCCATCCGGCAGGCCTGCGCGTCGGGGTGGTCGATCTCCAGCAGCAGGGTCTTGTCCGACTGCACGATCAGTGGTCCACCGCTCACGCCAGCGTCCTCTCCTCGGGGGTTGCCGCCAGTCGGTTACCCGGAACAGCAGGTGACCGGCCGCAGGCCGACCATCCAGTGTTGCACGCGGCCAGATGTCCGAAGAAAAATGCGCACACGATGCAACCGGTCTGGCACTTATGAACGTCTACGAAGGGGACGGCAGTGCAGGGAGGGCCCATGAAGCGCGTTCACATCACTTCCCGGCTGGTCGCCCTGGTGGTGGTCACGCTGGTCGGCGCCGGCGCGTGCGCGCTCGACCCGTCGAGCGGCGGGAGTGGTGGCGGGGGAGCCGCCCCGGCCGGAGCGGCGGAACAGGCATCGGGGGCGAGCGCAACGCCCGGCCCCGACCAGCGTGACCAGCCCGCGTCGACGACGCCGAAGCCGGCACCGAGTCGGACGACGACCGCGCCGAAGCCCAAGCCGACGCCGAGCCGCACCGCACCGAAGCCGGCGACCAGCACCACCCCGGCCGGCTGCCCGCAGGGCGAGCGCCAGCGCGAGGTGGAGACCTACCTGGCCCAGCTGGGCGGGTTCGGCGCGGTGACCGTGGACGGCAAGCAGTCCGCCGCCGACTGCGCCGCCATCAAGAAGTTCCAGAAGCGCTACGACGTCCGCCCGGCCCAGGGCCGCGCCGGCCCCACGACGTACGACGTGGCCAAGCGGCTCGCCACCACCGACACCAGCCGGTGCAAGGCCGGGTCCGGCACCACCTTCTGCATCGACCTGACCCGACAGACCACCTGGGTGATGCGCGACGGCAAGGTGCTCGTGAAGCCCACGGTGACCCGCACCGGGATGGCCGGCTACCGGACGCCCGCCGGCACCTACAAGATCAACTATCGCAACATCAAGGAGTGGTCCAACCCGTACGAGGTCTGGCTGCCCTACTGGCAGCACTTCACCCAGGGCATGGGCTTCCACGAGACCACCACCTACCTGCACAACATGTCGATCGGCTCGCACGGGTGCGTCAACCTGCTGCACGCCGACGCCGTCCGCTACTGGGAGTTGGGCAAGGTCGGCAGCCGGGTGGTCCTGATCGGGCGGCGTCCCGGCACCTGACGGCGGACGCCGTCCCGGCACCGTCGGCGTGTGCCGGGGCAGCGTCGCCACCGCATCCGGGTTTTATCCCCTGTCACTTCCGCCACGGCGGTGCCACGCTGGAGATCTGGCGTGTACCGGACGGGGGAGGCGGAGATGACAGTCGACCGCGAGGTGGTCCCCGAACACGAACAGACCCCGGCGGGCGAGGTCTCGACCGCGACCGTGATCGCGTACGCGGTCGCCGGGGTGATCCTCCTCGGCTGGTTCCTCTTCGGCTGGCTGGTGCTCCGGCAGGGCTTCGTCGACTCGGTCGGCGAGTCGGCCGGCGCCGGCTTCGCGCTGCTGCTGATCATCTCCGTCGTCGGCACCGTACGCCGCAGCCGCCGCTGAGGCGGTCAGGTGGCGAGCACCGCGGCGGTGATCCGGTGCAGCGCGAACGTGTGCAGCATCTCCGTCCGCTCGTCCTCGGCGCGCAGGTAGCCGGCGCCGATCGAGACCGGCTTGACCAGCCGGGACGCGGTTGCCCCGTGCGCGTCGACGTAGCCGACCCAGACCAGCGCCTTGTCCCGGACCGCCTGCTGGAGAACCGCGAGAGCGTCGGAATGCCCCTGCACCGGCGTCGGACCGGTCGCGCCCCGGGCACCGGCGCGGACCACCGCGGGAGCCCGCCGGGCCGCCCGCGCCGCCGCGTCGCCCCGCCGGATCTGCTCCACCACACCGAGCAGGCGCGGCATCGGCAGCTTCGGCGCGGCCAGCGGGTCGAGCGTCCGCGTGGCCACCGACACCCGGGCCGGCGCCCGGCGGATCCGCGGGCGCGACAGCACCACGGCGCCGCTCGCGTCCTCCGGCACCGGGGCGTACCCGGCGTCGCGCAACGCGCCGAGCAGCCGTCCCATCTGGTGCGGGCTGACCAGCACGGTCGGCGCCAACCGGCGCAGCGACAGCGACTCCAGCCGCCGGTCGGCGTACACCTCGGTCAGCAGCGCCTCGTCGTCGCTGCGCAGGTACGCCCCGGCGGAGCCGGCCCGCAGCCCGCCGTGCTTGCGCGCCACGTCGTCCACCAGGTACGTGAGCGACTGCGGCACCGGAGTGCGGGACCGCCGGCGGAAGAGCCCGTGCAGGTCGTCCGCCGAGTAGCCGGCGTCCAACGCCCGGCGCACGCTCGCCGTGGTGACCCGGTGCACGCTGGCCCCGCCCGCCGACTCCGGCTCGGCCACCGCCTCCAGCTCGACGGCGAGCGTCGGCTCCGGCGGGCCCGGCACCACCACGGTCAGGTCGGCCTGTACGAGGAAGTGGTCGACCGGCGCGGGCAGCAGCGCGTCCAGCGCCCGCACCGCCGTCGACGGCTCCTCGCTGTCCGCGTCCGTGTGCAGCCCCAGCGGGTCGTCCACCCGGTCGTCCGCGTCAGTGACGTCGGCGAGCAGCAGCCGCCCGTACGAGGTGAGCGCCCCCAGCCCGGTCACGCCCAGCTGGGCGGCCTCGGCGAGCACCTCCCGGTGCGCCGTCTCCCGCCCCCGGCTGCGCCGGGGCGCCCGCCAGTCGAGCAGTTCCAGCACCTCGTCCGGGGTGGGCGCGGTCGCCGGCTCCAGGTCGGCGAGCACCCCGAGGACCGCCCGTCGGGCGGCCGGCGCGCCGGCCCGCTCCGCCTCGGCGGACAGGACGGTGATCGGCCGGTCCCGGTCGTCGCGCTGCCCGACCAGCCCGACCTGCCGGGTCATGGTCAGCCACGCCCGGGCCAGCTGCTCCCAGCGCTGAGCCAGCGAGCCGGCCCGCCACACCTCGTAGCCGGCCGTCGGCAGCACCTGCTGGTCGGCGCCGTACCGCCCGGTGGTGCCGGGCAGGTCCAGCTCGCCGGTCAGCCCGGCCGCGTACGCCACCTCCAGCAGCAGCGCCGCCGTCGACTCGTCCAGCGCGCCGCCGCGGGCCAGGCGGCGCAGCTCGCGTACGCCGATCCCGCCGGAGCGGAGCACCGGGGCGGGCTCGGCGGCGAGCTGCTCGAGCAGCGTCTCGGTGTGGCGTACCACCTCGATGGTCTGCCCGGCCCCGGCCGAGTCGACCGCCTTCGCCTCGCGGGGCGCGGCGGCGACCGGCGGCGGGCTGGTCCGCAACGGGCCGAGCGGCCCGCTGTCCCGACGCAGCAGCAGCCCGACCTCCCGGGGCAGCTCCACCGTGCCGGCCGAGCCGGACTTCCCGGTCAAGACCGGCACGAGCAGCCGGTTGTCCACCAGCCAGCGCACCGGCGACCCGGTCGGCGCGCCACCGTTCGTCAGGTCCGGCGGCAGCGCGTCCTCCGCACCGAGCGGCGGCGCCTGCAGCGCGCCCGGCGGCACGCTGCCCACCGGCGGCCCGGCCGCGAGCCGGTCGAGGATCGCGCGGGCCGACGGCGGCGCCGCCAGCAGGGTTCGGCGCAGCTTCGCCGGGTCCGCGCACAGCGCGGCCGTCCGCGGGTCCAGCTCCGCCGCCGGCCGGCCCAGCCCCGCCGGGTACGGCGACACCTCGTCCACGCTCGGCACCACGGTGAGCGTGTGCTCCGGGCCGTACAGCAGGAACAGCGCGCGCAGCTTGTTGACGGCCCCCCGGACGGTGGTCGGCGCGGGTGGTCGGGGGCCGGCCGTCGCCATGGCCAGCACGGCGTCGGTCGAGGTGGTGCCGTCGGCCGGGTCGCGGGTGAGCCGGGCGGCGTCGAGGATCTGGAGGGTGAACTGGTCCAGCCCGTCCAGGGCCCGGGCCACCGAGACCCGGGAGGCGGCCCGGATGGCGAGCGCGGAGACGTCGGCCGGCACGGGTACGACGAGGTCCGGCCGCAGCTGGAGGAGGGCGGCCAGCGACTCGTCGGGCAGCGACCGCAGATGGTCGGCGAGTGAGGTGGTCATCGTCGTTCCACGCTAGCCCGGCAAGGGGTGGTCCCGCCCCTCGGACGTCCGGCTGGTCGGCTGGCCCGGCCGGGTACGTTTCTCCGCATGTCCCCACTGACGGTCGGGTTCGACCTCGACATGACCCTGGTCGATTCCCGGCCCGGCATCGCCGCCGCCTACCGGGCGCTCACCGCCCGCACCGGCGTGCCGGTGGACGCCGACGCGGCGGTCTCCCGGCTCGGGCCGCCGCTGCGTACCGAGATCGCCCGGTGGTTCCCGCCCGAGCAGGTCGAGTCGGCGGTGCACCTCTACCGCGAGCTCTACCCGGCGTACGCGATCACCCCGACCGTGCCGCTTCCTGGCGCCCGGGAGGCGATCGAGGCGATCCGGGCGCGGGGTGGCCGGGTGCTGGTGGTCACCTCCAAGCTCGGCCGGCTGGCCCGGCTGCACCTCGATCACCTGGGGCTGGTGGTGGACGAGGTGGCCGGGGACCTCTTCGCGGAGGAGAAGGCGGTGGCGCTGCGCCAGCACGACGCGACCCACTACGTCGGCGACCACGTGGCCGACATGGTCGCCGCCGCGGCGGCGGAGGTGCCCGGCATCGCGGTGGCCACCGGCCCTTGCTCGGCCGACGAGCTGCGGGCGGCCGGGGCCGAGGTGGTGCTGGACGATCTCACCGAATTCCCGGCGGCGCTCGACGGCATGATCCAGCTAGCCTTGGAGCAGTAGACGTCTCAACGAAGCAGGGGTTCTCAGGTGCCTACGGGTCGAGTGAAGTGGTACGACGCGACCAAGGGATACGGGTTCGTCACCAGTGACGAGGGTGGCGACGTGTTCCTGCCGAAGGCCGCGCTACCGGCGGGTGTCACCGACCTCAAGGGTGGTCAGCGGGTCGACTTCAGCGTGGTGGACAGCCGCCGGGGCGCCCAGGCCATGGGGGTCAAGCTGCTGGAGGCGCCGCCGTCGGTGGCGGAGCTGCGCCGCCGGCCGGCGGAAGAGCTGCACGGCCTGGTCGAGGACATGATCAAGGTGCTGGAGGCGAAGGTCCAGCCGGACCTGCGCCGAGGTCGCTTCCCGGACCGGAAGACCGCGCAGAAGATCGCTCAGCTGGTCCACGCCGTGGCGCGCGAGCTGGAGGTTTGAGGCACGAGCCCGGCGTCGGCGGCCCGGTTGAGCAGCGCCTCCACGGCGGCGAATCCCGCCTCCCCCAGGTCCGCGGTGAACTCGTTCACGTAGAGGCCGATGTGCCGGTCGACGACGTCGAGCTCCATCTCCTGGGCGTGCGCGAGCACGTAGTCACGGCTGGCCGCGGGGTCGGCCCAGGCCTGCCGGACGGATTCCCGGATCCACCCGGCCGCGGCCTCCGGGTCGACCGCGCCGCGCCGGGCCAGGATCGCGCCGAGGGGGATGGGCAGGCCGGTGTCGGCCTCCCACCACTCGCCGAGGTCGACCAGGGCGGTCAGTCCGTGCCGGTGGTAGGTGAAGCGGGCCTCGTGGATGACCAGGCCCGCGTCGTACCGGCCGGCCGCGACGCCGGGCATGATCTCATGGAACGGCACCACCTCGATCCGCGCCGGCGGGCGGTCCGCCGCCCAGAGCCGGAACAGGAGGTACGCGGTGGTCCGGTCGCCGGGGACCGCCACCGTCGCCCCGGACAGGTCGGTGCGGTCCCCGCGGGTGAGCACCAGCGGGCCGCAGCCGCGACCGAGCGCCCCGCCGCAGGGCAGCAGGTGATACTGGTCGAGCAGCCAGGGCAGCGCCGCGAAGCTCACCTTCACCAGGTCGAACGCGCCCCGCTCGGCCGCCGTGTTGGTCACGTCCACGTCGGCGTAGGTCACCTCGACCGGCGGCGCGCCGGCCACTCGACCGTGCACCAGGGCGTCGAAGACGAACGTGTCGTTGGGGCAGGGCGAAATCGCCAGAGAGAGCGCCACACCCCCACCGTAGCCCCGCCCTCAGGAGCCCGATCGGGGGCCGCCCGTGCTGTGACGACGGACAGCCCTCCCACTTGACCGGCTCGGGCATGTCGATCGCCCTGCCGTCGAGCCGGCTCGGGCATTCCGGCTGCCGTCCGTCGGGCCGGCTCGGGCGTTCCGGCTGCCGTCCGTCGGGCCGGCTCGGGCATCCCGAATGGCCTCCGTCGGGCCGGCTCGGGTATGTCGTTCGTGTCCTTTAGAGCTGATGTCGTAAACGACTCACGAGCCCGCGCTTCTCGGCTCGCACCGATCTGCGCGGTCGCGCTTGCCGGCCGTGGGCGTTCCAGGTCGTGCTTCCCGGGTCGTGAGCGATCCGCGCTTCCCGGCGTGATGACGCCAGTGACTCAGCTCTAAGGGCTTGCGACACCCCTTGTGGCCGACGAGGGGAGGCGTGCGGGCGTCGGGTTTTGCACAGCAGAGCCCGGTTGTCCACAGGGTTGTCCACAGGAACGCGGTGGTTTGTTGATGGCGTTCGTCCTAGGCGCGAGCATCGGTGTGTGGACGAGGGGGCGGAGGCAATCGATGTGGGCAGTGTGCTGCGGTCTCTGCGGCGCCGAGCGGATCTGGGCCAACGTGAGTTGGCCGAGCGGGCCGGCGTGCCGCAGGCCAGTGTGGCGCGGATCGAGTCAGGGAGGGCGCGAGACCCGAGACTGCACACCGTCGAGCGGCTGGTGCGGGCCGCGGGCGGCGTCCTGGTCATCGGTCTGCGGGCCGGCGAGGGCGCGGCGTCGGGCGAGGGCGTGGTGTCGGGACAGGGCGCGGCTTCTGTTGCGGGGGCGGCGGTCGGCGAGGGTGTGCTGGCCGGTGGCCAACCGGTGTCGCCGGTGTCGCAGGTGCCGCACGACGACCTGCGGGACGAGGCGGGTCGGTGGTACCCGGCGCATCTGGACGTGTGGGAGGTCCGGGAACCGCGGGACTGGCCGGGCGCCTGGTGGGCCGACTGGTACAGGCTGCCGCCGGAGCGGTATCCCTTGCCCCTCCCCCCGGCCACCTACGAGCTGAACCGGCGTTACCGGGACATCCGGCGGCGGTGCGCGGAAGTACGCCGGACGGTCCGCGTGCGCCGGGTAACCGCTCAGGATCTGCCCTCGAACTGCTGGCGGTTGGTCGCCGAGTTACCCGACGGCGAACTCGTCGGTGAGCTGCGGGCGCACGAGCGGAATCCGTACCTGGCGTACGAGGCGGAGAGCGAGACGGGCCGGGAGATGGTGCTCGACGGGATCCTCGTGAACCTTCGGTTACCGGCGGCTCGGCATCGGGCGTCGGTTGGTCGAGGCGCTCATCGACGGGATGCGGGCAAACGGGATCCGCAGCGCCTACGCGATCGCCGACGGCGGCGGGACCGACCTGCTGCTCGCGTGCGGGTTCCAGCTGCAGGCGAGCCGCCCGTGGGCACTGCGGCTGGGCCGGCTGGTCTGATCGCCGCTCAGCCCAGGGCCGGGGCGGCCTCGGTGAGGGCGGCGAGCGCCTCGCGCATGCGCCACGAGTTTCGGTCGCGGGGGCCGATGGGGTTGGAGATGGTGCGCAGCTCGGCGAAGGGCAGGCCGGCCTGGGCAGCGGCCACGGCCACGCCGTACCCCTCCATGGCCTCGGCCACGGCGTCCGGGTAGCGGCGGCTCAGCGCCTCGGTGCTGGCGGCGGTGCCGGTCACGGTGTTGACCGTCAGCACCGGCCCGACGATGGCGGCCGGCAGCGCGGCGCGGAGCGCGGCCAGCAGCTCCGGGTCGGCGGTGACCGTGCTGCCGGCGCCCAACAGAGCCGGTGGCATGCCGAGGGCGTCGATCGGGATGAAGCCCTCCGGCGACTCGGCGCCCAGGTCGGCGGCGATGCTCGCGGTGCCCAGCACGGTGCCGCCGACCGGGACCCGGTCGGTGAAGCCGCCGGCCACGCCTGCGCTGACCACCGCGCCGTACGGCCGGCCGGCCGCCTCGGCCAGCGTCAGCAGCCGGGCGGTGGCGGCGCCGGCGACGGCCGGGCCCACCCCCACCGGCGCGACGGTGATCGTGGGGTCGGAGAGGCCGGCCCGCACCGCGTCCGCCTCGGCCGGCACCGCGGTGACCACGAGCAGTGCCGTCACGACAGCGGCCCGCGCGGCTCCCGGCGGGACTCGTCGTCGCTGCCGCCGGGACCGCCGACGGCGGAGGACGGGCGGTAGATGTGGTAGCCGGGCGGGGCGAGATCGGGGTCGTGGCCGGCAGAGCCGTTGGTCGCCGGGGCGGGTGAGGTCGGGCGCGGGTCGTCGGCCTTCGTCGGGGCCGGTGAGGTCGGGGTCGGATCGTCGCTCGACGCCGACGCCGACGCCGACGCCGGCCCGGAATCGGCCAGCTCCTCGGCCAGTTCGTCGTCGCCGAGGGGTCGGCCCGCCAGGCGCTCGCCGCGCAACCGCCCCGCCACCAGCACGCCCCGGATGGCGGCGAGCACGCCGACCCCGGCGGCGACGGCGATGCCGGTGCGGCCGGGGAACGGGACCAGGCCGAGCCCGCCGCCGGCGACGAAGGCGAGCATCAGCACCGTCTCGGAGTGGGCGAAGGAGCTGGCTCGCAGCCGCTCCGGGATCCGTTCCTGGATCGAGGCGTCCACCGCCAGCTTGGCGACGCCGCTGAGCAGGGCGGTGACCAGGCAGAACAGGGCCACCATGGGCAGCGAGAACTTGACCACGGCGAGTACCGCGACCCCGGCCACGATGATCATGCTGCTGGACTGGATCGCGGTCGGCCGGTGGATGCGCAGACGGGTGCCCACCGCGGTGGCCAGGAAGCTGCCCACCGCCAGCGCAGCCCCGACCAGGCCAAGCGCGGCCTCGTCGCTCAACTCCCGACCGAACACGACGGTGGTCAGGTCGCCCTTCTTGATCGCGAAGGCGAGGAAGAGCAGCAGGAAGCCGTAGACCGCGCGGAGGGTCGCCGCCCCGATCAGCGAGGCGATCACCAGTCGACCCGACGGCCGGCCCCGGCCCAACGGGCGCTCGCCGGAACGCCGGCCGAACGCCCGCAGCGGACGGGGTACCCGTTCCGGCGGCTCGGAGTCCGCCTTCGGCGGCAACCGCAGCGAGATCACCATGCCGACCAGGAAGATCACCGAGGCGACCCGGAGCGGCCACTGCGGCCCGAGCCAGAACGCGGCTAGGCCGATCGGGGCGACCAGCGCCCCGGCGACCGTGCCGTAGACGCTGGCCCGGGCCCCGACCTGGGAGAGGCCCAGCCCTTCCGGCAGCAGCCTCGGCACCGCGGCCGAGCGCGCCACCCCGTACGCCCGGGAGAGCGCCAGCACCCCGAACGCCGCCGGATAGAGCCCGAACCCGTGGATGTAGTCGGAGATCAGCCAGGCCAGGAAGGCCCGGCCGAGCATGGTGGCGGCGAGCGCGTAGCGGCGGCCGTGCCGGAAGTGGTCGAGCAGCGGCCCGACCACCGGGGCGAGCATGGCGAACGGAATCATCGTCACCAGCAGGTAGAGCGCGACCTTGCTGCGCGCCTCGCCGAGCGGCACGTTGAAGAAGATCGTCCCGGCCAGGCCGATGGCGATCAGCGTGTCGCCGGCGCAGGAGACCGCGTGCAGGTCGAAGAGGCGGACCATGCCGACCTCGCCGCCGGCGCCGCGGGCCCGGGCCCGCCCGGCCCGCCGGGTCACCCAGCGCCCGCCGCCGACCGAGCCGCGCAACAGCAGCCGGAGGGCGCGGATGCCGGTGCCGACGGTCCGCCCGAGAGTGGATCGCCCGGAGCGGGAGAACAACGGCATGTGCACCATCCTCGCCCATCTGATCGGGGTACGCCGCACCAGTTGCCCAGAACGTGGTCGGGGAGTCCCTGTCAGGCGGGCGCACGCATGGGGAACAATGGTCGGGTGACCAGGCCCGCCTCCGCCCGTGCCGCCCGCCTCGACCAGATCTGCGCCGCCGCCGTCGACGTGGCGCGCGCCGGCATCACCGAGGTGGATCCCGACGACGTCGGCGAGCACCTGCAGGCCGTCGCCGAGGGCGAGCGGCTCGTCACGCACTACTTCGAGTGCCGGCTCGCCGGCTACCGCGGCTGGCGCTGGGCGGTCACCGTCACCCGGGTGCCCCGCAGCCGCAACGTCACGATCTGCGAGACGGTCCTGCTGCCGGGCACCGACGCGCTGCTCGCCCCGGGCTGGCTGCCCTGGCAGGAGCGGCTCAAGCCGGGCGACCTCGGCCCGGGCGACCTGCTGCCCACCCCGCCGGACGACGAGCGGCTGGCCCCCGGCTACGTGCTCTCCGACGACCCGGCGGTCGAGGAGACGGCGTGGGAGCTCGGCCTCGGCCGGCCCCGGGTGCTCTCCCGGGAGGGGCGCTCCGAGGCGGCCCAGCGGTGGTACGACGGCGACCACGGCCCCGCCGCCCCCATCTCGGCCGCCGCCCCCGCCGCAGCCCGCTGCGGCACCTGTGGCTTCTACCTGCCGCTGGCCGGTTCGCTGCGGCAGGCCTTCGGCGCCTGCGGCAACTTCTACGCCCCGGACGACGGCCGGGTGGTGAGCGTCGACCACGGCTGCGGCGCGCACTCGGAGACACTCATCGAGGCGGCCGAGACCTCGGTCGACGAGATGCCGACGGTCTACGACGACAGCGCGGTGGAGGCCGTCTCGGTCAGCCGGGCCCCGGGGTCGGTCGAGGCGGCCGAGCCGGCGGAGCCGTACGGCCACTCCTGACCGGGCGGGGCCGGCGCGCGGGTCAGCGGCCGGCGGCGGCCCGGCGGCGGCGACGGTTCGCGTCGTGCCGCATCATCACCGCGAGCCCGGGGAGACCCCAGAGGAACCCGGCGAGGCAGATCCAGAGCCAGTTCTGGTGATCGTGATCGGTCAACCAGCCGCGGAAGAAGACCAGCAGCACCAGCCCGACGATCGCCCAGCCGGCCATGCCGGCGAGTGCGAACGGCACCATCGGCGGGTCGAGCGGCTCGGGTCGCGGCGGCTGCTCCTTCGGCACCCGGCAAGCGTACGCGATCAACTTTCCCTGCCGGCCACTGATCTGGGACGATGCGCGCGACACCCCGAAGATCACCTGCGAGGACCTGATGGCAGTAGAGCCGCCGGAGAACGGCACACCACCTGACCCCGCTCGCCCCCGCAACGGATTCGACCGCTTCTTCGAGATCTCCGCCCGTGGCTCGACGATGGGCCGCGAGGTACGCGGTGGCCTGGCGACCTTCTTCACTATGGCGTACATCGTGGTGCTGAACCCCCTCATCCTCGGCAGTGCCGTCGACGGTGACGGCAAGACGCTTCCGATCCCGGCGATCGCCGCGGCGACCGCGCTGGTCGCCGGCGTGATGACGATCCTGATGGGAGTGGTCGGCCGGTTCCCGCTGGCGCTGGCCGCCGGGCTCGGCGTGAACGCGCTGGTCGCGTACGAGATCGCGCCCGAGATGACCTGGGCGGACGCCATGGGTCTGGTGGTGATCGAAGGTGTGATCATCGCCGTGCTTGTGCTGACCGGCCTGCGCACGGCGGTGTTCCGCTCGGTGCCGACCCAGCTGAAGACGGCGATCGGCGTCGGCATCGGCCTGTTCCTGACCATCATCGGTCTGGTCGACGCGGGCTTCGTCCGGCGCGTCCCCGACGCGGCCAACACCACCGTGCCGGTCGGGCTGGGCATCGGGGGCAAGCTGGTCAGCTGGCCGCTGCTGGTGTTCGTGGTGGGGCTGCTGCTGACCCTGGTGCTGGTGGTCCGCCGGGTCCGGGGCGCGATCCTGATCGGCATCCTCGGCTCGACCGTGCTGGCCATCATCGTCGAGGCGGTGGCGAACATCGGCCCGTCGGTGGTCAACGGTCAGCCCAACCCCAAGGGCTGGGCGCTGAACGTGCCGGAGCTGCCGAAGACCGTGGTGGACGTGCCCGACCTGTCGCTGCTGGGCAACTTCAACGTCCTCGACTCGTGGGGCCGGGCCGGCTGGCTGGTCGTGCTGATGTTCGTGTTCACCCTGCTGATCACGGACTTCTTCGACACCATGGGCACGATGGTCGCGGTTGGCCAGGAGGGCGGGATGCTCGACGAGCGGGGCACTCCGCCGAAGGCCAAGGAGATCCTGCTGGTCGACTCGATCGCCGCGGCGGCCGGTGGTGCGGCGAGCACCTCCAGCAACACGTCGTACATCGAGAGCGCCGCCGGTGTGGCGGAGGGCGCCCGGACCGGCGCGGCCAACCTGGTCACCGGCGCGCTGTTTCTGCTGGCCATGTTCCTGGCGCCGCTGGTCGTGGTGGTGCCGTTCGAGGCGGCGTCCACCGCGCTGGTGGTGGTCGGCTTCCTGATGATGACCGCGGTGCGGACCATCGACTGGACCGACTACGAGATCGCCATTCCGGCGTTCCTCACCATCGTGCTGATGCCGTTCACCTACTCGATCTCGAACGGGATCGGCGCCGGCCTGATCACGTACGTGGTGGTCAAGCTGGCCCGCGGCAAGGCCCGCGAGGTGCACCCGCTGCTGTACGGGGTGGCCGCGCTGTTCGTCCTCTACTTCCTGCGCGGGCCGATCGAGTCCGTGGTGCTCTGAGGCGGTCTCCGGGCCGGGTCCACACTGGATGCCCGGCCCGGAGCGGCCACACTTCCCGTGAGCATGGTCATATCGCATGTCGTTAGCCAGGCTCATTAGTTAAGCTAACTATCGTGACGGAGCGGACGGTGACGGCGAAACGCGTGCCACCGGCGCAGCTGGCTCCCCAGCTGCGTGATGCGATCACCCGGCTCAACCGGCGTGTCCGGCAGGCCCGGCCGATGGGCGACCTGACGGTCACCCAGCTCTCCGCGCTCACCAGCCTCAAGCTGGCGGGCGCGCTGACGCCTCGGGAACTCGCCGACGTCGAACGGGTGCAACCGCCGACGATGACCAAGATCGTCGCGAAGCTGGAGGAGCGTGGCCTCGTGCAGCGCACCCCCCATCCGACCGACGGTCGACAGGTCATCCTCGCGCCGACCGAGGGGGGACGGGCGGTGCTCGATCAGTTCGAGCGCGCCCGCAACGAATGGCTGGCCTCGCGGCTGGCCGAGCTCACCGAGGCCGACCGGGAGACCCTGCGGAGGGCCGCCGAGATCCTCCAGCAGCTCGCCCGCGCCTGACTCACGCGCCCGCGCCGCCGGGTCCGCGCCGTCCGCTGTCGATGACGCGTACGAGCGGCAAGGAGGCGCACCTAGAGTGCAGGCCAAGCTGAGCACGATGTTCCAGTCCCTACAGGTCCGCAACTACCGGCTATTCGCGTCCGGGCAACTGATCAAGCTGATCGGCGTCTGGATGATGTTCATCGCCCAGGACTGGCTCGTTCTCGAGCTCTCCGACAACTCCGCCACCGCGCTCGGCGTGGTGACCGCGCTCCAGTTCACCCCGGTTCTGCTGCTCACCCTGCTCTCGGGCCGGCTCGCCGACCGGTACGACAAGCGCTTCCTGCTCTTCGCCGCCAACACGCTCTGGACCCTGCTGGCGCTGGGCATGAGCCTGCTGGTCCTCACCGACCTGGTCCAGCTCTGGCACGTCTTCGCGTTCGCCGGCCTGCTCGGCGTCGCCAACGCGGTGGAGACGCCGGTCCGGCAGGCCTTCGTCTCCGAACTCGTCGGCACGCCCCTGCTGCCGAACGCGCTCTCCCTCAACGCGGCCGTCTTCAACTCCGCCCGGATCGTCGGGCCGGCCGTCGCCGGCCTGGCCATCGCCGCCTTCGACGTCGGCCCGGTCTTCCTCTTCACCGCGCTCAGCTCGATCGCGCCGCTGGTCAACGTGGTCCGGATGCGGACCTCCGAGCTGCATCGGGACGGCCTGCCGGCCCGTGGCGACCGGGACTCGGCCCGGGTGATCGACGGGCTGCGGTACGTCTGGCACCGTTCCGACCTGCTGCTGCCGATGGTGGTCATGTCGGTGATCGGCATGTCGCTGTTCAACTTCTCGCTCACCCTGGCCGCGCTCGCCAAGACCGTGTTCAACACCGGGGCCGCCTCGTTCGGCCTGTTCAGCACCGCACTGGCGTGCGGTGCGCTCTGCGGCGCGCTGAGCGGCACGGGGCGCCGCAGCCGCCCGTCGGTCTGGCTGGTGCTCGGCGCCGCCATCGGATGCGCCAGCTTCGGCATCCTGGTCGGCCTCGCGCCGACGTACTGGATGGTGGTGGCGCTGCTGGTGCCGACCGGCTTCTTCATGGTCTTCTTCGCCCAGGCCGCCAACCAGCGGGTCCAGCTGGGTGTGGACGCCGCGTTCCGGGGCCGGGTGATGGCCCTGTGGGTGCTGGTGTTCCTGGGGACCAACCCGGTCGGGGCGCCCCTGATCGGCTGGGTCGCGGAGACCTACGGCGCCGGCGCCAGCATCTGGATCGGCGGCGTGCTCTCACTGATCACCGCGCTGCTCGCACTGACCTGGCAGCTGCGTCGCGCCGGGGCCCGGCTCCGGTTCCGGGTGCTGCCGCTGCCCCGCTTCTACGTCACCTCCACCGACTGACGAGCGCCGTGGGGCCCCGGTCGTCGCGATCCACGCGGCCGGGGCCCTTCCGGCGTACGTGCGCCGGTGGGCCGGACCCGTCCGGTTGAGCGGATGGTGCGGATGCCGCCAATCCGGTGGCGGAGCGGCAGGATGGGGCTTAGCGTCGATGCGTGGGAGTCGGACGCGCGCTGCTGCTGGCCCTGGCGTTCCTCGCCGTGGCCAGCTTGCCCGCGCTCTTCGCCCTGATCTTCTGCGCCGACGAGATCCTCGACCGGGTGGTCTGCGGCTACACCGAATGGCGGGACCGCCGCCGGGAACGGCGCACCATCGCCCGGCTCGACCGGGCCATCGAGGCCGACGCGCTGACCCGCGACATCGACCTCTCCGCGTTCGACCGGGAGGACCGGCGGCCGTTGGAACAGCTCGCCGCCGACCTGCGCCGGCTGGGCAGCCAGCGGCTCGGCGGGAGCGGCCGGTCGATGGTCTGGCACGGCGCGGTGCTCCAGGCGTACGACGACCGGCTCCGGCTGGCGTGCCGGGCGCTCGGCATCACCGAGCACCTGAGCGAGCTGGCCGGCGTCGACCAGGAGATCGAGCGGGTCCGGGTCGAGGGGCTGCTGCACGCCGCCGGGCTGGCCCTGCCGGCCGCCCGGGCCGGCCACCGCCAGCGGCACCGGTGAGCGGCGCGGGCGGGGTGCGGGAGCCGGCTTGAGGCTCTTCGTCGCGGTCTGCCCGCCGGCGGAGGCGGTCGCTGACCTGACCGCCCAGATCACCCAACTCCGGATCGGCGCGGCGGCCGCGGCCGGCACCAATGTCCGGTTGGCCGACCCGGCGCACTTCCACCTCACCCTCGCCTTTCTCGGCGACGTCGAGGAGGGGCGGCTGGTGGAGGTGGAGAGCGCGCTCGGGTTGGCCGCCCAGTGGTTCCGCGAGGACCGGGACTCCGCGCCCCTGCTGCGGCTCGGCGGCGGCGGCCGGTTCGGCCGGGGCCGGTTCACCGTCCTCTGGGTCGACGTGCGCGGTGAGGCCGAGGCACTGGCCGTCCTGGCCCGGCTGATCCGGTCCCGGCTACGGGCAGCCCGACTGCCGCACGACGACAAGCCGTTCCGCGCGCACCTGACCATCGCCCGCCCCGGCGACCGGGTGGACCGGGCCGACCTCGACGCGGACCGGGTCGCCCTGGACGGCTACCAGGGGCCGGAGTGGCCGGCGACCGAGCTGCTGCTGGTGCGCAGCCACCTCGGCCCCCGGCCCCGCTATGACCGGCTCGCCGCCTGGCCGCTCTGACGGCCGCACGTTGCCGGTCTCCCGCGCCGGTTTCCCGCGCCTGGCCAACCCGCGCCGGTCTCCCGCGCCCGCAACCCGTCAGCCAGCGAGCGGCGGCCGGTGCGTCACCAGGCCCACGCCTCCGGACCCGGGCCGCCCTTGCCGACCGGCGGGAACAGCTCGTCCAGCCGGGCGAGGGTGGCCTCGTCGAGCCGGACGTCCAGCGCGCCGAGCGAGCGGTCGAGCTGGTCCACGGTGCGCGGACCGATGATCGGGGCGGTCACCCCGGGCCGGGAGAGCAGCCAGCCGAGCGCCACGTCCGCCGGGTCGTGGCCGAGGTCCGCGCAGAGCTTCTCGTACGCCTCGATGGTCGGCCGGTGCTCGGCGAGCGCCTCGGCCGAGCGACCGCTGGTGCCCCGCGCGGCGCCGCCCTCGGCCATCTTGCGCAGCAATCCGGCGAGCAGGCCGCCGTGCAGCGGCGACCAGGGGATGACGCCCAGCCCGTGGTGCTGCGCGGCGGGGATCACCTCCAGCTCGACGTGCCGGGTCAGCAGGTTGTAGATGCACTGCTCGGCGACGAGGCCGAGGAAGTGGCGCTTCCCGGCCGCCTCCTGCGCCACCGAGATGTGCCAGCCGGCGAAGTTGGACGATCCGACGTAGAGCACCTTGCCCTGCGCCACGAGCGTCTCCATCGCCTGCCAGATCTCCTCCCACGGCGTCGTCCGTGCGATGTGGTGCATCTGGTAGAGGTCGATCGTGTCGGTCTGCAGCCGGCGCAGCGAGTCCTCGCAGGCCCGGACGATGTGCCGGGCGGACAGGCCCCGCTCGTTGGGCCACTCGCCCATCTTGCCGTAGACCTTGGTGGCCAGCACGACCTTGTCGCGCCGGCCGCCGCCCTGGGCGAACCAGCGGCCGATGATCTGCTCGGTGATCCCCTCTCCGGTCTGCCAGCCGTAGACGTTCGCGGTGTCGAAGAAGTTGATCCCGTGCTCGAGCGCGCGATCCATGACGGCGTAGCTGTCCGGCTCGCTGGTCTGTGGCCCGAAGTTCATGGTGCCGAGGCAGAGGCGGCTGACCGACAGGCCGGTGCGGCCAAGATTCGTGTACTCCATGGGCTCAGCCTGCCACCGCGGCACTTCGAGTGCCTCACGCCGGACGGGCGGCTGCGCGCCACCCGCCCGACGCGTGGGTCAGGAGGACTCGCGGGCGGCCGGCCCGCTGCCGAAGAGCACGTCGTCCCAGCTCGGCAGGCGCTTGCGCGGCTTGCCCGAGGCGTCGGTCGACTCGCCCCCGGCGGCGGCAGCCGCCGCGCCGGTGCGACGCGGCCGGAGCACGGCCAGCGACGGCACGGCCGGCACCTCCTTCGGCGCGTCCGAGTCGTCGTCGAAGGCCGACCCGGGACCGCCGCCGAGCAGCGCTGCGGCGCCACCGCCGACCGCCCGCTGCCGCGGCGCGTCGGACCCGGCCAGGGCGGCCGGCGTGCGCGGCTCGAGGCTCCGGCCCGACGACCCGCCCAGCGGCCGGTCGAGGGAGGCGAGCAGGGCGTCCCGCCCGGCCCGGATCGGGTCGCGGCCGGGACGGGGGTGCTCGGCGGGACCGGGCAGGCCGTGCCCGCCCCGGCTCGGCTCGCCGCGCGACGGGCCCGGCAGGGCGTGCCCGCCCCGCTCCGGCGCCGGCTCCTGGCCGAGGATCGGCGTCGGGCGCTCGGCGCACAGGTATTGCGCCATGTCGTCGTGCGGGGCCACCGCCTGGCGGGTCTTGTCCAGATCCCAGACCGCCTGAGCCGTCGCCTTGCCGGACGGCCAGGTGGCGATGATCCGCCAGGTGCCGTCATCGCGCCGGTAGGCGTCCCACGAGATCTTCTCGGTGTCGATGCCGTGCTGGGCCAGCCGCCCGTTGACCACCTCGGCGAGCGGGGTCGGCTTCTCCGCGCCCTTGAGCCGGGTGCGGCGGGCGTGCTGGGCGAGCATCGCCCGCTCCTGGAGTACCGGGCCGGCGTAGCGCAGCACCCGGTCGACCGGGACACCGGCGATCCGGGCGACGTCCTCGGCGGACTCGCCGGAGCGGATCCGGGCCTGGATGTCCCGGGGGGACAGGGAGGGGGCCGGGTCGGCGGCGGCCGGCGCGACCGCGAGCGGCGGGGCGCCCGGCTCGGCGTGCAGCGCGGTGGCGATGCGTTCGTCGATGGGCAGGGCGAGCAGGCGCCCCACCTCGTCGGTGAGCACCAGGGCCTGGCCGTCCTCGGAGAGGGCGACGAAGCGTACTGGGCGCATAGCGTTGCCTCCGTCCCGCTTCGTTGGCCGCACGCCACGGGTCGGCCACCCGGGCTTCTCGGACCACCGTACGCTGATCTGCCCTGAGGTGGGAGACGCCACGCCCGCATGTCGTGGATGAGCAGCGGCGACGATCACGGTGGGTGTCCGCGGCGCGGGGCCGTGGACACCCACCGTGATCCCTGACTAGAGCCGCTCGACCACGTAGTCGATGGACGCGGTCAGCGCCTCGACGTCGGCCGGCTCGACGGCCGGGAAGAGCGCGACCCGCAGCTGGTTGCGGCCGAGCTTCCGGTAGGGCTCGGTGTCCACGATGCCGTTTGCCCGCAGCGCCTTGGCGACCGCCGCCGCGTCCACGCCGTCGGCGAAGTCGATGGTGGCGACCACGTTGGACCGCAGCGTCGGGTCGGCGACGTACGGGGTGGCGACCGCGGAGCGCTCGGCCCAGCCGTACACGATGGCGGCGCTCTCGGCCGTGCGCTTGGCCGCCCAGCTCAGGCCGCCCTGGGCGTTCATCCAGTCGGTCTGCTCGGCGGCCAGGAAGATGGTGGCCAGCGCCGGGGTGTTGTACGTCTGCTCCAACCGCGAGTTGTCGATCGCGGTGACCAGGTCCAGGAAGGCCGGGATGTAGCGGCCGGACGCCTTGATCTCGGTGGCCCGCTCCAGCGCGGCCGGCGACATCAGGGCCAGCCAGAGGCCGCCGTCGGAGCCGAAGCACTTCTGCGGGGCGAAGTAGTAGACGTCGGTCTCGCCGACGTTCACCTCCAGCCCGCCCGCGCCGGAGGTGGCGTCGACCAGCAGTAGCGAGCCCTCGTCGGCGCCGGGCACCCGGGAGATCGGCACCGCCACGCCGGTGGAGGTTTCGTTGTGCGGGGTGGCGTAGACGTCCACGCCCGCCTCGGCGACCAGGGTGGGGGCGCTGCCGGCCTCCGACTTGCGGATGGTCGGTTCGCCGAGGAACGGCGCGTCCTTGACGGACTTGGCGAACTTGGCGCCGAACTCGCCGAAGCTGGCGAACTGGGCCCGGTCGCGGATCAGGCCGAACGCGGCGACCTCCCAGAACGCGGTGGTGCCGCCGTTGCCGAGCACCACCTCGTAGCCCTCGGGCAGGGCGAAGAACTCGGCGATGCCGCGCCGCAGCCGCGCCACCTGGTCGCGGACCGTCTTCTGCCGGTGGGAGGTGCCCAGGTAGCTGGTCGCCACGTCGGCGAGGGCGGACACCGCCGCCGGACGGACCTTGGACGGCCCGCAGCCGAACCGCCCGTCGGCGGGCTTGATCTCGTCGGGAATCCGGATGGTCGGTGCGTCAGCCACGGTCTTCAAGATCCTTCCGCATGGGCCGAGAGCCCGGTGAGCTGGCGGGCGCGGACCGGCGGCGGGCGTGTGGGCGCGCGGCGGCCGGGATCCGAGCCTGGTCCGGCGGCACTGCCGAGTCTTCATCCTCCCATCTCCGGACGTTCGCCTCGCGGCTGGTCCCGACCACCGGGCTGAGGCGTACGCCACAGCCCGGCGCCCGGGACGGGACATGGAGAAGGGCCCCGCGCCGGCGCCGAGGCGCCGGTCGCGGGGCCCTTGTGGCGGAGTCTCAGACGCCGTGCGGGATGGCGTCCCAGCCCTCGACCTCCTGCGGCTTGCGCGGGGCGGGGCCGACGTAGCGGGCGGACGGGCGGACCAGCCGCTGGAGCTTCTTCTGCTCCAGGATGTGGGCGCTCCAGCCGCCCATCCGGGCGCAGGTGAACATCGAGGTGAACATGTGCGCCGGCACCTCGGCGAAGTCGAGCACCACGGCCGACCAGAACTCGACGTTGGTGGCCAGCACCCGGTCGGGCTTGCGGGCGTGCAGCTCGTCCAGGGCGGCCTTCTCCAGCGCCTCGGCGATCTCGAACCGGGGCGCGCCCAGCTCCTTCGCCGTCCGGCGGAGCACGCGGGCGCGCGGGTCCTCGGCCCGGTAGACCCGGTGCCCGAAGCCCATCAGCCGCTCGCCGCGGTCCAGCACGCCCTTGACGTACCCCTCGGCGTCGCCGCTGCGCTCGACTGCCTCCAGCATGCTCAGCACGCGCGACGGCGCGCCGCCGTGCAGCGGGCCGGAGAGCGCGCCGATGCCGGAGGAGATGCAGGCGGCGGCGTCCGCGCCGGTCGAGGCGACGATCCGGGCGGTGAAGGTGGAGGCGTTCAAGCCGTGCTCGGCGGCCGAGATGAAGTACGCGTCGACGGCCTTGACGTGCCGGGGGTCCGGCTCGCCACGCCAGCGCTTCATGAAGCGCTCGACGATGGTCTGCGCCTTGTCGATCTCCTTCTGCGGCACCGCCGGCAGGCCCAGGCCGCGGGCCGACTGGGCGACGAAGGAGAGCGCGGTCACCGACACCCGCGCGAGGTCCTCACGGGCCTGCTCGTCGGAGATGTCGAGCAGCTGGTTGAGACCCCAGTACGGGGCGAGCATCGCGACCGCCGACTGCACGTCGACCCGGATGTCGCCGGAGTGCACGGGCACCGGGAACGGCTCCGCAGGCGGCAGGCCCGGCCCGAACCGGCCGTCGACCAGCAGCGCCCACACGTTTCCGAACGAGACCTGGCCGATGAGATCCTCGATGTCGACCCCGCGATAGCGCAGCGCACCGCCTTCGCGGTCGGGTTCGGCGATCTCGGTCTCGAAGGCTACGACGCCCTCCAGCCCGGGTTTGAAATCGGCCATCTCGCGCTCCTGGATCTGGTCGGTGCGCCTGATCAGGCTCAACGCGGCCCAGCCGGCCGAGCACCTTAGGCGACCCTCAGGGATGTGTTCGGAACATCTTGCCTGCTGAGTAACCCACTACGCGACCCGTTGCGACTGTGCTGCACGCGACATCCCCCGACGCGCATCCGGGCGTCGGCTCGGCAAGACTGGGCGGTGCGGGTTCGGCCAGTCTTCCCGGCTGTGGGCCGGCCCGGCGAGGAGGAGTGGGAACGTGACGGGCGACACACCCGCCCCGTCCGCGATGCGTAACGAGTACGCCGCGGATGTGGGCCTTTCCGAGGCCGACCTGGCCGGCGACTGGCACACCCAGTTCGCCCGCTGGTTCGCCGACGCGGTGGCCTTCGGGCTCCCCGAGCCGAACGCGATGATCGTCGGCACCGCCGACGTCTCCGGCCGGCCGAGCGCGCGGACGGTGCTGCTGAAGGGGTACGGCCCGGAGGGCTTCGTGTTCTTCACCAACCACGCCTCCCGCAAGGGCACCGAGCTGGCCGCCAACCCGTACGCCAGCCTGGTCTTCCCCTGGTTCCCGATGCAGCGGCAGGTGGTCGTCGCCGGCGCCGTCGAGCCGGTGGACCGGGCGGAGACCGACGCCTACTTCGCCACCCGGCCGCGCGCCTCGCAGATCGGCGCCTGGGCCAGCCCCCAGTCCCAGGTCGTGCAGGACCGGGAGAGCCTGGAGGACCGCTACCGCGCCGCCGCGGAGCGGTTCGCCGAGGTCGGATCGATTCCCGCCCCGGCGCACTGGGGAGGGCTGCGGGTCCGCCCCGACTCGGTCGAGTTCTGGCAGGGTCGCGCCGGCCGGCTGCACGACCGGCTGCTGTTCCGTCGCGCCGCCGAGGGCGCCTGGACCGCCAACGGCCCCTGGACCGTCGAACGGCTCGCGCCGTGACGGGAGTGCAGGAGGCCCGGCAGCGCGAGGGGCGCCGCTGGGCCATTGACCTACGCCCGCTCGGGGTGCCCGCGTACCGGCGGCTCTGGCTCGGCAACGGCATCGCCATGTTCGGCTTCCAGTTCACCGCGGTGGCCGTACCGGTGGAGATGTACGCGCTCACCCACGACTCGTTCTGGGTCGGCCTGCTGGGCGTCGCCGGATTCGTCCCGTTGCTGGTGTTCGGGCTGTGGGGCGGTGCGGTCGCCGACGCGCGGGACCGGCGCCTGGTGCTGCTCGGCGGGTCCGCGCTGCTCTGGGCCTCCACGCTGGGTCTGCTGCTGCAGGCGTTGTTCCGGGTGGGCAGCCCGGTGCTGCTGCTGGTCCTCGTGGCGGTGCAGTCGACCGCGTTCGCGATCACCTCGCCGGCCCGGAGCGCCATGCTGCCTCGGCTGGTGCCGGACGACCTGGTCCCGGCGGCGAGCACGTTGAACTACACGACCTTCACCGCCGCCTCCGTGGTCGGTCCGCTCGCGGCCGGACTCATCCTCACCCACTGGGAGGACCCGCAGGTCGCGCTGCCGATCGCGTACGGGGCGGACGCGCTGCTCTTCACCGCCATGGTCTGGGCCGCGCTGCGGCTGCCGTCTCTACCCCCGGAGCCGCACCCCGACGGCGGGGCGGGCCGGACCCGGTCGGGGTTGGCCAGCGTCGTCGACGGCTTCCGCTACCTGGCCACCACCCCGGTGCTGCTGCTGTCGTTCGCCGTCGACCTGATCGCGATGATCCTGGCCATGCCCCGGGCGCTCTTCCCGGAGATCGCACACGAGCGGTTCGGCGGCGGCGGGTCGGTCGGTTGGCTCTTCAGCGCCATCGCCATCGGCTCGATGATCGGCGGCCTGACCTCCGGCTGGATCGGCCGGCTGCGCCGGCAGGGGCTCGGGCTTGTCGTCGCGGTGGTCGCCTGGGGGCTGGCCATCGCGGCGGCCGGGTTCGCCCACCAGCTCTGGCTCATGGTCCTGCTGCTCGGGGTGGCCGGCGCGGCCGACCTGGTCAGCGCGGTGCTGCGGCAGTCGATGCTCCTGGTGTACGCGCCGGACCGGATGCGTGGCCGGCTCCAGGGCGTGAACACCGTGGTGGTCGCGGGCGGTCCACGCCTCGGCGACCTGCGGGCCGGCGGGATGGCCGCCGGATTCGGCGGCGGGGTGGCGTGGGTGGCCGGCGGATTCGCCTCGGCCGTGCTGGTGGTGCTGCTCGCGGTCGCCTTCCCGGCCCTGCTGCGCTACCGGGCTGCGGCACCGTCGAGTGGTGACGAGGTCGCGGCGGCGGCCGGCGGCGAGCGGACCGTGCCGGCGTCGGACGGCCGGGCCGCGTCGAGCGGCGACCGGGACTGATTGGTTAGGGTCGCCGACATGGACACCCCTGACCAGCGTCCGCCCTCGGGCACCCAGTGGACCATCTCGTCCGGCGGCCACGAGGCCGTCATCGTCGAGGTGGGCGGCGGGCTGCGGACGTACCGGCACGACGGCGTCGAGTACGTCGACGGGTACGCCGAGGACGAGGTCTGTCCCGGCTGTGCCGGCCAGGTGCTGGCCCCGTGGCCGAACCGGATCCGCGACGGGCGGTACACCTTCGGCGAGCGGTCGCACCAGCTGCCGCTCAGCGAGCCACAGCGGCACGTGGCGATCCACGGGCTGGTCAACTGGGTGCCCTGGCGGCTGCTGGAGCAGTCGGCGGACGCGGTGACGGTCGGCTACGACCTGCCGCCCCAGCCGGGCTATCCGTGGGCGCTGCGGCTGGTCAGCCGCTGGAGCGTCGGCCCGGGCGGGCTGCGCGCCGAGCACGAGGTGCGCAATCCCGGCGGCGAGGCGGCGCCGTTCGGCTTCGCGCCGCACCCGTACCTGCAGCTGCCCGGGGTGGCGGTGGACGACCTGGTGATGCGGCTGCCGACCCGGACCCGGATGGTGGTCGACTCCCGGCTGCTGCCGGTCGCGGCGACCGAGGTGGCCGGCACCGAGTACGACTGGACCAGCCCGCGCCGGATCGGCGCCGCGCGGCTCGACCTCACCTTCGGCGAGGTGATCCGGGACGACGACGGAGGCTCGGCGGTGAGCCTGGCCGCGCCGGACGGTTCGGCGGGCGTGACCATCTGGGCGGACCGCGAGTTCGGGTGGTGGCAGGTCTTCACCGGCGACGCGCTCACCGGCGACCGGCACCGCCGCTCCGTCGCGATCGAGCCGATGACGTGCCCGCCCGACGCGTTCCGGTCCGGCAAGGACGTGATCGCGCTGAAGCCGGGCGCGACCTGGCGCGGCGTCTGGGGCGTCCGGCCCGGCGCCTGACGCGGGCGCGCCGGGTTCGGCTGGCACCGGGGCGGCGCGCGTCGGCCACTGTTCGCCCTGCTGGCGGCGGTGGGGCACTCGGCGACGGCGGTGTTCCGGTGAGCGTCGACGGGCAGGAGGAGTGGCATGGAGTTCGCCGAGGTGGTCCGGCGCCGGCGGATGGTGCGCAACTACGACCCGGACCGGCCGGTCCCGCCCGACGTGGTGGAGCGCCTGCTCGACCACGCCGTCCGCGCGCCCTCAGCCGGCTTCGCGCAGGGCTGGGGCTTCCTGGTGCTGGAGGACGCCGCCGACCGGGACCGGTTCTGGGCGGCGGCGACGCCGGGCGGCGGTGGTCGGGAGCGCTGGCTGGCCGGGATGCGGCGGGCGCCGCTGATCATCGTCCCGCACGCCAACCGGTCGGTGTACCTCGCGCGGTACGCGGAGCCGGACAAGGGCTGGGCGGACCGGTCCACCGAGCGCTGGCCGGTGCCTTACTGGTACGTGGACACCGGGTTCGCCGCCCTGCTGATGCTGCTCACCGCGGTGGACGAAGGGCTCGGCGCCTGTTTCTTCGGCATCCCGCCGCAGCGGCTGGTGGCCTATCGGGACGCGTTCGGCGTGCCGGAGGAGTACCAACCGATCGGTGCGGTGACCGTGGGTTACCGTGCCACGGACCATCGGTCACCGTCGCTGCGGCGCGGGCGCCGTCCGGTCGACGAGGTGGTCCGCCGCGGCCGGTGGAGCTGAGCGGCATGCCGGATTCGCCCGGTTGGGGATCGGGCGAGCGGTAGCGAAACTGACATCAGGGAGCAGAACGCGGTGTGCGACAGGCGGCTAGGCTGGCACGGTCATCGGTGCCGCGCCGCGCGGTGCCACGCCGCGACCCGGCACGGCGCCGTCGGTCGGCCCGGCCACGGGGAGGGGAGCGTGCCGTCGTGATCTTCAGAGCGGTCCGGGACGGGCGTCCCTACCCGGAGCACAACCTGACGCTCAAGCAGTGGGCGGAGATCCCGCCGCGGCCCCTGCGCCTGGATCAGTTGATCACCACCAAGCGCGAGCTGGCGCTGGACAAGCTCCTCGCCGAGGACTCGACCTTCTACGGCGACCTGTTCCCGCACGTGGTGCAGTGGAACGGCGGCCTCTACCTGGAGGACGGCCTGCACCGGGCGCTGCGGGCGGCCCTCCAGCAGCGCAACCAGATCCACGCCCGGGTGCTGGTGCTCTCCGAGGCGGTGGAGTGACGCACGGTCCCGCCGAGCGCTGAGCCTGCGACGCGATCGCGGCCGGCTGAGCCTGCGGTGGCCGTGGCCCGCGCCGATCCTGTGTCGCCGGTCCTGCGTCGCGGTGGTCGCGGCGCGCGCCCTGAGGCTTCGTTAGGGTGGCTGCCATGAGCCAGCGCCCCACCGCCCCGCTCGACCTGCTCGACCTGGACTCCTCGCTCAGCGAGGAGGAGCGGCAGATCCGCGCCGTCGTGCGCCAGCTGATCGACGATCGGGTACGCCCCCAGGTCGCCGGCTGGTACGAGGAGGGTCAGGTGCCCGCCCGCGAGCTGGCTCGGGAGTTCGGCAAGCTCGGCCTGCTCGGCATGCACCTGACCGGTTACGGCTGCGCCGGCGCGTCGGCGGTCGCGTACGGGCTGGCCTGCCTGGAACTGGAGGCCGGCGACTCGGGCGTCCGCTCGCTGGTCTCGGTGCAGGGCTCGCTGGCCATGTACGCGATCTGGCGCTACGGCAGCGAGGAGCAGAAGCAGCGCTGGCTGCCGTCGATGGCCACCGGCGAGGCGATCGGGTGCTTCGGACTGACCGAACCGGACCACGGCTCCGACCCGGCCTCGATGGCGACCCGGGCCCGCCGCGACGGCGACGACTGGGTGCTCACCGGCGGCAAGATGTGGATCACCAACGCCCCGATCGCCGACGTCGGGGTGATCTGGGCGCGCACCGAGGACGGGGTGCGCGGCTTCGCCGTACCGATGGACACGCCCGGCGTCACGGCCCGGGAGATTCGGCACAAGATGTCGCTGCGGGCGTCGGTGACCGGCGAGATCGTGCTCGACGACGTCCGGCTGCCGGGTGACGCGCAGCTGCCCGAGGCGGCCGGGCTCAAGGCTCCGCTGAGCTGCCTCACCGAAGCCCGGTACGGCATCGTCTGGGGCGCGCTCGGCGCCGCCCGGGACTGCCTGGAGACGGCCCTGGCGTACGCGGGCACCCGCACCCAGTTCGGCCGGCCGCTCGCCGGTTTCCAGCTCACCCAGGCCAAGCTCGCCGACATGACGGTGGAACTCCAGAAGGGTCTCCTGCTGGCGCTGCACTTGGGCCGGCTCGCCGACGCCGGCCGGCTCCGGCCCGAGCAGGTCAGCGTCGGGAAGCTGAACAACGTGCGCGAGGCGCTGGACATCGCCCGGCAGTGCCGGACCATCCTCGGCGCGAACGGCGTCTCCGGCGAGTACCCGCTGATGCGGCACGCCAACAACCTGGAGAGCGTGCTGACCTACGAGGGCACCTCGGAGATCCACCAGCTGGTGATCGGGCAGAAGCTGACCGGGATCAGCGCCTTCGCCTGAGCCGCGCCGGGCCGGCCGAGCTGCGGTGATGCCGGATCGGGTCGCTCGGCGCGCGCTTGTCGTACGGCGGACGTACCGTCATTCTCAGACGGCTTTGTCTGAGGAGGACGGTGAGGGCCATGGCCCGCGACGGTGACAGCAACGAGCCCACCAGGGAGTTTCCGGGCTACCCGACCGGCGACACACTCAAGGTCCGCTCCGACGCCGCGCCCGAGCCCGGGGCGGCCCCGGAGCCCGGCCCCCGGCCCGGCGCCGGTCCCACCCGCGGCCTGCTCTGGGTGCTCGGCGCGGCGGCGCTTGCCGTGGTCGTGCTACTCGGCGTGCAGAGCACCGGGCTCTGGCCGAGCTTCCGCAACCCGTTCGCCGAGCAGCAGACCGACCGCAGCCAACCGACGTTGCTGAAGTCGATCCAGGACCTCAGCCGCTACGTCGCGGCCGAGGGCAACTTCCAGGTCGTGGTCGACCTGCAGACCGACCGCAGATACGTGCCCGAGTTCCTGCTCAACGAGCGCACGCTCTTCGTCGGGGCGGGCAGCGTCGAGGCGTACGTGGACTTCGCGAAGATCTCCGACGGGGCCGTGGTCGAGTCGGCCGACGGCAAGTCGGTGGAGATCAAGCTGCCCGCGCCGCAGCTCGGTGAGACCAACCTGGACCTGGAGAAGAGCTACGTGTTCGCGGAGAAGCGTGGCCTGCTCAACCGGCTGGGCGACGTGTTCGCCAGCGACCCGAACCGGCAGCAGGAGGTCTACCGGCTCGCCGAGGAGCGGATCACCGCCGCCGCCCGGGACAGCGGGCTCGGCGCCCGGGCCGAGGAGAACACGCGCAAGATGCTGGAGGGCCTGCTCGGCTCCCTCGGCTACGAAAAGGTGACCGTCACCTACGTCGCCTCCTGACCTACCCGGGAAGCTCGCGACACCCTCGCCAGACGCGGAAAAGCCCGGGTCGCCAGCGCGTTGCGCACTGGCGGCCCGGGCTTCGTCCACTTCTCCCCACGTCCGGCACGGGCAGCCTGGCGGCGAGGCATGGCGCCAAGCAGTTGCCAAGGTCGCGCCGCCCCCCTTGAGGGTTGTCCGACTCGAGACGGGTGGTGCTGCTCGCCGTGGCGGCGCGAGCCGGACCAGCGCTCGGGTGCTCGCGGTCGCCGTCCCGGCGCTGCCGCGCTGGTTCTCGGTCTGGCACGGGCACGAGCTAGCTAGCCGGCGTCCGTACCGTGGCCGCGCCTTGGCCTCCGCTCGTGCCCTGGGCCCAGCTCGGCTGGCGCCGTGTCGGGCCTGCGGCCTTGGCCTCCGCTCGCCACCCGGGCACTCCCTATGATCCGTACGTGCCATCCGACAGCTCCACCCCGGCCGACAGCGCCTCGGTTGGTGTCGGCGGCGGCGTTACCTCGGTCGAGGGCGTTTCGGTTGGTGTCGGCGCCAGGGCCGCGGTCGACCGGGTCGTCGCCGGGATGACCGCATGGTGGCTGGCCTTTCCCGTCGCCCTCATGGTTGGTCTGGGCATCGTTTCCCGACCCTCTTCCCAGGCCATCTGGTTCGAGGTCGGTCGGGCGTCACTGTGGGTGGGCTTGGGCGGTGCGGCGGTGGCGCCCGCCGCCGGGATCGTGGTGGCGCTGATCGGACG
Source organism: Micromonospora sp. WMMD812 (assembly GCF_027497215.1). NCBI lineage: Bacteria > Bacillati > Actinomycetota > Actinomycetes > Micromonosporales > Micromonosporaceae > Micromonospora > Micromonospora sp. WMMD812. The sequence continues at coordinate 4,144,873 of NZ_CP114904.1, read as the reverse complement.
GCGACGGCGCGCCTGCCTGCGCTTCGTCCTCATGGGCGCACTGTCCATCACCGGGTTCGTCTGCCTCCTGATCCTCCGGGCGCTCGCGGAATAGCCCACCGCCTCGCGACGACCTCTGGAATCCGAGACGTCGAGGACGGACGCGTTTGCCACGTCCGGGCCGCCCCGCGACCGGGCCGCCCCGCGACCGGGCCGCCCCGCGACCGGGCCGCCCCGCGACCGGGCCGCCCCGCGACCGGGCCGCCCCGCGACCGGGCCGCCCCGCGACCGGGGCCGCGCAAATGGCCCGGACCGTGTCGGCGGGGACCGTGTCCGTGGCCCGGACCGTGTCCGTGGCCCCCGACCCTGGCCGCGAGTCGCTCAGCCTCGAGCCGCTTGTGCGCTGATGATCCGCGCAACTTCCCGGATGTTGTTGTCTCCGCGTCGTCCGAGGGGGCAACTTCAGGGATGTTGTCGCCTCGATCCGAAGGCTCAGGTCCCGGGGCCGGCTCGGGCTTGATGGGGCGGCTCGGTCTCGGAGGCCGGTTCGGGCCTTGATGGGGCGGGTCGGGTTCCGGGCAGGGCTCGGGCCTGGATGGGCCCGAGCCCTGGGGAAGGATGGGGCGGCGGTCAGTGGCGGGCGGTGGCCAGGTAGCGGTCCTCGTTGGGCATCAGGATCCAGAGGACCAGGTAGACGATCACCTGGGTGCCGGGCAGCAGCAGCGACAGCAGGAACAGCAGCCGGATCATGCCGGCGGACATGCCGAACCGCTGGGCCAGGCCGGCGCAGACACCGGCGAGCATGCGCCCCTGGCGGGGCCGAACCAGTTTGCGACTCATCGTCGTACTCCCACTCTGCGGCGGTACGCCGCGTCTGACATCCACGGTAGGAAGCGGTGGCCATCGCGCCCTCAGTCGGCAGGACGATCGGTGACCCGCGTACCCGTAGGTGGTTACCCGGTCCGGCCCGCGGCGACGCCCCGCGCGGCCGCGCCCACCCGCCCGCGGCCCACGCCCGCCCACCCGCCCGCGGCCAACGCCCACCCTCCCGTGCCCACCCGCCGGTGGTCGGCGCCCACCGTCCCGGGTCGTCGGGCGGTGGCGCCCGTCCGCCCCGCATCCGACACCCGACCGCCTCGCACCCGACACCCACCCGCCTCGCACCGGGCGAGATCGCGCTGGACCATGGATGTAGTGGCCTCACCTGCGGTCGGAGGCCACTACATCCGCGAAGTAGCGCGATCTTGACCGACGACGACGGCGGCGACGGTGGCGACGGTGGCGACGGGGACGTGGGCGGACCGCCGGGCGGGGTGTGACCTGGGCGGGTAGGCTCGCCGGTCGGGCACCCACACCCCGGGCGCCCGAGCGGTCGCCCGGACCCGGGCGGCCACGACCCGGCCCGGACCCGCACCACGGGGACGACGGTGAGGAAGTGCAGCCATGATCAGTGTTTTCGACCTTTTCAGCGTCGGCATCGGGCCGTCGAGCTCCCACACGGTGGGGCCGATGCGGGCCGCCCGGACCTTTGTCACCGGGCTCAAGGCCGACGGGCTGCTCGCCACCACCGCCCGGGTGCAGGCCGAGCTCTTCGGTTCCCTCGGCGCGACCGGGCACGGCCACGGCAGCGACCGCGCGGTGCTGCTCGGGCTGGTCGGGGAGGCGCCGGAGACGGTCGACACCGACAGCGTCGGCCCCCGGGTCGCCCGGATCCGCGCCGAGCGCCGGATCAGCCTGCTCGACGCGCACGAGATCGACTTCGACCCGGACCGCGACCTGGTGCTGCACCGCCGTCGCTCGCTGCCGTACCACCCGAACGGGATGACCTTCGCGGCGTACGACGAGACCGGTGCGCAGGTGCGCTCCCGCACGTACTACTCGGTCGGTGGCGGGTTCGTGGTGGACGAGGCGGCGGCCGGCGCGGACCGGATCACGCCGGACACGACGCGGGTGCGGTACCCGTTCCTCACCGGCGCGCAGCTGCTGGAGACCACCGCGGCGACCGGGCTGTCGATCAGCGAGGTGATGCTCGCCAACGAGCTTTCCTGGCGGAGCGAGGCCGACGTGCGCGCCGGCCTGCTGGAGATCTGGCGGGTGATGCGCGAGTGCGTCGAGAGGGGCTACGAGCGGGACGGGGTGCTGCCCGGCGGTCTCAAGGTCCGCCGCCGTGCCGCCGAGCTGCGGCGCAGCCTGGAGGCGGACTCCGGCGCCAGTGACCCGCTGCGCGCGATGGACTGGGTCACCCTCTTCGCGCTGGCGGTGAACGAGGAGAACGCCGCGGGTGGCCGGGTGGTCACCGCGCCGACCAACGGCGCGGCCGGAATCATCCCCGCGGTGCTGCACTACTACAGCCGGTTCGTGCCGGGCGCCTCCGACGAGGGCGTGGTCCGGTTCCTGCTCGCGGCCGGCGCGATCGGCGTGCTGTTCAAGGAGAACGCCTCGATCTCCGGCGCCGAGGTCGGCTGCCAGGGCGAGGTGGGCTCGGCCTGCTCGATGGCCGCCGCCGGCCTGGCGGAGGCGCTCGGCGGCACCCCGGAGCAGGTGGAGAACGCCGCGGAGATCGGCATGGAGCACAACCTGGGGCTGACCTGCGACCCGGTCGGTGGCCTCGTGCAGATCCCCTGCATCGAGCGGAACGCGGTGGCTAGCATCAAGGCGATCACGGCCGCCCGGCTCGCGCTGCGCGGTGACGGGGTGCATGCGGTCTCGCTCGACAAGGTCATCAAGACCATGCGGGAGACCGGCGCGGACATGAAGGTCAAGTACAAGGAGACGGCACGCGGCGGTCTGGCCGTCAACGTGATCGAGTGCTGAGCGTGCCCCTCGCGGGGCATCCGGCGTTCACCGACTGCTAACCTGTCGTCCGTTTCGAAGGCGGGAGGCGGCGGTGACCTCTGGCGTCGCGGCGTTGTGGTCGCACCGCAACTCCCTGCGCATCCTGGTCAAGCGCGATCTCGCGGTCAAGTACCAGCAGTCCGTGCTCGGCTACTTCTGGTCGCTCATCGAGCCGCTGGGCATGGGCGCGATCTACTGGTTCGTCTTCGGCGTGCTCTACTCGCGGGACACCGGGCGGCACCTGGGCGAGGCGGCGGAGTCGTACCCGCTGTTCCTGATCACCGGGATTTTCGCCTGGATGTGGACCAGCTCGGCGTTGAGCGAGGCCACCAACGCGCTCACCGGCCAGTCCCGGCTGATCACCACCATGAACGTGCCCCGGCAGGTCTTCCCGATCGGTCGGGTCACCGGCCGGTTCGCCGAGTACGCGGCCGGCCTGCCGATCCTGGTCGCCGTCGCGCTGGTGTACGCCGCCCACAGCAAGGTCGACCTGGGGTGGTCGCTGTTCGCCCTGCCACTTGCGGTGGCCGTCCAGGGCGTCCTGCTGATCGGGCTGTCCCTGCTGCTCTCCGCGCTCAACGTGCTGATGCGCGACGTCGAGCGGTTCATGCGGCTGATCATTCGGGTGCTCTTCTACGCCACGCCGATCATCTATCCGCTGAGCCTGGTCCGGGAGTCCGGCCTGCCCGGCTGGCTCAAGGTGGCGTACGAGCTGAACCCGCTGGTCGGGATCTTCCAGCTGCACCACTCGATCTGGTACCCGGACGAGTTCCCGGACGCCCGGCTGCTCGCCACCACGATCACGGGCAGCGTGCTGGTGCTGGCCCTCGGCTGGTGGTCGTTCCGGCGGCTCGAACCCGCCGTGCTCAAGGAACTCTGAGATGGCCGACCCGATCATCGAGGCGCACGGCCTCGGCATCCGGTTCGTCCGCAACCGGCGCCGGCAGCTGCGGCTGCGCGAGCTGTTCATCCACCGCGGCGGTCGCAACGCGCCGTCCGGCCAGTTCTGGCCGCTGCGGGACGTGTCGTTCGCGGTGCGGCCGGGCGAGACCGTCGGCGTGATCGGCCGCAACGGCACCGGCAAGAGCACGCTGCTGCGGCTGATCGCCGGGGTGCTCATCCCGGACGAGGGGAGCATCCGGGTCCGTGGCGACGTGGCGCCACTGCTGGAGCTGTCGGCGGGATTCTCGAACGACCTGACCGGACGCGAGAACCTGTACCTGGTCGGCGGGCTGCACGGGCTCTCGTCGGGTTACCTGAAGCGGCATTTCGACGACATCGTGTCGTTCGCGGGCGAGCAGGTCGAACGGGCCATCGACACGTCGGTGCGGCACTACTCGTCCGGGATGAAGGTACGGCTCGGCTTCGCGATCATCTCCCACCTGCCGCATCCGATCCTGCTGATGGACGAGGTGACCGCGGTGGGCGACGCGGAGTTCCGCAAGAAGTGTTACGCGACGATCGATCGTCTGCTCGGGGAGGGGCGCACTCTGGTGCTGGTGTCACACAACGAAAAGGACCTGACGCGGTTCTGTCGGCGGGGGCTCTTCCTGGACGGGGGGCGGCTGACCCTCGACGGGACCATCACGGAGGCGCTCGACGCGTACCACAGCGCGGTTCCCCGGTGACCCTCGCGATCGTGCTCGCCGGCGGCGCCGCCGCGGCGGGCCTGCCGACCCGTACCGGGGAGACGCTCGCCGACCGGCTCGCCGCGCAGTGCCGCCGGGCCGGCGCGGAGGAGGTCCGGTTCGCCGCCGACCTGGAGCAGCTGGCCGCGTTGGCCGACACCGCCATCGGGCCGGTCCTGGTGACCGGGGGCGACCTGGTCGCGCACACCGCCGTTCTGCGGCATCTGGCCACCAGCCCCGTCGGGCCGACGGTGGCGCTGGTGCTCGCCGACCCGCCGACCGCCGCGCGGACGGCGGTACGTGAGGAGCGCGGCCAGGTGGTCGACGCGGGCCCGCCCGGCGCGCTGAACGGCGAGGCCACCGGAGTGTTCGGCGGCGCGCTCCGGGTCGGCACGGACGACCTGCCCGCGCTCGCCGCCGCCGCGCGTGCGGTGGCTGCGGGAACCGCGGCGCCGACCGCCGAGCCGGGGCGGCCGGCGGTCACCGGGCCCGCGGTGGACCAGCTCTTCGCCGGCCTCACCGTGCTCGGCACGCTGGTCTTCGCCCACCGGGTACGGCTGTTGGTCGCCCACCGGGTGACCGATCCGGTCGAGCTGACCGCGGCCGACGCGGCGCTGGCCGGGGTCGACGAGGACCGGGCCGAGCTGCGCCTCGCGGTCAAGGAGCGGGACGACTTCTTCTCCACCTACTTCGTCAGCACCTGGTCGCCGTACGTGGTGCGGGCCGCGGCCCGGCTGGGGCTCGGCCCGACCACGGTCACCGTCATCTCGATCCTGTTCGCGGTGGCCGCCGCCGTGCTGTTCGCCGTGGGCGGCAGTCGGCCCGCGCTGGTCGGCGGGGCGGTCCTGCTCTACCTGGGCTTCGTGCTGGACTGCGTGGACGGTCAGCTGGCGCGGTACACGCGGAACTTCTCCGCCTGGGGCGGCTGGCTCGACACGATGGCCGACCGGGCGAAGGAGTACGTGGTCTACGCCGGCCTCGGCTACGGCGCCACGCAGGCCGGCCACCGCTACGGCTGGGCGCTGGCGATCGCTGCGATGACGCTCCAGACCGTCCGGCACATGACCGACACCTGGTACGGCGTGCTGCACGACGAGGCGGCCCGGCGGCCCCGCCCGGCCGGTACGGGAGGCGGCGGCATCGGTGACCGGCTGAACGCCGCGTCGACCCGGGTGCAGGCCGACACCGGCTCGCTGTCGTACTGGCTGAAGCGGACCGTGGTGTTCCCGATCGGCGAGCGGTGGGCGCTGGTCGCGCTGACCGTGGCGCTGTTCAACCCCCTGGTCAGCCTCGTCGCGGTGCTGGTCTGGGGCACGCTGGCGTTCCTCTACACGGGCGCGCTGCGTACGCTGCGGGCGCGGTGGATGTGGGTGCCGGTGCTGGACACGGTCGACGCGACCCTGCACCGTGACGACGGCCCGCTGGCCACCCGGCTGCCGGTGGTCCGCCCGATGGGGCCGCTCACCCTCGCGGTGGTCGCGGCGCTCGGCCCGGTGGCGCTGCTGGTGCTGGCGCTGGTCGCCGCGTCCGGCGACGACGGGGCGGGCGGGCTGCGCTGGCTGCTGCCGGTGGCGCTGCTGGTGCTGCTGGTCGGCGGCCTGGGCGCCGGTGCGGCGCACAACGGTCCGCTGGACTGGCTGGTGCCGGCCGCGCTGCGGGCCGCCGAATACCTCTTCGCCATCGCCGTCGGGGTGATCGGGGATGTGCCACCGTGGCTGATCTTCGGCTACGTCCTCGTGCTCACCGTGCACCACTACGACCTCACCGCGCGGCTGGAGAAGCGGCAGGCGCCGCCGCCGCTGCACCCGGCCACGCTGGGCTGGGAGGGGCGCTCGGCGCTCCTGGCGCTGGCGGCAATCGTCGGGTTCGCGGGTATCGGGATGGCTACACTCGGTACGTACCTTCTCGTGGTTTTCGTGGCGAGCGTCGTCCTGGCCTGGGTCGTCCTGCCGGCCCGCGCGGCGCGGGCGTCGGCGGTGCCGGTGCGGACGGGAGGCGGCGCGCCGGGCTGACGGAGGGACGGCCGGATGACCTTGATCAGCTTCGTCGTGCCGGCCTTCCGGGTGCAGGGCTACCTACGCGAGTGCCTGGACTCGATCCTCGACCAGCCCTTCACCGACCTCGAGGTGATCGGCGTCGACGACTGCTCACCGGACGACAGCGGCGAGATCATCGACGAGTACGCGGCGCGTGACCAGCGGGTCCGCGCGGTCCGGCTGACCGAGAACGTGGGGCTCGGTCCGGCCCGCAACGTCGGGCTGGACCGGGCCGTCGGCGACTACGTCTGGTTCCTCGACGGCGACGACTGGCTGGCGCCGGGGTGCCTGCCAGAGGTGGCGGAGCGGCTGCGCGCCACCCGGCCGGACGTGCTGCTGGTCGACCACGTGCGCACGCACTGGAACAACACCGCCACCCCGAGCGCTTTGCGCGAGGTCTTCCCCGAACCGCCCGGGGCGGGGACGTTCCGGCTCCGTGGCCGGCCGGAGACGTTGCGGCTGCTGCACACCGCGTGGAACCGCGTGGTCCGCCGGCAGTTCCTCGTCGACCTCGGGCTGCGCTTCGAGCCCGGATGGTACGAGGACGTGTCGTTCAGCTATCCGGTGCTGATGGCCGCGGACCGGATCGGCGTGCTGGACCGGGTCTGCGTCAACTACCGGCAGCGCCGGGCGGGTGCGATCACCCGGACCCGGGGTGACCGGCACTTCGAGGTGTTCCCGCAGTGGCACCGGGTGTTCCAGCTGATGGACCGCTGGGGGCCGGCGGTCGACGACCTGCGCCCGGCGGTGTTCGAGCGGATGATCTGGCACTACCTGATCGTGCTCGGCAACGGGCAGCGGATCGCCCCGGAGCTGCGGCCCGCGTTCTTCGCGCAGATCACCGCCGACTACGCCCGCTGGCTGCCACCGGGCGGCTACTCCGCGCCGGACGGGGTGGAGGGGCTCAAGCACCGCCTCGTCGCCACCGGCAGGTGGCGGACGTTCAGCGCGCTGCGCGCGGCCAACCGGGCCCGGGACACGGCACGGCGCTCGGCCCGGACCGCGCGGCGGCGGGTGACACCGGTGGCCCGGCGCAACGCCCGGAGAGCCCGGGAGGTGCTGCTCCGCGAGTACTACCGGGCGGAGCTGCACCGCCCGGTCGACCCGTCGCTCGCGGTGTACGCCGCGTACTGGTACCGGGGGTACGCCTGCAATCCGGCGGCGATCCACGAGGCGGCCCGTCGGCTGGCGCCGGAGATCCGTGGAGTGTGGATCGTCCGGCGGGACCGGGTGGACACCGTGCCGCCCGGGGTGGAGTACGTGGTCGCCGGCACGCCGGCCTACTACCGGGTGCTCGCCCGGGCCCGCTGGCTGGTCAACAACGTCAACTTCCCGGACTTCGTCCGCAAGCGGCCCGGATCCGTCCACCTGCAGACCCACCACGGCACGCCGGTCAAGGTGATGGGGCTTGACCAGCAGCGCTACCCGATCGGCGCCGGCCAGATGGACTTCGGCGGGCTGCTGCGCCGGGTGGACCGCTGGGACTACAGCATCACCTCGAACAGCTTCTCGACCCAGATGTGGGACCGGGCCTATCCCGCGGCGTACACCACGCTGGAGGTCGGCTATCCGCGCAACGACCGGCTGGTCGCCGCGACCGCCGACGAGGTGCTTCGACTGCGCGCGGACCTCGGGATCGGGCTGGCCGAGCAGGTGGTGCTGTACGCCCCGACGCACCGCGAGCACCTGCCCAACTACCGGCCACCGTTCGACCCGGACCGGTTCCTCGACGCGCTCGGCCCGTCCGGCCGGCTGCTCATGCGCAGCCACTACTTCCACGACCGGGACCGCCGTCCCCGCCCGACCCCGGAACGGGAACGGATCCTCGACGTCAGCGCCCACCAGCGGGTCGAGGACCTCTACCTGGTCGCGGACGTGCTGGTCACCGACTACTCGTCGGCGATGTTCGACTACGCCGTCCTGGACCGGCCGATCGTCGTGTACGCACCCGACTGGGAGGCGTACCGGCTGGCCCGCGGCGTCTACTTCGACGTGACCGCGGAGCCGCCCGGCGCGGTGGCCACGACCTTCGCCGACCTGCTCGACCTGTTCCGCACGGGCGAGGCCCGGTCGGACGCCGCGGCCAAAGCACGCCAGCAGTTCCGGGCCCGGTTCTGCGCGCTCGACGACGGGCACGCGGCCGAACGGGTGGTCCGCCAGGTCTTCCTCGGCGAGCGTCCGGAACGGCACCGCGCCTGCTGATCGCCGCCCGGAGGGCATCGTCGGCCCTCGATAGGGGGTAACAGAGCCGTCACCGCCCGAACATGGCACGTTTACCCGATGTGCTGATGGCATGATCTTGGTCACAGTCATTCGGGGGTTCGGCCGGACGACTGGGGGAGGTGGCGGTGACCACCGTCGCGCTCAAAGATGTCACCAAGGTCTTCAAGGACGGCACGGTCGCCGTCGACAGCATCAACCTCGACGTCGCCGACGGAGAGTTCATGGTGCTGCTCGGCCCCTCCGGGTGCGGGAAGTCGACGGTGCTGCGGATGGTCGCCGGGCTCGAGGACCCGACGCACGGCGCGCTGCTGCTCGACGGTGAGCTGGCCAACGACCTGCCGCCCCGGGACCGGAAGATCGCCATGGTCTTCCAGGACTTCGCGCTCTACCCGCACATGACCGTCGGCGACAACATCGCCTTCCCGCTGCGGCTGGCCGGCGTGGAGTCGGTGCCACGCGGCGAGCGGGTCAGCGACGTGGCCGGCGCGCTCGGCATCGGCGACGTGCTCGGCCGCCGGCCCAGCCAACTCTCCGGCGGACAGCGCCAGCGCGTGGCGATGGGCCGCGCGATCGTCCGCCGGCCCGGGCTCTTCCTGATGGACGAGCCGCTCTCCAACCTGGACAGCGGGCTGCGTGCCGAATTGCGCGCGGAGATCTCCGGCCTGACGCGCGAGCTGGGCGTCACCACCATCTACGTCACGCACGACCAGGCCGAGGCGCTCACCATGGCCGACCGGGTGGCGATCATGCGGCGTGGCGTCCTGCAGGACGTCGGCACACCCACTCAGGTGTACGGCCGGCCGGCCACGCTCTACGTCGCCGCGTTCCTCGGCAGCCCGCGGATGAACCTGCTGGAGGCGTCGGTCTACGTCCACCTCGACCGGTACGTCACCCTGACCCTTGGCGAACAGGCGCTCTACCTGCCCTGGGACGACATCCGGAGTCGCGCGGTGGCGCACTACCACGGGGAGCGGATCGTGGTCGGGATGCGCGCCGAGGCACTCACGCCGGTCAGCCCGGACAGTCCGGGCGACGTTCTCCACGGCCGGATCCGCTACCTGGAGCACCACGGCCACGAGTCGCTGGCGTTCCTCGACGTCGGTGCGACCGCGATCGTGGTGGACGAGATGGGCAGCCGGGGCGGCGACCCGCTCGACGTCGGCCAGCGCGGCCTGCGCCGCTTCGGCCAGGTGATGCAGCGGCTGACCGGCCGGCAGGTGGACGCCGCGGAGCCGACCCCGGTCGGTGTCCGGACGAGCGTGCTGCCCGACTCGGGCCGGCACCGCCGGCGCCCGGCCGAGCTCGGGGTGCGCCTCGCCCCGTACCCGGCCGTCTCCGCCGGCCACGCGCTCTCGGTCCGGGTACGCATGGACGCGCTGCACTTCTTCGACGAGCGGGGCGACCGCATCGATGTGGGGTGGCGCTGAGTCGGCCGGGTGCCCTACCGTCTGCGCACCACCACCATCCATGAAGAACCGATGAGAGAGGGGCGCGCCCGTGTCGGGTGACCGTCCGAATCCACTGGTCATCGAGCGCATCCTGCGCGACCGGGAGGGCATCTGGCAGCAGATCGTGGCCGAACGCGACCTGAACGCGCTGACCGGCCGGATGCTGGTCAGCTCGGCGATCGCGCTGGCCTGCTACGGGGCGGTGCTGGGTGCGTTCCACAGCGTGCTGATGGCATTGACCTCGGCGGTCAAGCTGCCGCTGCTCTTCCTGATCACGCTGGCCATCTGCCTGCCCACGCTCTACCTGTTCAATCTGGTCTTCGGTGCCCGCCTCTCGGTACGCCAGTCGCTGGCGCTGGTGATGGTGGCGATCACGGTCACCGCGATGCTGGCCGTGGCGTTCGCGCCGATCAGCCTCTTCTTCCTGATCACCGCCCCCGACTACGGATTCTTCAAGCTGCTCAACGTGGCGATCCTGACCCTCTCGGCCTTGGTCGGGCTGCGTTTTCTGACCGGCGGCATGCAGGTGCTCAACCAGCACGGCCTGCTCGCCCCGGCAACGCCCGCCGAGGGCACGACCGCGGGCGCGCCGGCGGTTGCGGCGCCGGCGGTTGCGGCGCCGGCTGGGCCGGCCACCGTGGCGGCGCCGGCCGAGTCGGTCGCCGTGCCGGCCGGGGCGACCGCGAACGGTGCCACCGCGGGCGGGGCGACCGCGGTCGCCGTGGGCGGGGAGGCGGTCCCGGCGCAGTCCGTGCCGGCCACGCCTACCGCGCCCGCCGCGGGTCCGGCGGTGCCCGCGCAGCCGGTGCCGGCCCTGGTCGGGGCGCCGCCGACCACCACGTTCCCGCCCGGGATGCTGCCGCCCGGCTATCCGGCGCAGCAGCGGCCCTGGGCGAACCCGCCGGTCCGGCGGGGCGAGCCGAACCAGCGGCCGGCGAGCATGACCCTGCTCTACATCTGGATCCTGCTCTTCGGGTTCGTCGGCACCCAGCTCGCCTGGACCCTGCGCCCCTTCTTCGGAGACCCGGGCCAGGACTTCGCGCTGTTCCGCAGCATCGACGGCAACTTCTATGCGGAGATCCTGCGCACCATCGCCAACCTCTGACCCCGATCCGATCGTGCCGGCCGGGCCGATCCGGGCCCGGCCGGGTGGGGGACGGATCCGGCCAGCTCCGGCCGCCCGGCGCAAAGCTCTGCGGAGCCTTTAGACCTGAGTCGGTTACGACATCAGCGACCGGGTGCCCCGCGACCTCGGCTCCGCGGCCTCATCCTGCGGTCGCGGGCCGTCCATCCGGACGGTAGCGGGCCGTCCAACCGGGCGGTCGCGGGCCGTCCAACCCGAGGGGAGCAGGCTGCCCAACTCGGCCACCACCGGTCCGCCACTCTGGCGAGTGTCGCGCGATGATGACGCAAACGACTCAGCTCTATAGCGTGCCTGGAGCCGAGCAGGGGCCGGACTCGCCCACCTCCCCGCGAGGCCCATGTGCACGGGCCTGGCCCGGCGGCGTGTCGAGTCGCCACCGAACCCGCCGCTCGCCGAGCTGAGGACGAGCGCGCCATCCCCGCCTCTTGCCCGGCAAGTTACCGACGAGTAGCGTCGGGGTATGTCCATCGACTCTCGCCAGGTGGCGACCGGCATGCTCGAGGCCGTGCCGTTCGCCCGTACGCTCGGCTTCGAGTTCGTCGAAGTCGCCCCGGAGGCCGACGGCGGCGTCCGGGCGGTCGTCCGGCTGCCCGACTCGCCGGCCACCCACAACCACGTCGGCGGCCCGCACGCCGGCGCCATGTTCACCCTCGGCGAGACCGCGTCCGGCGCGGTGGTGCTGGCCGCTTTCGGTCAGCTCCTCGACCGCGCGGTGCCGCTGGCCGTCCGGGCCGAGATCGCGTACCGCAAGCTGGCCCTGGGCCCGGTACGCGCCACCGCTCGGCTGGGCCGGCCGGCGTCCGAGGTGACGGCCGAGCTGGAGTCCGGCCGGCGGCCGGAGTTCCCGGTCGAGGTCGAGATCGCGACCGAGGACGGCACGCCGACCTCGGCGATGACCGTGGTCTGGACGTTGCGTCCGCAGTGACCCCGGGCGGGCGGAAACGGGTTTGTCGGCCCGATCGGGTGGATAGATTCGTACCGTGCTGGGCCTACCTGCTCATGTGACCGCCTGTCTCTTCGATCTGGACGGAGTGCTGACGCAGACCGCCCGGGTGCACAACGCTGCCTGGACAGAGACGTTCGACGCGTACCTGAAACAGCGTGCCGCGGCCACCGGCGAGCCGTACCGGCCGTTCGACCCCGGCCCGGACTACAACCGGTATGTCGACGGGCGTCCACGCGCCGACGGGGTCCGCACGTTCCTCGCCTCCCGCGGGATCGTGCTCCCCGAAGGCAGCCCGGACGACCCGCCGGACGCCGAGACGGTGAACGGGGTCGGCAACCGCAAGAACGTGCTGCTGCTGGAGCGCCTGCGCACCGACGGGGTCGACGTCTACCCCGGCTCGGTGACCTACCTGAAGGCGGCGGTCGCCGCCGGGCTGCGCCGAGCCGTGGTCACGGCGAGCGCCAACGGCCGCGAAGTCGTCGCCGCCGGCGGCCTCCAGCCGCTGATCGAGGACCGGGTGGACGGTCTGGTCGCCCGGGCCGAGGGGCTGCGCGGCAAGCCCCATCCGGACACCTTCCTGGCCGGGGCGCGGCGGCTCGGCGTCGAGCCCGCTCAGGCGGCGGTCTTCGAGGACGCCCTCTCCGGCGTGCAGGCCGGTCGGGCCGGCGGCTTCGGCTACGTGGTCGGGGTCGACCGGGTGGGCCAGGCCGACGAGCTGCGGGCTCACGGCGCCGACGTGGTGGTCACCGATCTCGCCGAGCTGCTGGACGAAGGGCGCGCCGCATGATCAGGGAACGGGCCTATCCGGTCGAGCCGTGGTACGTCCGGGAGATCCGGTTGGACATGGACGTGCTGGCGCAGTCCGAGTCCGTCTTCGCCCTGTCCAACGGGCACGTCGGGCTTCGCGGCAACCTGGACGAGGGCGAGCCGCACGGCCTGCCCGGGACGTACCTGAACTCGTTCTACGAACTGCGCCCGCTGCCGTACGCGGAGGCCGGGTACGGCTTCCCGGAGTCCGGCCAGACCGTCGTGAACGTGACCAACGGCAAGCTGATCCGACTGCTGGTCGACGACGAGCCGCTGGACGTCCGGTACGGCGAACTGCTGTCCCACGAGCGGATCCTCGACATGCGCGCCGGCACCCTGCACCGGGAGCTGCACTGGCGCTCGCCGGCCGGCCGCGAGGTCAAGGTCCGCAGCACCCGGCTGGTCTCGTTCACCCAGCGGGCGGTGGCCGCGATCAACTACGAGGTGGAGGCGGTCGACGGTCCGCTGCGGCTGATCGTCCAGTCCGAGCTGGTCGCGAACGAGACGCTGCCGGCGCAGAGCCGCGACCCGCGGGTGGCGGCCGTGCTCGAGTCGCCGCTGACCGCCGAGGAGGAGCTCACCACCGAAGACGGTGGCCTGCTCATCCACCGGACCAAGGTCTCCGGGCTGCGGGTCGCCGCCGCGATGGACCACGAGGTGCACGGCCCGGAGCACACCACCATCGAGTCCGAGGGCTACGAGGACTGGGTCCGCACCACCATCGGCTGCGTGCTCAGACCGGGTGAGACGCTGCGGGTGGTCAAGTACCTGACGTACGGCTGGTCCAGCCGCCGCTCACTGCCGGCGCTGCGCGACCAGGTCGGCGCGGCGCTCGCCGCGGTCCGCCTCGACGGCTGGGACGGGCTCTGCCGGGAGCAGCGGGGCTACCTCGACGAGTTCTGGGACGCGTCGGACGTGCGGGTCGAGGGCGACCCGGAGGTCCAGCAGGCGGTCCGGTTCGGTCTGTTCCACGTGCTCCAGGCGGGCGCCCGGGCCGAGCGCCGGCCCATCGCCGCGAAGGGGCTGACCGGACCGGGGTACGACGGGCACGCGTTCTGGGACACCGAGATGTTCGTCCTGCCGGTGCTGACGTACACCCAGCCGAACGCGGTCCGCAACGCGCTCTACTGGCGGCACGCCACGCTCGACAGCGCCCGGGAGCGGGCCGAGACCCTGAACCTCCAGGGCGCGGCGTTCCCGTGGCGGACGATCGAGGGCCCAGAGTCGTCCGGCTACTGGCCCGCCGGCACCGCGGCGTTCCACATCGCCGCCGACGTCGCCGACGCGCTGCGCCGCTACGTCCTGGTCACCGGCGACGAACAGCTGGCGCAGGAGATCGGGCTGGAGCTGCTGGTGGAGACGGCGCGGCTGTGGCGGTCGCTCGGCCACCACGACCGGCACGGCGTGTTCCACATCGACGGGGTGACCGGGCCGGACGAGTACACCGCGGTCAAGAACGACAACATCTACACCAACCTGATGGCGCAGCGGAACCTGTTCACCGCCGCCGAGGTGGTGGGGCGCTACCGGGACGAGGCGGAGCGCCTCGGTGTCACCGACGAGGAGGCGGCGAGCTGGCGGGACGCGGCGTCGTCCATGCATGTCCCGTACGACAAGGAGATCGACGTTCATCAGCAGGTGGAGGGGTTCACCCGGCTCCAGGAGTGGGACTTCCTGCACACGCCGCCGGAGAAGTACCCGCTGCTGTTGCACTACCCCTACTTCGACCTGTACCGCAAGCAGGTGATCAAGCAGGCGGACCTGGTGCTCGCCATGCACTGGCGGGGCGACGCGTTCACCCCGGACCAGAAGGTCCGCAACTTCCTCTACTACGAGCGCCGCACGGTGCGGGACTCGTCGCTGTCCGCCTGTACCCAGGCGGTGCTCGCCTGCGAGGTCGGCCATCCGGAGCTGGGGCACAGCTACCTGCGCGAGGCCGCCCTCATGGACCTGCACGACCTGAACGAGAACACCCGCGACGGTGTGCACATGGCCTCGCTGGCCGGCGCCTGGATCGCGTTGATCGCCGGGTTCGGCGGCCTGCGCGACCACGACGGCACGCTGTCGTTCTCACCCCGGCTGTCCAGCCGGCTCAGCCGCCTGGAGTTCTCCCTGCTGTGGCGCGGGATGCGGCTGCGGGTGGACGTCCGGCCGCACCAGACGACGTACGCGCTGCGCCACGCGGAGCAGGACGACGTCGTCGAGCTGCGGCACCACGGCGAGACCCTTCGGATCACCTGCGACGAGCCGGTGACCGTGCCGGTGCCGCCGGCGCATCCCTCCGGGCCGCCGCCGGAGCAGCCACCGGGCCGGGGCCCGCTGCTCCGCCTGCCGGAGCGGGAGACGTGACCGACCCGGGACACGGCCGGTTCCCGTACGCCCGGTGAACCACGCGGCCGGGACGGTCACTCCCGCCCCGGCCGTCGTACGCGTCGACTGTCAGGTGAAGCGCTCGCCGGTCGACGGGCGACCCTCGGCGTCGCGTGGTGCCATCGTCCGCGGATCGTCGGCGGTACGCGCGTGCGCCACGTCGTCCGCCCAGTCCTTGTTGCGCTCGGCCGACCGGAGCCGGTGCTCCTCCTCGGACCTCTGCTGGTGCCGGGACGCCTGTTGCTGCCGAGACGTCTGCCGCTGCTGGGCCATGGTGATCCTCGCGATCCGTCGGGGCGCGATGCGCCGACACGGTCTGCGGTCATCCGTCGGCTACCCGGCCCGCCGATCGACAAACGCCGCCGGAGACAGCCCCGCCGATCGGCCCCGCCGGGCGGGGCTGATCCCCCGGCAAGGACGCGCTCGGCGGCGCGGGGAAGCGTGCGCTCGGCGGCACGGAGACGCGTGCGGTCGGCGGCGCGGGGTAAGCGGTACGTGGCCGGCGGCCCCGCCGGTCGGTGGGAGGTCACGGCATGGACGTGAAGATCAGCGAGGTGACGATCCCGGTCGGGGAGGCGGAGCTTCCGGCCGACCTGGTCCTCCCCAGCGACCCGGTCGGGGTGGTGCTCTTCGCACACGGCAGCGGCAGTTCGCGGCACAGCCCCCGGAACGTGGCGGTGGCCCAGGTGCTCAACCGGCAGGCGCTCGGCACCGTGCTGGTCGACCTGCTCACCCCGGCCGAGGACGCGGTGGACGCCCGCACCGCCGAACTCCGCTTCGACATCGGGCTCCTCGCCGACCGGCTGTCCGGCATCGTCGACTGGCTGGGCACCGAGCCGTCGACGCGCGGGCTCCCGATCGGTCTCTTCGGTGCCAGCACCGGCGCCGCCGCGGCCCTGGTCAGCGCGGCGGCCCGCCCCGACCAGGTGCGCGCCGTGGTCTCCCGGGGCGGCCGGCCGGACCTGGCCGGTCCCGCGCTCTCCGCCGTACGCGCCCCGACGCTGCTGCTGGTCGGCGGCCTGGACGACCAGGTGATCACGCTCAACGAGCAGGCGCGCGACGCCCTGCCGGGCTCGGTGAAGCTGAGCATCGTGCCCGGCGCCACCCATCTCTTCGAGGAGCCGGGCACCCTGGACCAGGTCGCCGACGCCGCCACCACCTGGTTCGCCACCCACCTACGCCGGTGACCCGGCGGTGCGGCGGTGCTGTTGGACGGTGTCGATGACGCGCCAGACGACGGCGGTGATCGGGACCGAGACGAAGGCGCCGGCGATGCCGGCGATCAGCGTGCCGGCGGTGACCGCCACCAGGATCACCGCGGGATGCAGCCGAACCTGCCGCTTCATGATCAGCGGCTCGAGCAGGTTGCCCTCGATCTGCTGCACGGCGATCACCGCGGCCAGGGTCAGCAGAGCCGTGGTCGGCCCGTTCGCGGCGAGCGCCACCAACACCGCGATCGCACCGGCCACGGTCGCGCCGAGGATCGGTATGAACGCGCCGATGAAGGTGATCAGCGCCAGCGGCAGGGCGAGCGGCACCCGGAGCACCACCAGCGCCAGGCCGATGCCGATGGCGTCGATCGCGGCGATCATCATCGTGCCCCGGCTGTACGCCCCGAGCGTCCGCCAGCCCATCCGTCCCGCCTCGGCGGCCACCTCCCGGTTCGGCCCGGTCATCCGGGTCAGCACCCAGCGCCACATCGTCCGGCCGTCCTTGAGCAGGAAGAAGAGCAGCACCAGGGCGAGGAGCGCGGAACCGAACACCTCGGTGAGGGTCCGGGCCCCGGCGACCGGGTCGAGCGAGCCCTGACCGATGCCCTGCCGGACCCGCTCGACGAACCGGTCCAGCTGCTGGTCGGTCACGGGAAGCGTGGAGGTGACCAGGTCGCGGGTCCGGCCCAGGCCCTGCCGCAGCTGCTGGCTCAGCTCGTCGAACTGGCCGGCGGTCAGGTTCCACGCCAGCACGCCAACCCCGACCAGGACGCCGACCAGCAGCAGGATGGTCAGCAGGGCGGCCAGCGACGCGGGCAGCCGCAGCCGGCGCAGCAGGAGCAGCACCGGATCGAGCAGCGCGGTCAGGAAGATCGTGACGGCCACCGCGATGGCCAGCGGCGCCAGCAGCACGGCGATGCGGCCCAGCAGGTAGAGCCCGGCCACGACCACCACCAGGCAGGCACTCCACAGCACCGCCGAGCGGACCAACCAGGGCAGCCCCGCCCAGGCCTGTCGCGGCCCGTTCGCGGCCTGGTCCGGCGCCGTCGCGCCGGGCGTCCGCCCGGGACCGTCGTCGTCCACGTCCACCGCCACCCTCCTAGGTCCGGCCGGGGTCTGGCCGGTCGGTACCCGTCCGACGTCCCCCCGACACCCGTCGCGCCCACGGGCTACCGGATCGGCGCGGTTCGGGACGTCTCCGCTCCGGCGTCCGCGCCAGGGGCTAAGGGCCGGCTCGTCCGGATCGACGGTGTTTGCGGCCGGGGGCCACGGGAAGGCTCCGGGTTCGAGCCGGAATCGAGGAGGACGCCGTGCGCGACTTCATGGACAAGGCCAAGGACTTCGCGAACAAGCACGACCAGCAGGTGGACCAAGGGCTGAAGAAGGCCGGTGAGATGGCCGACCGGCGCACCGGCGGCAAGTACAAGGACCAGATCGACAAGGGTGTCGACCGGGCCCAGGCACGCACCGGTGAGGGTGACCAGGTTCGCTGACGTACGACTCTCCCGGGCCGCCGCGCGACGGTGGCCCGGGAGTGTCCTGTCCGGAGGGTCGGTGCCGGCCGCTGTGCCGCGGTCGGCCTAGCTCGACGCGGCGAGGAGGGCGCCGAGGGTGTGCCGGGCGGTGCCGGCCATCACCGGGTTGGTGTCGACGTAGTAGGCGAGCGCGCCGATCGCCTGGACCAACGCCCAGCCCCGGCCGCGTTCCCAGGTCGCGTCGTCGACCCCGAGCGCGCGTCGGTAGACGCCCCGGGCGGCCGGGTTGAGCAGGTTCCACGCCGGCATGAGGTCCACGGCCGGGTCGCCGACGCACACCGCCCCGAGGTCGATGACGGCGGCCAGTCGGCCGTCACGGACCAGCAGGTTGCCCGGCATGAGATCGGCGTGCAGCCACACGTCGGGGCCGCCGTGAGCCGGCGCGTCGAGGCAGGCGGCCCAGATCCGGGCGAGCCCTGTGGTGTCGACGAGGTGCGTGCTCTCGGCCAGGTACCGGCGGACGTACCGGTCCATGTCGTGCAGCGGCCCGCCCCGGCTCAGGCCGTTCCAGGTCGCCCCGCCGGTGTCCGCCCGGTGCAGGGCGGCGACGAAGCCGGCGAGGTCACGCGCGAACCGCAGCGGGTCGTCGATGCTCGCGTCGCCCGCGATCCGGCCGGGGATCCAGCGGTACGCCGACCAGGAGCCGGGATAGCCGGGACCCGGCTCGCCGAGGGCGAGCGGTTCGGGCACGGGCAGGGGCACCTGGGGAGCGATCCGGCGAGCGTTCTCCTGTTCGCCGGTCAGCGCCTCGCGGACGTCGGGACCGGGCTGCAGCGGGAACCGCAGGACGATGTCCTCGCCGAGCCGGAAGAGCGCGTTCACCGTGCCGTGCGAGACGACCGGGCGTACGGAATGGTCGGCCCAGCGGGGGAACTGCGCGGCCACGAGGGCGGCGACGACATCGGGGGTGATGTCGACCTGGTCGGCGTGCATCTTCACCGGCCGATCGTCGCGTCCGGCGCCGCCACCACGCGACCGGTTTTCCGGGGGGCAACGGCACGATCCGCCCGGTCGGCATGATCCCGCCCGCCACGATTCACCGGGCCGGGGTGGGGTAAGCGCGACCATGGCCCAGGACCGTCCCGCCGCCGAGCCCGCGCGGTCGCCGCTCGGCGCGGTGGCCGAGCGGGGCGGTGAGCACGTGGCGCGGGCCCGGCACCTCGGCGGTGAGGCAGGAAAGATCCGGCTGCGCCAGCTTGAGGTCACCGGCGTGATCGCGGTGCAGTCCGGACTGGCGTCCGCGCTCGCCGCGCTGCTCGCCCAGCATCTACTCGGCCCCGGAGCGCACGTCTTCGCACCCGCCGCCGCGGTCGCCACCATCGCCACCGCGATCGGCCAGCGGGCCCGGCGCACCTTCGAACTGCTCGCCGGGGTGGGGCTCGGCATCGTCATCGGGGATCTGCTGCGCTTCGCGCTCGGGTCGGGTCCGTGGCAGACCGGACTGGTCGTCGCCCTGGCGATCGCCACCGCCCTGCTGGTGGCGGGCCGGGGCGGAGCGCTGGTCGGCCAGGCGGGCGGTACCGCCGTCCTGATCTCCACGCTCGCGCCGATGGAACGCGGACTCGAGGTGCCGCGGATCCTCGACGCGCTGGTGGGCACCGGGATCGGATTGCTGGTCGTGGCGCTGCTGCTGCCGGTGAACCCGATCCGGGTGCTGGACCGGGCGGCGACGCCGATCTTCGACACGGTGACCCAGCAGCTCGACACGATCGCCGCCGCCCTGCGGCAGCGGGACGCCCACCAGGCGATCGGAGCCCTGGAACGGCTGCGCGGGCTCGAGGCGGACGTCGGCCGGTTGAACGAGGCGCTCAGCGGCGCGGAGGAGGTGGTCACCCTGGCACCGGCCCGCTGGCACCGCCGCGCGCAGTACCACCGGTACGCGCGCGGCGCGACTCACCTGGAACGGTTCGCCCTGGACGTGCGGGTGCTGGCCCGGTGGTCGTCGACCGCGATCCAGTACGACGAGCCGATCCCGGAGGAACTGCCGGCCGCCATGACGCGGCTCGGCCAAGCGGCTCGCGTGCTGCGCGAAGACTGCAGCAGGGGCGAGAAGTCCGGCCGGACGAGGGCGCTCACGCTGGAGGCGGCCGACCTGGCCGGCCGCGCGTGGGCGGAGGGGGTGCGATCGTTCGGCGAGGCGCTGATCACCGATCTCCGTGCCGCCTCGAGCGATCTGCTCCGGGCCGACGGATACGAGCCCGAGGAGGCCAACCGGCTGGTGCGGACCTCGGCCGGCGCGGGCGAGGCCGCGGTGCGTCCGCCCGTACACCGCCGGCTGCACCGGACCGGCCAGCGGCGCTTCTCCACCGGTGCCGACGGCATGGCGCGGCGCTCCGCGCTCCGGGCCAGCCTTGGCCGCAGGACGGGCCGGGCCCGGGGAATCGGACGGGCCGGGCTCCCCCGGAGAGGGAGCCCGGCCCGCTGACGCCGTGACGTCAGGAGGAGTAGCCGCGCTCGGCGATCCAGTTGGCGACCTTGCCGAGAGGCATCCAGTACTCACCGTCGGTCGGGTCGGCCGGGTCGGCGATCTGGATCGCGTCCCCACCGTCCCGGTAGCCGACCAGGGTCAGGTAGTGGCCGCCCTCGTACGAGTGCGGAACGCCTTTCGCGTCCACCGCCGTGCCCTTGACGTTGGCCACCACCGGCCGGCCCGCGTCCAGCGCGGTCATCACATCGGTACGCAGCCGCTCGACCTGCTCCGGCTTGGCCACCGAGTCACGGATCTCGGTGGTCTTGTACTTGCCACCGGTCAGCTCGTTGAGCACCCGGGTGGTGTCCAGAGCCGAGGCGGTGCCGGCCTCGGTGGTCCCCAGCATGGCGGCGACGTCGTCCTGCGAGATCGCCTTGCCCTGCGCGGAGAGCGCGATCCGGGTCGCGGCCGGACCGCAGTAGTAGAAGTTCGGCTGGGCCTGGTAGTCGATGCCCAACGTCCGCTCGGCCCGCCGGTCGTGCTGGCCACCCTTGTCGGACTGGGTGGACGTCGCCGGGCCGGTCTGGGCCGGAGCCGCCTGCGCGGCGACCGCGGGACCCAGCACGCACCCGCCGGCGACCAGGAGGCCGGCGACAGAGAGGCCGCTCTTGTGAATGATCGGGTTCATGGGTCGGGCTCCAATCAGGGGGTCGGCGCCTCCGAGGGAGGCGCGAAGCACCAGGACAGGCGCTCGGCTCAGCAGCGGAACGGCCCCGGGAGCACACTGCGTCCGGGGCCTACCGGGGGATGTAACGGCCCTGCTCCGACCGGCATTCCAGCCGGGTAGGCGTCAGGACGTGGCGCTGGGCACCAGAAGTCGCCGGCGTACGGCAGGCCGCGCCGGCGGTGGTGGAAAACCGGACCGGGCGGGACGAACCGGGCAGACGGCGCCGAGGGTCAGAGACCGCCCAGCAGCCCGGTCACGGTGATCTCGATGACCACCCGGGCGGGATTCGGGCGCGGCGTGCGGTAGCGCTCCGCGTAGCGACGTTCCGCCTCCGCCACCGTGGCCGCATCCGACCGCACGACCGCCCGGCCCTCGATGGTGAGCCACCGCCGGCCGTCGACCTGGCAGACCGCCACCGGGGCGCCCTGCGCGCCCGCCGCGGCCACGTGGCGGGCCTTCCGGGAGGTTTCACTGGTGATGACCCGGGCCAGGCCGGCGGCGGGGTCGAGGGTGACCCCGACCGGTACCACGTGCGGGGTGCCGTCCGGGCGCAGCGTGGTGAGCGTGGCGAGGTGCCGCTCCCGGCAGAACTCGACGACCCGCTCGTCCCGTACGTCCAACCGGTGCGTGCTCGGCATTCGCGTCCCCTGTCGCCTGCGGTCCGTCACCGCACAGGCCGGCGGGCCCGGCCCGATTCCGGCGGCGCGTCCGGCTGCCCGGGGAGCCGACGCGCGGCCGTGCGGTGCCGGTGGGCCAGCCGCGTGAGGTAGAGCAGCGCCCCGGCGAGGACGCCCATGTCGTCGAGGTAGATCGGGTCGGGCAGCAGGTCGACGGGGAAGATCGCGTAGATCAGGGCGCCGTAGAAGGCCACCTTGCCGCTCGCGCCGAGCGCGCCGAGCATGCGGCGGGCCCGGACAATCCGGACCGCTAGCAGCACGGCACCGACCAGTGTGGCCAGCGCCACGATGCCGGCGATCACCACGACGATCCACGCCTCCCGGGACATGCGGACACGCTAACCCAGGCGGACGATGTCGGCCGGGCAGCGGGCCACGTCGCCCCGCGCACGGGTGATCCGGCCGGTCAGTACGCCGGCATGCCGGCCCGGCCGTCAGTACGCCGGCACGGCGGCGCGGCCGCGGGCCACGATCACGTTCTCCCGGGTCTGCTGCTCCACGGGACGCGCGATCTCGCCGAGCGGCAGTACCACCTGCGACTCCTCGACCCGGCGGCCGGTCGCGGCGTACGCCCCCTCGCGGAGGCTGCGGGCGGCGGCCACGGCCAGCTCGGCGGCCCGCCAGGCGGCCTGCTCCCGCTCCCGGGCGGCCTGGTGCCGGGCGAGCAGGTTGTCCCGCACCGCCCGACGCAGGACCAGTTCCTGCTCCACCGGGTGCCGCCGCGGGTCCCAGCCGCCCCGGTGGGCGAAGACGTCGCTGAGCTGCTCCACCGACAGTTCCCGCCGCCAGTACGCGTCCAGCGCGGCCCGGTGCAGGTACCGCTCGCGGTCGACGTACTCGGCCGGCGTGCGGGCGGTCTGCGGCAGCGGCATCGCCGCGGCGGCGGCCAGCCGGCGGACGTCCGCCTCGGCTGCCTCGTACGCCTGCCAGGCGTCCTCGACCGACTCCTGCGCGGCCAGCCACTCCGTCCGGCGGCGCTGCGCCGTCGCGCCGGCCCGTTCCGCGGCGACCGCGACCTCCTGCGCGTAGCGTTCCCGTTCCCGTTCCTCCTGGGCGAGCTCCAGCTGGCTCGGCATGGCCGCCTGGCGGATCCGGGCGCCCGCGTCGGTCCGGAGCCGGCCCGGCCGCAGCAGCAACAGGGCGGCGACGGTGAGGGCCACCACGGCCAGCAGGCTCAGCCAGATCACGGCGGCCCGGGGCACGTCGGGCAGGACGGCGGAGAGGACGTTCTGCATCTTCTGCACCTCGTGGTCGGTTGTCGGGAGTGGACGAGTGGACTGATAGGGGCACCCCATCGGCGCCGGCGCGCTGCGGCCCGCTCGACCGGCGCCGCCCTCGGCGGCCAGACCCGGCGTCGCCTCGCGGGCCGGACCGGAGGCCCGGGGTCCGGAGCCGGAAATGCCGGGAGCCCGGGTGGGGAGCCGGAAGCCGGGAACCTGGGTCGAGAGCCGGATGCCAACACCGGGGCCAGGCCAGGGCCGGGGCCGGGGCGGTGGCACGCCACTTCGCCGAGCGGCGACAGCCGGGGCGTGAGCCGGACGAGGAATCGTTCCCGGGTCCGCCGGTCGGCGTCAGGTGGTCGCCGTCGGGGTGTGCCCCCCGGTCAGGCGAACGGTGGCCCGCGGCGGCCCGGTGCGCCGTGGCCCGGGCCGGCGACGGGGACAGCGTCCGGGGTCGTCGCCACGGCGCCGGCCGGGGCGGCGACCACACGCCCGTGGGCCGGGCGGATCGTCGAGGCGGCGGACTCGGCCAGCCGCTCGGCGGCCGGCGGGGCCTCGGGTCGCAGGACGTCGGCCTGGCTGGTCACCGCACTCGGCTGGAGCTGGGCGACGGTCGCCGGCGGAGGCGCGACCGGCCCGGTGGTGGCGCCGCCGAGACCGACGGCGAGCGCCAGGGCGGTCACGGCCAGACGGGTCAGCTCGCGCAGGGAACGCAGCGTGGCCCGCCGGACGGAACGGGCGGACGCTACGGACAACACGTCACCAACCTATCGCCCGTTGCTGCGGGCCGCAGCGGGGCGGACGGGGTCTGTGACGTGACCCGGCCCACCCGTTCGATGTGGACACCGACCGCCCGGCACGCCCGCGCGACGACCCCGTGCCGCCGAGCCGCCGTCACCGCCGCGCGAGGACCGTGTGCCGCCGAGCCGCCGTCACCGCCGCGCGACGACCCCGCACGGCCGGGCCCGCCGTCATCGCCGTGGCTGAACGGCGACGGCCCACCCGGAGGCCGGGTGGGCCGTCGTGACGTGTCGGGACGAGAGATCAGTCGGCGGTGCCGAGCACCGGCGGCGGGGCCGCCTTGCCGTCCTGCCAGACCATCTCGTCCTCGGTCAGCCAGGTGAGGCGCTCGTCGGTCTCGTCCTCGTCGTGGCCGCGCCCACCGAGCACGCCGGGCCGGTTGCCGCCCCGGCCGGCGCCGTCGCCGCGCCGGCCGTCCATGCTGCGCCCGACGCCGGTGGCCGACCGGTTCTCCGTCGGGGCGGGGGCGCCGGTCGGGCGGCCGGAGGTCGTCGTGGGGCTGCCGGCGGAGCTGGCCAGGGCGCCGGTGCCCACCAGGCCACCGGCCGGTGCGCCACCGGTCGCGCCGAAGAGCAGACCGGTGCCGGGGTTGGCGCTGGCAACCGTGGTGCCCGGGCCGGCGCCGAGCCCGGTGCCGGACACCAGGGG
Source organism: Micromonospora sp. WMMD812 (assembly GCF_027497215.1). Taxonomy (NCBI): domain Bacteria; kingdom Bacillati; phylum Actinomycetota; class Actinomycetes; order Micromonosporales; family Micromonosporaceae; genus Micromonospora; species Micromonospora sp. WMMD812. The sequence goes on along the minus strand of NZ_CP114904.1, from coordinate 4,120,228 downwards.
GCCACCGGCGAGCTGGTTGGCGCCGGCCAGGGACGTCCCCGCGTCGGGATCCGTGGCCCCCGGGCCAGCGAGCCCGCCCGTGCCGCCACCGACGGTCGTCTCGGGCAGATCACCGCCCCGGCCGCCCTCCGGGCCGGCACCGACCCGGTCCGGGGTCGCCACCGTGGCGCCGCCGGTGTGCGGGTTGAGACCCGTGCTGCCCGGTCCGGACGCCGGCGTGCCGACGGCCGGGCCGCTGCGCGGGGTCGAGCCGGTGCCGTCGACGGCGCCCGGCGTGTCCGGGTGCGGTGGCGGGGGCGTGACGACGCGACCGTAGGCGGAGAGGTCGTAACCGGCGGCCAGCTCGGCCACCACGTTGACCATGCGCTGGTGCGCCTTCTCCTGCTCTTCCTTGTCCTGCTGGTGGCCGAGCAGCCCGCCGACCACGATGCCCGGCACGCCGAAGACCGCTCCCTTGAGCGCCCCGTTGACGGCCTGGTCGTGGTCGTCGGTCTCCTCCGGGCTCTCCGCCTGCTTGTGCGCCGTGCGCAGCTGACCGGCCATCATGGTCAGGGCCTGCTTGACGTCGTCCATGCCCTCGCCGAGGGTGCCCGCGTAGCCGACCACGAGCGTCAGCCGTCGCTGGAACTCCTGCCCGGCGGAGCCCGTCCAGGTGTTGGCCAGCTTCTCCAGGTCGCCGCTCAGATCCCGGCCGAGGCCGTCGAGGATGCCCTTGAGCGAGGACCACTGGGCGGCCACACCGTCGATCTGCTCCGGCTTGCCGGCCATCACGGCGTCGTAGAGCTCCTGGTGGCTCACGCCCTGGTAGCGCTGAACGTACTCAGACACGCGGCCCCTCCTTCGGCTTCAGCGCCTCGTCGACCCCGTTGAGCGCGGCCGCGATGTCGGCCGCGGTGGCGGCGTTGCGCGCCTCGGTGGTGCGGTAGTTGGCCAGGATCGTGCTGGTCGCCTTCTGCGCCGCCTTCACCGCCTGCCGCAGCCGCTCGGCCTGGTCCACGTAGGACTGGTGGATCTCCGAGTATCGACGGGCGTTGCTGGTGGCGTCGGTGAACGAGCCGAGCGCCGGCGGTGAGCACTGCATCTCGGTGTTGAGCTTGCGCAACACCGACTCGGCCTGGGTCAGCCGGTCGGCCAACAGCGATTGGAAGTCCTCAAGGGACAACAGATCGACTTCCGTGCGCCCGGTCATGGCAACATCCCCGTGGTGGTAATCGACAACCGTTTGCCCGCACCAGGTTAGTCGACGGCCGCGACCGGGGCGACCCGCCGTACGGGCAGGCTGCCGCGAGGCCCGGTCAGACCACCGACAGCGCCGGACCGGGCCGCGTCGGCGTCCTACGATCCGGACGGCGTGCCGCCGGTGGCCGGCGATCCGGACCCACTGGTGTCGGGAGACCCGGACGGCGTGCCACCGCTGCCCTCCGGGGCCGGCGAGCCGGTCGGCCCGCCGCTCGTCGCCGGAGCCGGTGCCGGAGCGGCCGGCGCCGGGGCGCCGGGCTCGAAGTGGGCGAGCGCGCTTTCCCGGTCGAGCGTGGGCCCGGTGGGAATGAGCGCGAGCAACGACCCGGGTACGGCGAGCGGGGTGACCCCGCCGTAGCCCAGCGCGGACAGGGCGTCGCCGGCGCGGGTGCCGAGCGGGTACCGCACGCCCTGCGGGCTGATCAGGTAGACCGTCGACCCGGGTGCGCCGACCCCGCTGTCACCGGCGCCCGGCGCGGCCTGGGCCAGCACGCCCTTGCCGCCGGGCAGCAGCACCTGCTCGGCCGTGCGGACCGCGTCCCGGGGGGTCTGCCGGACCGGCAGCGCACCGGGGCCGGTGGCGGTCAGCTCGGCCGGCGCACGGTCGAACACCTCGATCGTGGTGACCGGCGGACCGCCGCCGGCGCCCGCCCGGTACGTCGCGCAGAGCACCGACTGGCCCTCGCGCACCGGGTACAGGGCGGGCAGCGCCTGCGGCATCCCGGCCTGCTCCGCCCGCTGGTCGGTGAGCAGTTGGCCGGCCTGGTCGGGGGTGATGTCGGTGACCGCGCCCCCCTCGCGGAGCAGCAGCAGGGCGGTGACCTCACCGATGGAGGCCAGCCCTTCCCGGGTCAGCACGTAGTGCTGGCCGGCGGCCCGGTAGACCTGGCCGACCCGGCCCGGCCGGCCCGCCACCGACAACCCGACCTGCTGGTTGAGCCCGTCCAGCGTCGGTTCGCGCAGGGCCGGGCCGGCCGGCACGGCGTTCAGCAGTTGCTGGCCGACGGTGAGCGTGGGCGCGTTCGCCATCCGCAGCGCGGCGACCCGGTTGTCGCCGACCAACTGGTTCCGCGCGTTGTTGGTGAGCAGGTGCCGCTGACCGTCGACGGTGACCAGCACGGCCCGGTCGCCCAGCGGTGTGCCGCCGGGTAGCGGCCGGTCGATCACCAGCCGGGTGCTCGACCGGCGCGGATCGGCCGGATCGGGCACGTCGCAGACCGACCAGGGCAGCCCGGCCAGCGACTTGCGGTCCGGCAGCGCGTCCGGGGCGCCGACGATGCCGACCGTACGCCCGCGCGGCCGGTCCCGGATCGAGGCCTGCGACATCGTCCGGACCTCGGGGTCCGGTTTGTCGAGGATGAGCCGGGCGGACGCGTAGTTGAGCGTCGGGTGCAGCAGGCCCTCGGCGAAGACGTACGTCGCGCCGCTCTCCCGCTCGATCACCAGCGTGTTCTCCTCCAACGGAGCCGTGTTGCCGGTGAACTGCCCGTACGCGCCCGCGCCGCCGAGCACGACGGCCGCGGCGATGGCGCTGCCGAAGACCGCCATGCCGAGCCGCCGCATCGGCAGGTTGTTGGTCTCCGGATCGCCCGACAGCAGCGCGGAGACGATGCGGCGGGTGACGAAGCGGTACGCCTGCACCTGATCGCGGCGGGTCCGCATGACTTACCTCCGGCGGGGTGGATCCGCGACGATCAGGTCTGAGTCGTGTCGCGGGCTTCCCTACGATAAGGGGCCGTCGGCGGGTCACCGGGACCAGCGCCCGCGCCCGGCAGCGTACGACGTCGCGGAAAGCCGCACCGTGCAGGAGGGACAGTCACCGATGACGCAGGTTGAGGCGCCACCCGTGCGTACCGCCGTGGACCCGTCCGGCGCGCCGGGCCGGCCGGTCCCGGCACCCGACCAGCGCCGCCGCGGCCGGGTCGGCCCGCTCGTGGTCGGTCAGCTGGTCGTGTTGGAACTCTGCGCGGTGGCCGTCTGGGCCGCGCTGGGTGGGCCGGGCTGGCTGGTCGGCGTGGTCGGCGGCGTCGCGCTCCTGGTCCTGCTGGCGGTCTTCGCCCGTCGGGGCGGCCGGTGGTGGTACGAGGACGTGCTGCTGCGTCGCCGGCTGCGGGAGCGTCGGGACCGGGCCCGGGCGGCCCTCGCCGAGGGCGGCGGGAGCGATCCGCGGCTCGTGTCCCTCGCACCGGAACTGTCCTTCATCGAGCTGACCGACCGGGGCACCCGGCTCGGCATCGGCCAGGACGACGAGGGGTGGTTCGCCGCCGTGGCGCTGTTCGGCCGCTCCGGCGCCCCGGCCGGCTCGGTGGAGGCCGCCGTGGTGGACCGGGCGCTGCGGGTGCTCGCCGAGTTCAGCGGGCCGGTCACCTGCGCGCAGATGGTCTCGCACACCCTGGTGTGGTACCCGGCGCCGGGCGCGCCGCCGGCGGCGCACCGTACCGTCTGGGTGGCACTGCGGCTCTCGGTGCGGGACGCCCGGACGGAGACGGTGGCCCGCGGCGGCGGAATGGCCGGCGTCCACCGCACTCTGGCGGCCGGCATGGGGCGGCTCGGCAAGGCGCTGAACGCGGCCGGGCTCGCCCACCGGGCGCTGGGCCGCGACGAACTCCGCGCGGCGGTGGTCTCGGCCGCCGGCCTCGACCTCACGCCCGACCCGCCCGCGGAGATCTGGACCGGGTTGCGCGGCGGCGGGTGGACGCACCGCTGCCTGGCCCTCCGCGCCCGGCCGGAGGCTCCGCTCGGCGCCCTGGTGGACGCGCTGACCGCGACCTCCGCGCCCTCGCACACGGTCGCGGTGACGGTCCTGCCCGGTGGCCGCGCCGTCGCCCCGCTCCTCCGGGTCGCGGCGATGGACAACCACGTCGAGGCGCTGGTGAAGGTGATCCGGGATGTCGCACGGCGGTGCGGCACGCCGGCCCGCCCGGTCGACGGGCAGCACGGCCCGGGCGTCTGGGCCGCCACCCCGGCCGGCGCGCTGCTGGCCGGGGGCGGGTCGGTCAGGGCCGCAGGTTGACGATCCAGCCGTAGAGGCCGAGGACCCAGACGGCCAGCGGCACCAGCGCGATGATCAGCAGGATCTCCAGGATGTCCAGCAGCCGGCCCCAGACCGGCGAGATCCGCTTGCCGGCCACCGTCAGGCCGTAGATCAGGCTGACCACGGCGGCCAGCAGCAGGCCGCCGACGATCACGCCGAGCCGGACGGCCATCGCGCCGCCGGCGAAGGTGGCCGCGGCGGTCAGGCCGAGCCCGGCGGTCCCGGCGAAGAGCACCGGCGTCCGCTGGCCCCGGCCGAGGAACGGCCGGGCCCGCAGCAGCGACAGCAGGGCCAAGACCAGGCAGAGCAGCACGGCCGGCAGCCGACCGTTCAGGGCGAGCACCACCTGCGCGCCCAGCACCACCAGGGACACCGTCCACACCAGACCGGTGAGGAACTCGTCGGCGCGCTCGCTGAGCTGGAGCACCCGCCGGCCGTCGACCGACTCGGTGTCGGTCTTCAGGTCGTCCGGGCCGGTCGGGATGGAGGGGACGGGCAGCCGGGCCAGCCGGTACGAGGCCATCGGCAGGGCGGGCACCGCGCCGAAGGCGACCGTCGCCACCACCGCCGCGGCGGCGGTCGCGCTGATGCCGAAGGCCAGCGACAGCACGGCTCCGAGGCCCGTGGCCACGCCGACCGCGACCGCGCCGAAGAAGAGCGGGAGCCGGTCGCCCACGGCCAGCGCCGCCACCGCGGCGAACAGCACCACCGCGGTGGCGGCGAGCAGGACGTGCGGGCTGGCCAGCTCGGTCAGCTTCCGATCGCCGGCGAGCAGCAGCAGGCCGCCGGTGCCCGCGTAGCCCAGGCCGACCATGGCCAGCACGGCGCCGGTCCGGCTGTCGCCGGCGGCGCGGGACAGCACGGCGGCGCTGACCAGCAGGGCGACCGCCACGAGCAGGGCGGCCAGCGCACCGGGCAGCTGCGGCGGCCCGGCGAAGAGCGCGGCGACCGCGCCGGCGGCGAGGGCCGCCGCGGCGAACAGCACCGCGAAGGACCGGGTGGTGCCGGCCTGCCACGCGCCGGGCCGCTGGTTGGTCGCCGTCGCGACCGCGTCCACCACGTCGTCGAAGACCACCTCGGGAGCGGTCGCGGCGCGCGGGTTGAAGTAGAGCACCTCGCCGTCACGGATACCGAGCTGCGCGACCGTACGCCCGCCGTCGAGCGGCTGCCCGCCGAGCCGTGCCAGGCTCCAGCCCCCGTGCCGTACGCCCTCGTCGGCCAGGTCCTCCCCGGCGTAACGCAGCAACGTCGGCAGCAGGTCGGCGAGCGGCACGTCGGACGGCAGCGCGAGGTCCATCCTGGTGCGGGGCGCCACGATGGTGATCCGGCTCAGGCCACCGGTCGCCGTCTTCGTCGCCACAGTGGCCTCCTCGTGCTCTCGTACGATTACCTGGCCGGCAACATCGCCCCACGGGTCGGCGACGCCCACGGGAGATTACCTACGATGGCAGCCACGTACGATGCCCACCCGACGAGTCCGATCCGTCGCAGAACTTCATCAAGGCCGCTTCTGGGGAGGAGACAGCCGTGAGCACGGTGGTGTTCCGCCGGCTCCCGCGTCAGCCGGGACCAGCGTTGCCGCGCGGCGAAGTGCTGCTGGAGTCCCCGCCGGAGCTGCCGGAGCCGACGCCCCGCGGCATGGGGCAGCTGTTGATGATCCTGCCGATGGTGTGCGGCGTCGGCGCGATGGCGTTCCTCTACGCCGGGCGCGGCGGCGGCATGATGACCTACGTCGCCGGCGGCCTCTTCGGCGTCTCGATGCTCGGGATGGCGATCGGCTCGCTGAGCAACGGCGGCAACGACAAGGCGGAGCTGAACGCCGACCGCCGCGACTACATGCGCTACCTGGCCCAGATGCGCAAGCGCACCCGGCGCGCGGCCGAGCAGCAGCGCGCGGCGATGGCCTGGCGGCACCCCGAGCCGGACGCGCTCTGGTCGATCGCGGCGTCGCGACGGCTCTGGGAGCGGAGGATCACCGAGGACGACTTCGGCGAGACCCGGATCGCCCTCGGGCCGCAGCGGCTGGCGGTGGAGATCGTGCCGCCGGAGACCAAGCCGGTGGAGGACCTCGAACCGATGAGCGCCATCGCGCTGCGCCGGTTCGTCCGCGCACACTCCACAGTGCCCGACCTGCCGACGGCGCTGTCGGTGCGGGCGTTCAGCCGGGTCGTGCTGCGGGGCGACCGGGAGCCGGTGCTCGACCTCGCCCGGGCCGCCCTCGGCCAGTTGGCCACCTTCCACGCCCCGGACGACATGGTGATCGCGGTGGTCGCCGCGCCCGACCGGCAGCACACCTGGGACTGGGTCAAGTGGCTGCCGCACTCCCACCACTACGGTCGGACCGACGCGGCCGGCGCGCGCCGGCTGGTCTTCGCCAGCCTGGCCGAGGCCGAGGAGTCGCTCGCCGACGACCTGGCCGGCCGGCCCCGCTTCGCTCCCGAGGCGAAGCCGCTGACCACCGCACCGCACGTCGTGGTGGTGCTCGACGGCGGCGAGGTCTCGCCGACCTGCCAGCTGATGGGGCCGGGTCTGCTCGGCGCCACGGTCATGGACCTCTCCGGCACCGTCCCCCGCGACGCCGGCCGTTGGCTGCTCTGCCTGGACGCGGGCGACGGCAGCTCACTCGAGCTGGTGCGGGGTGCGTCGTCGTCCCGGCTGGGCCGGCCCGACCGGCTCGGCGCGTCGGCCGCGGAGGGCCTGGCCCGCCAGATCGCCCCCTACCGGCTCTCCCAGCAGCAGGCCACCACCGAGGAGCCGCTGGCCCGCAGCATGGAGCTGCCCGATCTGCTCGGGGTGGGCGACGCCGCCGCGGTGAGCGTGCAGCACACCTGGCGGCCGCGCAGCCACCGGGACCGGCTGCGCATCCCGCTCGGCGTCGGCCCGGACGGCAACGTGGTCGAGCTGGACTTCAAGGAGTCCGCGCACGAGGGCATGGGCCCGCACGGCCTGGTCATCGGCGCGACCGGATCCGGCAAGAGCGAGCTGCTCCGCACGGTGGTCGCCGCGCTGGCGGTCACCCACTCCTCGGAGGAGCTCAACTTCGTCCTGGTCGACTTCAAGGGTGGTGCGACGTTCGCGTCGCTCGAGGCGCTGCCGCACACCAGCGCGGTGATCACCAACCTGGCCGACGAGCTGCCGCTGGTCGACCGCATGCGGGACGCGCTCGCCGGGGAGATGAACCGCCGCCAGGAGGTCCTGCGCGCGGCCGGCAACTACGTCTCCCGGTACGAGTACGAGAAGGCCCGGGCGGCCGGTGAGCCGCTGGAGCCGATGCCCAGCCTGCTCATCATCTGCGACGAGTTCAGCGAGCTGCTCGCCGCGAAGCCCGACTTCATCGACCTCTTCGTGATGATCGGCCGGCTGGGCCGGTCGCTCGGCGTGCACCTGCTGCTGGCCAGCCAGCGGCTGGAGGAGGGCAAGCTGCGCGGCCTGGACACCCACCTGTCGTACCGGATCGGTCTGCGCACGTTCTCCGCGGTGGAGAGCCGGATCGTGCTCGGCGTGCCGGACGCGTACGAGCTGCCGAGCGCGCCCGGTCACGGCTACCTGAAGACGGACACCAGCACCATGCTCCGGTTCCGGGCCGCGTACGTCTCCGGGCCGTACCGTGCGCCCGGGCAGCAGGTCTCCCGGTCGCAGGCACTGGTGCAGCGAAGGATCGTGCCGTACGGGGTGAACTTCGTGCCGATGCAGGCGCCGCAGCTGCCGGTGGAGACCGCGCCGGAGCCCGAGCAGCCCGCCGACGGCAAGGCCGTGGCGATGCTAGACGTGCTCATCGACCGGCTCAAGGGCCAGGGCCGCCCGGCGCACCAGGTCTGGTTGCCGCCGCTGGCCGACCCGCCCGGCCTGGGCGAGCTGCTGCCGCAGTTGGCCGTGCATCCGACGTTCGGTCTGTGCACCGCGAACTGGCCCGGCCGGGGCCGGCTCGCCGTGCCGGTCGGTGTCGTGGACCGCCCGTACGAGCAGCGGCGCGACCCGATGATGGTGGACCTGGCCGGCGCGGGCGGCAACGTGGTCATCGTCGGCGCCTCACTGAGCGGCAAGAGCACGATGCTGCGGTCGCTGCTCGCCTCGCTCGCGCTCACCCACACCCCGCGCGAGGTGCAGTTCTTCTGCCTCGACTTCGGCGGTGGCGCGCTGCGCAGCCTGGAGGGGCTGCCGCACATGTCCGGGGTCGCCGGCCGCCGGGACACCGAGGCGGTCCGCCGGACGGTCGCCGAGGTGGTGGCCATCATCGACGACCGGGAGGCGCGCTTCGCCCAGCACGGCATCGACTCGGTGGCGAGCTACCGCCGCCGGCGGGCCGCGGGCGAGTTCGCCGACGACCCGTTCGGCGACGTCTTCCTGGTGGTGGACGGCTGGAACACCCTGCGCCAGGAGTACGAGGAGCTGGAGCAGACCATCACGAACCTGGCCAACCGGGGGCTGGGTTTCGGCGTGCACGTGGTCATCACGGCCGTACGGTGGGCGGAGATCCGGATCAACATGCGGGACCTGCTCGGCACCAAGCTGGAGCTGCGGCTCGGCGACGCGGCCGAGTCGGAGATCGACCGGCGGGCCGCGCAGAACGTCCCGGTCGGCTCGCCCGGTCGTGGTCTGACCCGCGACAAGCTGCAGTTCCTCGCCGCCGTCTCGCGTATCGACGGGCGGCGCACCATCGAGGACCTCAGCGAGGCGTCGATGGCGCTGGCCCGGCACGTGGCGGAGAACTGGCCGGCCCGCCCGGCGCCGAAGGTGCGGCTGCTGCCGCGCCGGCTGCCGGTGCACGAGCTCGCCCGGATCATCGACCGGTCGGCGCCCGGCCTGCCGATCGGGGTCAACGAGTCGGCGCTGGCGCCGGTCTACCTCGACCTGGCGAACGAGCCGCACCTGACCGTCTTCGGCGACGCCGAGTGCGGCAAGACCAACCTGCTCCGGCTGATCGCCCGGGGCATCACCGAGCGCTACACCCCGGCCCAGGCCCGGCTGGTGATCGCGGACTACCGGCGCGGGCTGCTCGGCGCGGTGGAGGGCGACCACCTGCTCGACTACGCGCCGTCCAACCAGGTGTTCGCGCAGGGGCTGGGGTCGATCCGCAGCGCTCTCTCGAACCGGCTGCCCGGCCCGGACGTCACCACCGCCCAGCTGCGCGACCGCAGCTGGTGGAAGGGGCCGGACCTCTACATCCTGGTCGACGACTACGACCTGGTGGCCTCGGGCGGCAGCAACCCGCTGAGCGCCCTGCACGAGCTGCTGCCGCAGGCCCGTGACATCGGGCTGCACCTGATCATCACCCGGCGGGTGGGCGGCGTGGCCCGCGCTCTCTACGAGCCGGTTCTGCAACGCCTGCGCGAGCTGGACTCTCCGGGCCTGCTGATGTCCGGCAACCGGGAGGAGGGCGCGGTCTTCGGCAACCTGCGGCCGAGCCCGCAGCCGCCCGGCCGCGGCACGCTCGTACGCCGCCGCGACGGCCAGCAACTCATCCAGACCGCCTGGTCCGAACCGACGTAGCGCGGGTCACCGGGCCCCGGTCGAGGGCTCTGGGCCCGGCCAGAGGCCCCGGACGGATCCACAATGGTGCATCGAAAGACATCGGGCCAGGGCTGCGCGCGCTGGACCCGGTCAGCTACGGTCTTCACAGGAGTGTCCGTCGGTGGGGTGATTCGCCTTGCCGCGGGGGAGGGCGCGGCAGAACCGCCGCCACAATATGACGGAAGGGTGTGAAGCATGGCGTTCGAGGTCGAAGCTGCGACTCTGCATACCGCCGCGAGTGACGTGCGGTCCACGCGCAGCGAGGTCGACGGCGAGCTGAAGAAGCTGTGGAACGTGGTCGACGATCTGGCCATCGCCTGGAAGGGTCAGGCGTCCACCGGCTTCCAGTCGCTCATGACGCGCTGGAACGAGGACACCGCGAAGTTGCTGACGGCGATGGACAACATCGCCGATCTGCTCGACAAGTCGGGGACGACGCACCAGGTCAACGACGAAGAGCAGCAGCAGATGCTGGACAAGTTCCACTCTGCCCTCAACCCGTGATCCGCAGCCAGGAGCAGAGGAGGAAGTCGTGACGATCAAGGTTGACTACGCGGTCCTCGAGAGCAGCAACCAGCAGATGCTGGCCATCTCGCGGACGATCGACGAGAAGCTGGACACGCTCCGCCAGATGCTGTCCAAGCTCCAGTGGGAGGGCGAGGACCGGGTCGCCTACGAGCAGCACCAGGCCCAGTGGGACACCGCCGTCCGGGACATCAACAAGATCCTGAACGACATCGGTGGCGCGGTCGGCATCGCCCGCGAGAACTACGTCAGCACCGAGATGAGCAACTCCAAGGTCTGGAGCAGCTGACCAGATCGCCCGCGCGGCTCCGGTCCGGTTCGACCGGGCCGGAGCCGTGGTGCGTTACGAGTCCACACCGGCCCTGGGGGAAAGTCATGCCTGCCCGGAAGCGTCTCCGACCGGTCACCCGGTCGGTCTGCGCCGTGCTCACGCTGCTCGCCGCGGTCGGCGTCGGCCCGCTGGTGGCGCCGGCGCCGGCCCAGGCCGACACGGTACGCGAACTCCAGTGGCACCTCGACACTCTCAAGATCTCCGAGGCCCACCGGCTGTCGAAGGGGCGCGGGGTCGTCGTGGCGGTCGTCGACAGCGGCGTCCACGCGGCTCATCCCGATCTGAAGGGGCAGGTGCTGCGGGGCCGGGGCCTCGGGCCGGGGGTGGCCGCCGACGGGCGGACGGATCCGGACGTGAAGGGCGGGCACGGCACCGCGATGGCCGGCATCATCGCCGGCCGGGGCGGCGGCGCCATGCACGCGCTCGGCATCGCACCCGAGGCGAAGATCCTTCCGCTCGGCCTGGGCCCCGAGGAGGCCGGCTACCGAGAGGCGCCCGCGGCCATCCGTTGGGCCGTCGACGCGGGCGCCGACGTGCTCAACCTGTCGTTCGGCGGGCAGGGCCCGGACCAGGAGACCGCCGACGCGGTCCGCTACGCGCTGAGCAAGGACGTGGTGGTCGTCGCCGCGACGGGCAACCGGGACAGCGGCTACCGGCAGATCCCCGAGCCGGCCAGCATTCCCGGCGTGATCGCGGTGGGTGCCGCCACCCGCTCCGGTGGCCTCTGGGGCGAGACCGTGACCGGCCCCGAGATGGCCCTCTCCGCGCCCGGCGAGCGCCTCATCGCGCCCGCTCCGCCCGGCGCCTCTCCGAACGGCTACCTCGTCTCCGACGGCACCAGCAACGCCACAGCCGTCGTCTCCGGCGTCGCCGCACTGGTCCGCGCCCGCTATCCGGACCTCGACGCCGCCAACGTCGTCAACCGCCTGATCCGCACCGCCCGGGACCGCGGCCCGGCCGGGCGGGACCCCGAGTACGGCTTCGGCTCCGTCGACGTGCTCGCCGCGCTGTCCCGTTCCGTGCCGGCGGTCAAGGCGAACCCGCTGGCCGCGCCCGTCGCCGGCTCGCCCAGCGCGGGCGCGCCGGCCGGCGGCGCCGAGGAGGACGGCGACGACGGGCCGGCGGTGTCGTTCGGGCTCGCGGACAACGCCGGGCTGCAGATCGTGCTCTGCCTGCTGGCCGTGCTCGTCGCGGTGGCGATCATCGTGACCCTCGTGCTGGTCAACCGCCGGGCCCGCCGCCGCGCGTCGGCCGGGCCACCGCCGGTCACCTACCCGCCGCCGGGCGCGTATCCCGCACCGGGTTCCTACCGGCCACCGGGGCCGCACCAGGCACACCAGCCGTACCCGCCACCGCCCGCCGGCTTCGGACCACCGCCGCCCGGCGGGTTCGGGCCGCCGCCCGGGCCGCATCCGTACCCGTCGACACCGGCCGGCCCGCCGGTCGCCGCTCCGCCGTACGGGGCGCCGCAGCAGCCCGCGCCGCCGGGCGTCGTGCCGCCCGCGCCGCCGCACGGTGCGCCGGCGGCACCGCCGACCGATCCGCAGCCGCGTCAGTGACCAGACCGTTCAGCCGCGCCAGGGGAGGACAGCAATGAGCGACGAGAACGACCGGGTCGAGGTCAGGACCCCGATCCCCATGCCGATCAACCCGACGCTTCCGTTCGCGGGCGACATCCGGGGAATGAGCTGGGACCGGACCGGGGTGGACCAGGCCGAGACGCCCAGTGGGCTGGTGGCCGGCTCGGGCGAGCAGGGCGTACGGACCGAGTGGGACGCGGGCAACCTGGACTCGGCCATCACCTGGCTCGAGGCGCACGCCAGCTACCTCTACCGGCTCTCCTACGACATGGTCGAGATCAAGGACAAGCTCGGCGGCGACCAGGCCGCGGCGGGCGAGGGTCCGTTGGGCGGCTTCCAGTACGCGACCCAGCTGGCCCAGCGGCACACCGAGCTGTACGCCGGCACCGAGACCGGGCTGCGCAACCTCTCGGACAGCCTCTACAACGCGGCGGACGCCCTGCGCACCGTCAAGCGGAACTACGAGGACGCCGAGGGCGCCAACGCCATGACGGCACAGGAGATGCAGCAGGCGTTCACCAAGGCCGCGAGCGGCGACCACTAGAGCGGGGGGACGGGGACATGGGCGGGAAGAGCTGGGAGGAGATGGCCCGCGAGGTGCTGGTGGCGGGCCGGCCGGACTACATCGCGAGCGCCGCGCTGGGCTGGAAAGAGCTGATCAAGAACATCGGCGAGGTCAAGGAGAGCCTCGAGAAGAACGCCAAGGACCTCGGCGTGGTCTGGAAGGGCCCGGCGTACGAGGCGTTCAAGACGCACATCGAGGGCCTGGCCAAGCAGGCCGGGAATCTCCAGGACGACATCAACAACCCGGGCCGCGGCAAGGTCAGCATCGTGACCACGTTGGAGACGGCGGCCAAGAACCTGGAGACGGCGCAGAACAGCATGCCGGTTCCGGCGGCCTGCGTCGGCGACGTGCTGGCGGCCCGCAACGGTGAGCTGACCCTCGGCATCGGCATGTTCGAGACCAAGGTCACGGCCGACCTCATGGGCAGCTGGCCGGCCGAGCAGGCGGGCAAGCTCGCCGACTGGGTGAGCGGCTGGTTCTCGGACCAAGAGGAGGACGCGCGTCGCGTCTACGACACGCTCAACGGCGAGTACCGCGACCGGGTCATGGAGACGCCGGGCAACGTCATGCCGAAGACGGCGGAGACGTACAACACCGACGTGCCCAACCTCGACACCGGGGGCGGCGGGAAGGGCGTCGGCTCGGTAGGTGACGTGGGCGGGATGCCGAAGACCGGCGGCATCGGCGACACGCCGACGGTGAAGCCGGGCGGACTTCCCGAGACCGGCAACCCGGGCATCGGCTCCGGCACCCATCCGGATCTCTCCAACGACTACCCCGGCACCGGTGCTGGTGGCCTCCCGGGTGGCGTCGGCGGCGGCGGGATGCCCGACGACTACGGCACCGGCCTGGCCGGGGCCGGCAGCGGCACCGCCACCGCGCCGGGCCTCGGCACCGGTCTGGGCGGCGGCGGCACCGGGCTCGGCGGTGGCACGGGTCTGGGCGGCGGCGGTGGCGGCGGCGCCGGGGCCGGGATGATTCCGGGTGGCGGCGGCCTGGGCCGTGCGGTCAGCCCCGGCATGCCGCCGATGATGGGCGGTGGTGCGGCCGGCGCCGGTCGCGGCGGAGGTCGGGGCGGTGGCCGGCTCGGCGCGGGCAAGCTCGGGGCCGGCGGGATGATGCCCGCGATGGGCGGCATGGCCGGTGGCGGCGCCGCCGGTCGCGGTGCCGGCGGCAAGGGTGGGGTGGGCGGCGCCCGGGGCGTGGGCGCCCGGGGCGCCGGCGTCGCCGGCATGGGCCCGGGCGGCGCCGGCTACGGCGAGGAGGAGAGCGCCCGCAACACCTGGCTCGAGGAGGACGAGGACGTGTGGGGCGCGGACGGCGACGGCGCTCCCGGCATCCTGCGCTGATCGGCTGATCGGCTGATCGGCTGATCGGCTCACTGGGCGCCGTTCGACCCCTGGCGGGTCGGGCGGCGCTCTGCCGTTCGTGCGAGGGTGAACGGCAGCGGCAGCGGCCGCGGCAGGCGGCTGCCGGCGGCAGCCGTCCGCCGGCCGGTCCGGTTGGCCGGCGGCGCGCCGCCGCCGCTCAGCCGGTGACGGGGGTGTCCACTCCGGACGAGCGGCGTCCGGGACGCCAACCCCGCCGCCGGCCCCGGACCAGGATCGGCTTGACCGCCAGCAGCACCGCGGCGAGCAGCGCGCCGACGACGGCCACCCAGATCGCCACGCTCCGCTGCCAATCGAGGTCGTCCTGCGGCGGGGCCGGGGCGGCCATCGCCCCCGGTGGCGGGTCGGTCCGGGTGCCGAGCACCGCCGTCACCGCCCGGTACGGGTTCACCACCCCGTAGCCGATCTCGGCGTTGTGGCCCTCCGGCGGGTTGTCCGCCGTCTGGGTCAACCGGTCCGTCACCTGCTGCGGACTGAGGTCCGGATGCGCGGCGCGCACCAGCGCGGCCACTCCGGAGACGTACGCGGTGGCGAAGCTGGTGCCGCCCTGCGCCACGGCGAGGTAGCCGGACCCGCCCGGCGCCGGCCCCACGATGTTCAGCCCGGGCGCGGCGATGTCGACATAGTCGCCGCTGACCGAGCTGTCGACGTGCGCGCCCTGCTCGTCCACCCCGGCGACCGCGATCACACCCGGGTACCGGGCCGGGTACGCCGGCTGGTCCTGCTGCTGCTCCTGGCGGTTGCCGGCCGCGGCCACCAGGACGACGCGCTTGCGCAGCGCGTAATCCACCGCGTCGGCGAGCTCCGGCCTCGGCAGGGTCACCAGGGACAGGTTGATCACGTCGGCGCCGTGGTCGACCGCCCAGCGGATCGCCTCCGCGATCTCCCCGGGCAGTCCCTCGTCCCGTCTGGTCTGGTTGTCGGGGAGCACTCGGATCGGCAGGATCCGGGCCTGCGGGGCGATGCCCGTGAACGGGGCTCCCGTGCCCTCCTTGCCGGCGATGATCCCAGCAATGATCGTGCCGTGCCCCGCGAGGTCGCAGCGGCCCTGGTTGGCGGGAAGATCGTTGAAGTCGGCGCCCTCGCCGACCTGGCCCGCCAGCAGCGGGTGGGTGGCCGAGACGCCGGAGTCGATGACGGCCACGGTCACGCCGGCGCCACGGGAGATCCGCCAGGCCGAGGAGGGGTCCAGCCGGCGTAGCGCCCACGGGGCGGCGGAGGGGGCTGGGTCGCCGGGCGGGCCGCAGGTCGGCGCGGCGGCGGCCGGCGACGGGGGCACGACGGCGGTTCCGAGAAGGACGGTGAACGCTCCACAGAGGACCGCCCGCGCGCCCCGCCCGGCACGGCGGACCACCCTTCCACCGTCCGGTCGCCTGCTCTCGCGCACGCGCTGAGACTACCGCCGTCGCGCCCGTCATAGGGCGACGGGAGCCCTCGTCGTGCGGCGCCGGGAGTCCGGCGTGCGGCGGCGCATGCGTCGTGCGGTGCACCGAGGCATCCGTGAGCGGCGACGGAAGCCTGGCGTGCCACGACGGATGCCTCCGTCGCGCGGCGAGGGGAGCCCGACGTGCGGCGAGGGAGAGCCCGGCATGCGAAGACGAAGCATCCGTCGAGCGGCGACGAGGGTGGCTCGGCGTGCGTCGTGGCCGGGATCAGCGCCGGTCGGGTGTCGCGTTCTCGGCGAAGAGGGCGAGCAGGGCGCCGACCTCCCGGTCCGCCTCCGCCGGGTGGCGGAACCGGCCGGCCGGGTTGAGGGTGTACTCGTTGCGGCGACCCACCCGGGTGCGGACCAGGTAGCCGCCGGCCTCCAGGTCGGCGACGATCGCCTGGGCGGCGCGCTCGGTCACGCCCACCTCGTCGGCGACGTCGCGGAGCCGGGCGGTGGGGTTTCGGGCGATGGCGAGCAGCACGTGGCCATGATTGGTGAGGAACGTCCAGTTCCGGGTGCTCCCGTACCCGCTCGCGGTTGTCGCCATGGCGGACATGGTATGACCCCGCGGCGGTTTCCGCCGTTCGTCGATCCCGCGGCGGGCCGGGGCGGCCGGTCCGGTTCCGCCATCCCGCCAACACCTGAAATGCAAATCACGTATCCCTTGACGTATCTTGCGCCGGGTGTGACCGTGGATCGCAGCCTGCGGCCGGGTTGACCAGGCCGATCACGTGGGGAGTCGAGGTGCGGGGATGAGTGGACCCGGATCGTCCGGAGCACACCCGGGCGCGCAGCGCACCCCTGGTCAGTCGGAGGGGGAGGCGGGGCTGGTCCCCGGTCCGGAGCAGGCGCTCGCCGAGCTGCGCGCGGGCAACCAGCGCTTCGTGACCGGCGCCCCCCGCCACCCGAACCAGGACGCCGGCCGCCGGGCTGCCGTCGCCGACGGGCAGCACCCGTTCGCCGTGATCGTCGGCTGCGCCGACTCGCGGCTCGCCGCCGAGATCATCTTCGACCGTGGCCTCGGGGACCTCTTCGTGGTCCGCACCGCCGGGCACACCACCGGCCCCGAGGTGCTGGGCAGCGTCGAGTACGCGGTCACCGTGCTGCGCGCTCCGCTGGTGGTGGTGCTCGGTCACGACTCGTGCGGAGCGGTGCAGGCGGCCCGGGACGCGGTCGCCACCGGCGCTCCGCCGCCGGGTCACCTCGGCGCGGTGGTGGACGCCGTTGTGCCCAGCCTCCGCCGGGCCGCCGCCCAGGGGGTGGACGACATCAACGGGATCGTCGACCTCCACATCGCCCAGACCGTCGAGGCCCTGCTCGACAACTCCGCGCTGCTGGCCGCCGAGGTGGCCGCCGGGCGCTGTGCGGTGGTCGGCATGTCGTACCGGCTCGCCGCGGGCGAGGTGCACGAGGTCGCCGCGGTGCCGCCGGGCATGATGTCCGGCCTGCCGCCGCAGCCCGGCCCGACGGCGGCCCCGGCGGTCTGAGCGCTCCGGACGTACGCGAAGAGGGCCGCCCCGCCTACGCGGAGCGGCCCTCTTCCGGGTCCGGCGGGTCGCTACAGCAGCGACATGTGTACGTGGTCCGTGTGGTTGGAGGGCCCGCTGTAGGACTTCCAGCCGGTTGCCGGGAACCAGATCTGCCGGTTCCAGATCACGTAGTAGATGCCGAGCCGGTCGGCGTTGCGGATCAGGAACGCGGCGAGGTTGTTGCCGTACATCCGGGTGTCGTTGTTGTGCCACGGTGCGAAGCCGCTCTTCTGCAGCGACCAGTCGCAGGCCCGGCCCTTCGGGTGCTCCCAGGGGCCACCGGAGCGGTAGCAGCCGACGAACCGGTTGAAGCCGGCCCGCTTGACCTCCTTGTACGCGTGCAGCGTGCGCGGCGTGACGCACCCCGACGTGGTCGGGTCGTCCTCGCTGCAGGATTCCGGCTTCCAGTCGCCGTCGGCGCTCCGGCCGGGGCCGACCCGGGCGACCGGGGACGTGGCGGACACCAGGCCGCCGGTGAAGCCCTTGCCGCCGACCAGGGCCAGCGCCTTGTCCGCGTCGCGCTTCTGCTTGGCCATGATGGCGGCCTGCTTCTGCTGCTCGCGGACCTCGGTGTCGATCGCCAGCTTGGCCAGCTCGGCGCGGTTCTTGACCGCGTTGACCTCGGCCAGCTTCTGCGAGTTGACCAGGTTCAGCTCGTCGAGGCCGTTCGCCCGCTCGACGAACGAGTCGGGCGACCTGCTCTCCAGCAGCATCGCCATCGCGCCGATCCGCCCGGTCCGGTACGACTGGGCCGCGATCTCGGAGACCTGCGGAGCCAGCGCGTCCAACTCGGCCTGGGCCCGCTCCACCTCGAGGGCCAGCTCCAGCTGGCGCTTCTTGGACTTCTCGAGCTTGGCCTTCGCCGCCGTGTAGTTGCGGTTGGTCAGCTCGATCACATCGGTGAGCAGCTTGGGCTCGGCGTCCTCCTCGTGCCCGGAGGGCGTCGTCGGGTTCGGCGCCGCGGACGCCGGTAGGGGCCCGGCGAGCACGGTGAGCGCGGCGAACACGGCCACCACAGGTGTCAACCAGCGGCGTAGGGGTGCCGTCACAGTGTTCCCTTCCGTCGACCGCCGACCGGGTTAGCTGACGGGTTCGGGGCGGAAGTGGCCCCTACCGCTGTCGCGGATTCACCCCACGTACCTGGGTTCCCGGCTCGCCAGGTGGCGATTGGGCGGCGGCACCGCAGGCGCCGCTGCGCGCCTTCGTCGGTGACCGGCAGCGAGGTTACCCGAGAGTCCTCCTGGGGATCTACGTCCGGATGCCGACTAAAAGCGTCATTTCGCCATTGCGCTGGGTGATCAGTGACGCGGTCGTCAGTCCGCCCTGCCCGCGCGATCACGCTGCGGAGTGTCACCATGCGCTGTCCGTGCTCCTGTCCGGGTCGGGCCACCCCGGGTGGGCGGCGGGGGATGGTTCCGGATTCCGTGTCGGGCCGGCCCGGCCGGCGCTGAGTGCCTCCAGCGCCTCGGCCCGGTCCGGTGCCGGCCGGGCGGCCGGTGGGGTGGGCGGCGCCGCCGCCTCGGCGTCCTCGGCCGCGTCGCCACGACCGGCCGTGGTCACCAGCGCGGCCAGCCCGGTGGTCAGCGGGACGGCGGCGATCAGACCGAGCGTGGCGACCGCGCTGCGGACGATCTCCTGGGCCAGGAACTCGCTGGTGAGGATCTGGCTCACCCCCCGCGAGTCGGCGGTCAGCAGGAGCAGCAACGGCAGGGAGGCGCCGGCGTACGCCAGCACGATGGTGTTCACCGTCGAGGCGATGTGCGCCCGGCCGACCCGGGTCGCCGCGCGGTAGAGCTGGAGCCGGGACAACCCCGGGTTCGCGTGGGCCAGCTCGGTGACCGTGGCCGCCTGGGTGACGGTGACGTCGTCGAGCACGCCGAGCGAACCGATGATGATGCCCGCCAGCAGCAGACCGTGCAGGTCCACGTCGGCCTGGAACATCGACAGCGTGGTGGCGTCCTCGCTGCCGAAGCCGGTGAGGTGGGTGGCGGCGGTGGCCACGGTGCCGAGGGCTCCGGTGAGCACCAGGCTGCCCAGGGTGCCCAGGACGGCCACCGACGTCTGCGCATTCACCCCGTGCGTCAGGTAGAGCACCACGAACATGATCAGCGCGGCGCCGACCACCGCGACCAGCAGGGGCGAGCGGCCCGCGCTGATCCCGGGCAGCACGAAGGTGAGCAGGATGGCGAAGCTCGCGGCCAGGCCGGCGAGCGCGGCCAGGCCCCGCCACCGGCCGAACGCGACGATGGCGGCGGCGAAGACCACGGCCAGCCAGATCAGCGGCTTGCCGCGCTGGTGCTCGGCGATGTTCCAGCTGCTCGACGTGGGGTCGGCCGGGTCGGTCAGCTCGACCAGGATGATCTCGTCGCCGACCTCGACGGTCGGCGCCCCGGGCCCGTCCGGGATCGGGGTCTCCACCTGCTGACCCGTCCGCGGGCCGCTGTCGACCCGTACGCCGACCGTGCCGCACGGGCCCGATCCGGTCTGCGGCGTGCCCTCCGGGCTCTCCGGAGCGGGCGGGCAGGGCTCGGTGACCACCCGGGTGACCGTGCCGTGGTACCTCGGCACGTCGGCGCCGGCGTCCGGCTCCGGCGCGTTCCACGGCCAGAGCACCAGGGCGGCGACCACGGTGGCGAGGACGAGCGGGACCACCGTCGCGACGAGGATCCGTCGCACCCGCGGCGGGGTGGACGGAGCGGGACGGGTGTGGTCGGCGCCCAATGCGAGTCTCCCAACGAATCCGAGGCGGGGTACGTGCCGGCGGGACGATCGGTTCAGCGACGCCGGACGATCGCCGGAGCGGACGCCCCACCACGGCCGAGGGTGGCAGAACGGCTGCGTACCGTGAGCGGGGCGCTCGGGCCGGACCGGCCGCGGGCGGCGGTCGGCGCCCGGCGGCGGGAGCGGGCCGGGGGGCCGGAGCGGGCCGGGCGGTACGGAATCCGGAGAGCCATCGTCGGAATGCTAACCAGGCTCGCCCCCCGACGCCGGTTCGCGCGGCCGGTGTCGGCGGTGCGGGTGGCGGGGAAGGAACCCCGCGGGCCGACCGGACGGGCATGGTGGAGTCATGTCCGCGCACCCGTCGCAGTCCTCGCCGGATCACGGCACACCGCCGCCCGCCGGCCATCCCGGGCACGGCGGCCGGGGCGCCCACGCCGGCGGCGCGGGTGCGCACGGCGCCGCTGCAGGCGGGCACGGCGGTCAGGGTGGGCACGGCGGTCGAGGCGGGCACGGCGGCCGGGGCGGGCACGACAAGCACGCCGGGCACGACCCGGAGATGTTCCGGCGGCGGTTCTGGCTCTGCCTGGTGCTCACCGCGCCGGTCGTGGTCACCAGCCACCTGGTGATGGAGTGGTTCGGCTATGAGCTGGCGTTTCCCGGCCGGTCCTGGGTGGGCCCGGTGCTGGGTTCGGTGGTGTTCTGGTGGGGCGGGTGGCCGTTCCTGGTCGGCGCCGTGCGCGAGGTGCGGGACCGGGCGCCGGGCATGATGCTGCTGGTCGCCATGGCGATCACCGTCGCGTACGTGGCGTCGCTCGCCACCAGCCTGGGCGCCTTCGACCTCGACTTCTGGTGGGAGCTCGCCGCGCTGGTCACCATCATGCTGCTCGGCCACTGGCAGGAGATGCGGGCCATCGGGCAGGCCCGGGGGGCGCTCGCCGCGCTCGCCGCGCTCCTGCCCGACCAGGCCGAGCGGGTGGCTGCGGACGGGCGGGTCGAGCCGGCCCCGGTCGCCGACCTGCGGGTCGGGGACGTGGTGCTGGTCCGGCCGGGCGGTCGGGTGCCGGCGGACGGCCGGGTGGTGGACGGTGCCGCCGAACTGGACGAGTCGATGATCACCGGCGAATCCCGTCCGGTGCCGCGGGCGGTCGGGGACCGGGTGGTGGCCGGCACCGTGGCCACCGACTCGGCGCTCCGGGTGCGGGTCGAGGCGGTCGGCGAGCAGACCACGCTCGCCGGCATCCAGCGGATGGTCGCCGAGGCGCAGCAGTCCAGCGGCCGCGCGCAGCTGCTCGCCGACCGGTTCGCCGCCGCGCTCTTCTACCTGGCCACGGCCACCGCCCTGGTCACGGTGCTGGTCTGGACGGCGCTCCACCGGGTCGACGAGGCGGTGGTCCGCGCCGTGACGGTCCTGGTGAT
This sequence comes from Micromonospora sp. WMMD812, assembly GCF_027497215.1. Taxonomy (NCBI): domain Bacteria; kingdom Bacillati; phylum Actinomycetota; class Actinomycetes; order Micromonosporales; family Micromonosporaceae; genus Micromonospora; species Micromonospora sp. WMMD812. The sequence continues at coordinate 4,098,960 of NZ_CP114904.1, read as the reverse complement.
CGCCTGCCCGCACGCGCTCGGCCTGGCGATCCCGCTGGTGATCGCGCTCTCCACGGCGCTGGCCGCGCGCTCCGGGATCCTGGTGAAGGACCGGCTCGCGCTGGAGCGGATGCGGACCGTCGACGCGGTCCTCTTCGACAAGACCGGGACTCTGACACGGGGCGAGCACGCGGTCACCGACCGGGCCGCGGTGTCCGGCGTCGACCGTGACGAACTGCTGCGGCTGGCCGCCGGCGTCGAGTCCGACAGCGAGCATCCGCTGGCCCGGGCCATCGTGGCGGCGGCGGGTGAGCGGGGCGGCGCCACCCGGGCGACGGGCTTCCGGTCGCTGCCGGGCCGCGGTGTGCAGGCCACCGTCGACGGCACGGAGTACGCGGTGGGTGGGCCGGCGCTGGTGCGGGAGCTGGGCGTGCGGCTGCCCGACGAGCTGGTCCCGGCGGTGGACCGGTGGTCCGCTCGGGGTGCGGCGGTGCTGTATCTGGTCCGGCTGCCGCGCACCGTGCTCGGCGCGCTCGCGTTGACCGACGAGGTGCGCCCGGCGGCGCGGGAGGCGATCGCGGAGCTGCGGGCCCAGGGCGTCCGGACCATCGCCATGATCACCGGCGACGCCCGCCCGGTCGCCGAGGCGGTCGCCGCCGACCTCGGCTTCGGCCCCGGTGACGAGGTCTTCGCCGAGGTGCTGCCGGCGGACAAGGACGGCAGGGTGACCGAGTTGCAGCGGCGCGGGCTGACCGTGGCGATGGTCGGCGACGGGGTGAACGACGCCCCGGCGCTGGCCCGGGCCGACGTCGGCATCGCGATCGGCGCCGGCACCGACGTCGCGATCGAGTCGGCCGGGGTGGTGCTCGCCTCGTCGGACCCGCGGGGCGTCACGGCGGTGATCCGGCTCTCTCGCGCGTCGTACCGGAAGATGCTCCAGAACCTCGCCTGGGCGGCGGGCTACAACGTCGTCGCGCTCCCGCTGGCGGCCGGGGTCCTGGCCTGGGCCGGTCTCGCGCTGAGCCCGGCGCTCGCCGCGGTGCTGATGTCCGCGTCCACCATCGTGGTGGCGCTGAACGCCCAACTGCTGCGCCGGGTACGCCTCGACCCCGGCTGAGGGTCAGCCGCGCTTCATCAGGCGGCCGACCGCGGCCATCATCTCGCTGGCCATCTCGTCGGCGCGGCCCTCGGCCGCCCCCTCGTGCATGCAGTGCCGCGCGTGCCCGTCGAGCAGGCCGAGGGCGACCTTGTCGAGCGCGGCCTGGATGGCGGAGATCTGGGTGAGCACGTCGATGCAGTAGCGGTCGTCGTCGACCATCTTCTCGACGCCGCGGACCTGCCCCTCGACGCGCCGCAGCCGCGCGAGCAGCTGGTCCTTGCTGGCGGTGTATCCGCGGATCGGAGTGGGTGTGGTCATGCGGACAAGGATAGCCTACCCCTGGGGGGTATGGTATGGTCCTCCTCGTGGCGGATACCCCCACCGGGTACCGGTACACCGACAGGGCGGAGTCCGTCCTCGCTTTACCCCTGGGGGGTATAGGCTGAGGCGGTGGAAGGGAGGGTCCGATGGTCACCACGACGTACCAGGTGCAGGGCATGACCTGCGGGCACTGTGTCAGCGCGGTCAGCGCCGAGATCGGCGCGATCGCGGGCGTCGACGACGTCCGGGTCGACCTGGCCAGCGGCCAGGTCACCGTCAGCAGCGAGAGCCCGCTGGACACCGCGTCCGTGCGCGCCGCGGTCGACGAGGCCGGCTACGACCTCGTCGACGCGTGACCGGCGCCTGACAACGAGGGGCCAGGATGAACACCACGATGAAGCTGAGCGGCTTCGCGCTCGGCCTCGCGGCGGTGTTCGGCGCGGCGTACGGGCTCGGCCAGGTGGCCGGCCCCGTCTCCCCGGCCGCCGAATCCCGCCACGACACCACCACCCGCGCCGGGCACGGCGCGACCGGCGGCGAGGAGAGCGGGTCCGGGCACCTGCCGGGCGGCCTGCTCGTCTCCGACCGCGGCTACACCCTCGCGCCGGTCACCGCACCGGCCGGCGAGTTCGCCTTCCAGATCACCGGGCCGGACGGCCGGCCGGTGACCGCGTACGACGTGGCACACGACAAGCGGATGCACCTGATCGTGACGCGCCGCGACCTCTCCGGCTTCCGGCACGTGCACCCCGAGCTGGGGACGGACGGCACCTGGCGGGTCGCCTCCCCACTCGACGGGCCCGGCGCGTGGCGCGCGTTCGCCGACTTCACCCCCACCGGGGGTGGGCCACTGACGCTCGGTGTCGACCTCACCGTCCCCGGCCCGCTGACCGAGCGGCCGCTGCCGCCGCCGGCGACCAGCACCACGGTCGACGGCTACACGGTCACCCTGGCCGGCAGCCCGCAGCCCGGCCGCACCGCGGAGCTGACCCTGACGGTCAGCCGGGGCGGTGTTCCGGTCACCGAGCTGGAGCCCTACCTCGGCGCGTACGGCCACCTGGTGGCCCTGCGCCAGGGCGACCTGGCGTACCTGCACGTGCACCCGGACGGCACGCCCGGCGACGGGCGGACCGCGCCCGGGCCGGCCGTGACCTTCTTCGCCGAGGTGCCGTCCGTCGGCGCCTACCGGCTCTACCTCGACTTCAAGCACGGCGGGAAGGTGCGCACCGCGGAGTTCACCGTCGTGGCCGGCGCCGCGGCGGCTCCCGCCGGCCCGGCCGACGCGCCGGGCAGCCCCGCGCCCGCCCCGAGCGCACCCACCCCGACCGGCGACGCCGAACACGGCGAGCCCGGTCACGGGCACGACTGAACGGGAACCGTGATGACCACCACCAGCAGTACGCCGCTGCCGACGGCACCGAACCTGATCGAGCTCGCCATCGGCGGTATGACCTGCGCCTCCTGTGCGGCCCGCATCGAGAAGAAGCTGAACCGGATGGAGGGCGTCACCGCCACGGTCAACTACGCCACCGAGAAGGCCACCGTCCGGTACGCCGACGACGTCACCACGGACGACCTGATCGCGACCGTGGAGAAGACCGGCTACACGGCGGCGCTGCCGCCCCCACCCGCCTCGGTCGGTACGTCCGCCTCCGCCGAGCCGGTCGACGAGCTGCGCGGGCTGCGTACCCGGCTCTGGGCGTCCGTGGCGCTGACCGTGCCGGTGATCGTGCTGGCCATGGTGCCGGCCTGGCAGTTCGACTACTGGCAGTGGCTGTCGCTGACCCTGGCCGCGCCGGTCGTGGTGTGGGGCGGCCTGCCGTTCCACCGGGCCGCATTGATCAACTTGCGGCACGGCGCCGCCACCATGGACACCCTGGTCTCGGTGGGCACGCTGGCCGCGTTCGGGTGGTCGCTCTGGGCGCTCTTCCTGGGCGACGCCGGGATGCCCGGGATGACGCATGCCTTCCGGTTCGACATCACCCGCTCCGACGGCGCCGGGAACATCTACCTGGAGGCGGCGGCCGGGGTGACCGCGTTCATCCTCGCCGGCCGCTACTTCGAGGCCCGCTCGAAGCGGACCGCCGGGGCCGCGCTGCGCGCCCTGCTCGAACTCGGCGCCCGCGACGTCGCGGTGCTGCGCGGCGGGGTGGAGACGCGGATCCCGGCCGACCAGCTGGCCGTCGGGGACCGGTTCGTGGTCCGGCCGGGGGAGAAGATCGCCACCGACGGCGTGGTCGACGAGGGCACGTCGGCCGTCGACGCGAGCATGCTGACCGGGGAGTCCGTTCCGGTCGAGGTCGGCCCGGGCGACGCGGTGGTCGGCGCCACGGTGAACGCGGGCGGCCGGCTGGTGGTCACCGCGACCCGGGTCGGCGCCGACACCCAGCTGGCCCAGATGGCCCGCCTGGTCGAGGAGGCCCAGAGCGGCAAGGCGGCCGTGCAGCGGCTGGCCGACCGGATCTCCGGAGTCTTCGTCCCGGTCGTCATCGCCCTGGCCGTCGGCACCCTCGGCTGGTGGCTCGGCACCGGGGCGGGGCCGACCGCCGCGTTCACCGCCGCGGTGGCCGTGCTGATCATCGCCTGCCCCTGCGCGCTCGGGCTGGCCACGCCGACCGCGCTGCTGGTCGGCACCGGCCGGGGTGCCCAGCTCGGCGTCCTGATCAAGGGACCTGAGGTGCTGGAGAGCACCCGGAAGGTCGACACCGTCGTGCTGGACAAGACCGGCACGGTGACCACCGGGCGGATGACCCTGGTGGACGTGCTGCCCGCCAACGGCACCCAGGCCGACGAGCTGCTCCGGCTGGCCGGGGCGCTGGAGGCCGCCTCCGAGCACCCGATCGCCCGGGCGGTGGCAGCCGGTGCGGCCGAGGCCGGCGCGCTGCCGCCGGTCACCGGCTTCGCCAACGTCGAGGGGCTGGGCGTGACCGGCTCCGTGGAGGGGCGTGCGGTGCTGGTCGGCCGGCTCCGGCTGCTGCGCGAGCGAGGGCTCGACGTACCCCTGGAGGTGGAGCGGGCGGCGACCGACGCGGAGGCCGCGGGCCGGACGGCGGTGCTGGCCGGCTGGGACGGGCGGGCGCGGGGCGTCCTCGCGGTCGCCGACCTGGTCAAGCCGACCAGCCGCGCCGCGGTGGCCCAGCTGCGCGACCTCGGGCTGCGTCCGGTGCTGCTCACCGGCGACAACGCCACGGTCGCCCGCGCGGTGGCGGCCGAGGTCGGCATCACCGAGGTGATCGCCGAGGTGCTGCCGACGGACAAGGTCGACGTCGTCGCGCGGCTGCAGGCCGAGGGGCGGACGGTCGCCATGGTCGGCGACGGGGTCAACGACGCGGCGGCGCTGGCCCGGGCCGACCTGGGCCTGGCCATGGGGACCGGCACCGACGTGGCGATCGAGGCGTCCGACCTGACCCTGGTCCGGGGTGACCTGACCGCCGCGGTGGACGCGATCCGGCTGGCCCGGCGCACCCTGAACACCATCCGGGGCAACCTGTTCTGGGCCTTCGGTTACAACGTCGCGGCCCTGCCGCTGGCCGCCGCCGGGCTGCTCAACCCGATGATCGCCGGCGCCACGATGGCCCTCTCCTCGGTGTTCGTGGTCGCCAACAGCCTCCGCCTCCGCCGTTTCCGCCCGGCGACCCCGTCGCCGCAACGTTGATCACACCGCCGCGTTGATCATGAGGTTCACGGCGAATTCGGTCTCCGAATCTGCCGTAGACCTCAGGATCAACCCGGCGCGGGTCGGTCGGGAGGTGGTTGGGGTGGGTGGGGGTGGGGTACCTGTCCGGTTGTAGCGATGCTTCGGACTGGAGGTGCGTGATGGGTATCGAGGACAAGATCAACAACGCCGCCGAGGACGCGGGTGGCAAGGTCAAGGAGCAGGCCGGCCGGGCCACCGACGACGAGCGGCTGGAGGCCGAGGGTCGCAACGACCAGGCCGCCGCCAACCTCAAGCAGGCCGGCGAGAAGATCAAGGACGCCTTCAAGAGCTGACCGCACCGTACGCGCGTCGGGCCGGTGACCGCCGGCCCGGCGCGCGTACGCGTGTCTCGGGTCGGCGCCGGATCGTTGGCCAGGACGAGGTGTCGCCGCTCGACTCCGTCCGCGTGCCGCCCACGCCGACCGTCCGAGCCGGACGGCCGACCTGGAACGGGAGGGGTCGATGTCCCAGCCCATCGTGACCGGCCGGTGGGCCGTCGCCGCGGTCGCGCTGGCGGCCCTGCTCGCCGGCTGCCAGTCGCCCGGCGCGGAGACCGACGGGCTCGGCGGCGCACCGACGCCGACCGCCGTGGCCGCACCCGCCACGGCGCCGTCCACCGCCAGCCCGTCGCCGGTGACCGCGGCCAACACGGTCGCGGTCTGTCAGGCCGTCGACCGGCTCATCATCGCCAGCAGTCGGAGGATCGCCACGGAGTCGGCCGCGGCGACCGAGCGTGAACTGACCGGCGAGCAGATCGCCGACCAGCTCCGGCGGAACCTCGCCGAGCTGGCCGACCACGTGCGGGCGCAGGCCCGCCGCGCCGAGGACCCGCGGATCGGGATTCTGGTCCGGGGCGTCGCCGACCGGATCGACGCCGGTTCCCGGGCCGCTCGCCCGACCGCGTGGCTGAGCGACACCTTCACCCGGATCCCCGCCGATCTGATGCGGGACTGCCGCCCCTGACCCGACCGCCGGCCCGAGGGCGGGCCCGCAGGAACGGCCCGGCGGACAGGACGGCCGGCCCGAGGGCGGGCCCGCAGGAACGGCCCGGCGGACAGGACGGCCGGTCCGAGGGCAGGCCCGCAGGAACGGCCCGGCAGAGCCCGGAGCGCACGCACTCCTCCCTGTGCGGGGTAACCCGGAACTCACCCTGATTGATTCGTCCGGGCCGTGCATCGTGGACCGACACCCGCTAACTTTCTTTTGCATGTGCAAGGGCGCGTCATGAGTGGCGATCCGGCGCTGTCGGGAGACGACCTGGTCCGGGTGCTCGGCACCCTCGCCAACCCGCACCGGCTGCGGGTGATCGCCGCGCTGGCCCGGGAGCGGGCGTACGTCAGTCGGCTCGCGCGGGATCTCGGCATCAGCCGTGCGCTGCTGCAGGTCCACCTGCGGAAGCTGACGGCGGCCGGTCTCGTGTCCGCCCATCTGGAGTTGTCGGAGGACGGGAAGGCAATGAAGTACTACGAGGTGGAACCGTTCGCACTCCGGCTCACCCCGGACGTCATCGCGGACGCGGTCCGGACGCTGACCCCGCCGGCCGCCGAGGATCGGGACGGTGACGAGCGGTGACCGGAATGAGCGAACACGACTGGACCGAGGTGGTCGGGGCGATCGGCATCTTCGCCCTGCTGATCAGCGTGATCACGGTGACCGTGGTGCAGTTCGCGAAGACCCGGCGGGCCCGTGTCCTCGGGATCCGCGAGGAGGAGTACCGCCGGCTCGCCGAGAGTGCCGTCCGGGCCCAGGAGAGCAACGAGCGTCTGCTCGCCGCGTTGGACGGCCGCCTCGGTGGGATGGAGGACCGGATGGCCGCGCTGGAACGCGTCCTGCGAGACGTCGACTAGAGCCCGCCGCGGGTCGGCCCGGGGCTATGACACAGGCCCTGGCCCGGCGCCGGAGGTTCCGGGCCGCCGAGGGGCAACTCGACGGCCCGGGTGTAAAGCAGCATCACCTCGCCCACGGGCGAGTTCTCACCGCAATGCCCCTTCGAGGAGAGGACAGCATCTCGTGCTGCGCGTACGCAAATCCGTCGGCTGGACGCTGGCGGTCGCGACAGCGGTCGCACTGATCGGGGCGGGTGGTCCGCCGGCCGCGGCGGCCCGTTCCGGATCGGAGCCGACCATCACCTGGCGCCCGTGCGACCAGGACCGGACCGCCGAATGCGGGACGCTCTCCGTCCCGGTCGACTGGAGCCGACCGGACGGCGAGCGGTTCGACCTGGCGCTGGCCCGCCGCACCGCCACGGACCGCGCCGAAAGGGTCGGCTCGCTGGTGTTCGGACCCGGTGGCCCGGGCGACAGTGGCGTGGACCGGGTGGTGACCGGCATGCACCGGTTCAGTGATGACCTGCGCCGACGGTTCGACATCGTCAGCTTCGACCCCCGTGGCGTCGGCCGGAGCCACCCGGTCGTCTGCGCCACCGCGCTGCTGGCCGCACAGCCGCAGGTCATCGAGGACCAGGCGCAGTTCGCTGCCACGCTGGCCGGCAACGCCCGGTTGCGGGCCGACTGCCGGGCGCGGACTGGCCCGCTCTTCGACCATGTGGACACCCTGAGCGCGGCACGTGACCTGGAGGCGGTCCGGGTCGCGCTGGGCGAGCGACGGTTGACCTTCCACGGCAGTTCCTACGGGACGCTGCTCGGTCTCACCTACGCGGAGCAGTTCCCGCACCGGGTACGCGCGATGGTGCTGGAGGCCGCGGTCGACCACAGCCTCGGCACCCGGTCCTTCCTGGACACCCAGGCCGCCACGGTCCAGGACTCGTTCGACGAGTTCGTCGCCTGGTGCGCGGCCGAGCCCCGCTGTGCGCTGCACGGGCGGGACGTCCGAGCCGTCTGGGCCGGCCTGTGGGCCCGGGCCGAACAGGGCGAGCTGGCCGATCCCGATCGTCCTGCCGTACGGCTGACGCCGTTCCTGCTCAGCCGGCTCGCTCAGAAGGCGCTGTACGGGCCGGACTGGCCCGGCCTGGCGGCGGACATCCTCACCATGACGTCGGCACCGGCACCGGCACCGGCACCGGCATCGGCACCGGCACCGGGCACCACGGCGGACACCGCGGTCAGCCCGAACCCCCTGGCCGTCTTCTGCCAGGACTGGGCCCTGCCCGTGCGCGACCATCGGGAGTACGCCGCCCACCTGCGCCGGGCCGCCCGGATCGCGCTCGACCTGCGGTATCCGCAGGCGGTGCTCGCCATCTCGACCTGCCTGGGCACCCCGACGCCGGTCGCCAACCCGCAGCACCGCCTCCGGGTCCGCACCGACGTGCCGCTGCTCGTGGCGGCCACCCGGCACGATCCGGCGAGCGGCTTCAACTGGGCGACCAACGTGGCGCGGCAGCTCGGCCGGCACGGCGTCCTGCTGACCTACGAGGGCTGGGGGCACGGCAGCTACACGACCACCCCGTGCGTGGGTCGGGCCGTCGACCGGTACCTCGTCGACGTGGTGGCGCCGGCCCGGGGCGCCCGGTGCCCGGCGGTGAACCCGACCGCCTGACCCCCCGTGCGCCGTCCGGTCGCCGTGGCAGAGCCCACCGCGGCCGGGCGGTCGCCGTGGCAGGGCCTGCCGCAGCCGGACGCGCCGGGCGGTCGCCGCGGCAGGGCCCACCGCGGCCGGACGCGCCAGGCCCCGGTCCCGCGTCAGCAGTCGGACAGCCGGGCGGCCCGCAGCTCCAGGTAGCGCCGCTCGGGAATGCTGGTGGTGGCGCGCGCCGCGGCCAGGTACGCGTCCCGCGCCGCACCGGGCTCGCCCGCCAGTTCCAGCAGGTGGGCGCGGACGGCGGCGAGGCGGTGGTGGCCCGCCGTGCGGTCGTCCTCGTCCAGCGGCGTCAGCAGGGCCAGCCCGGCGCCCGGGCCGTCCACCATCGCCACCGCGACCGCCTGGTTCAGAGTGACCATCGGGTTCGGGGTGACCCGGGCGAGTAGCCGGTAGAGCGCCACGATCTGCGGCCAGTCGGTCGCGGCGGCCGACGGCGCCTCGGCGTGCACCGCCGCGATGGCCGCCTGCAGCTGGTAGGGGCCGGGCGGCGACCAGGTCAGCGCCTCGGTCACCAGGGCGACGCCCTCCGCGATCGCGGCCCGGTCCCACCGGTCCCGGTCCTGTTCGGCGAGCGGCACCAGCTCGCCGCCCGGCCCGACGCGGGCGGCCCGGTGCGCGTCGGTGAGCAGCATCAGCGCCAGCAGCCCGGCCACCTCGCCGTCGTCGGGCAACAGCCCGTGCAGCATCCGGGTGAGCCGGATCGCCTCGGCGGTCGGCTCGGCCCGGTGCAGGTCGGGCCCGCTGGACGCGGTGTAGCCCTCGTTGAAGATCAGGTAGAGCACCTGGAGCACCGCGCCCAGCCGGTCGTCGCGCTCGGCTGGCGACGGCATGGTGAACCGCGCCCCGGTCGCCTCGATCCGCTGCTTGGCCCGGCGGATGCGCTGACTCATCGTCGCCTCCGGCACCAGGTACGCCCGGGCGATCTGCGCGGTGCTGAGGCCGCCGACCGCGCGCAGGGTCAGCGCGACCTGCGCGGACCGGGGCAGTGCCGGGTGACAGCAGAGGAAGAGCAGCCGCAGGGTGTCGTCGCCGGCCGGCGACTCCGCGTCCGCCGGCGGAGCGACCAGGGCGTACGCCGGCTCGCGGACGGCCACCGCGACCTCGCGGTCCCGGCGGGCGCACTCGCTGCGCCACTCGTCGGCGAGCCGGCGGGTGGCAACGGTGAGCAGCCAGGCGCGGGGGTTCTCCGGCACGCCCTGCTCCGGCCACTGCAGGGCGGCCGCGAGCAGCGCCTCCTGGACCGCGTCCTCGCACCGGTCGAACTGGCCGTGCCGTCGGACGAGCAGGCCGAGGACCTGCGGCGCCAGCGGGCGCAGCAGCTCCTCGACCTCGCCCGCCCCGGTCGTCACATCTCCGTCCCCGCGTCGTGCATGATCGCGCGGACCTCCATGACGCCGCCGTAGCGCACGTCCGGCCAGCGCGCGGCGATCTCGGCCGCCCGCTCCGGGCTGTCGCAGTCCACCGCGACGTACCCGGCGAACTGCTCCTTGCTCTCCATGAACGGCCCGTCGACCACCTCCGGGTGCCCGCCGGCCAGCCGGACCGTACGCGTCTGCGACGGATCGGCCAGCGCCTGCCCACCCACCAGCTCGCCGGACTCGGACAACTCCTTCATGATCTCGTCGACCTCGCCGAAGAGCGTGACCCGTTCCTGCTCGGACAGCTCCTCGACGAAGCCGGGCCGGTTCCAGATCAACAGCATGTACTTCACGACCTGCTCCTCGCGTCCTGGCCGCGCCGATCGGTGGCGCGGCTCGCCGAGGGGTCGGAGCCGACACCCCGTTCCCTACATCCGTACCGAAGAAGGTCGCAGAAATTCCGGCGGAGCGTCGGCGCCCACGCCGGGCGGATCAGCGGGGACGGCGCTCCCCGCCGCGGACCTGTCGGCCCGGCCGGGTGCCGCCGCCCGGGTGGAGCGACGCCCGGTCGGCCGCCGACGTGCCGGACGCCCAGCCCTCCGCGTCCCGGACGGTCAGCCGCTGCCGGGTGACCCCCGGGAACAGCGTCTCCAGCCGTTCCTGGACCGCCTCGCTCCGGGCGGCGAGCACCGGGAGCAGCCGCTCCGGACCGGCGGCCTCCGCCGCCTCCCGGTTCGCCGCCGCGCTGGCCGCCCGCAGCCGCTCCCCGATGCGCAGCGCGAACGCGTGCAGGAAGGACTCGTCGTAGCCGCGGGTACGCCGGCGACCGGCGGCCGCCCGGCGCTCGCCCCGGCCGCGCAGCATCGCGGTGGTGGCCTGCACCAGCAGCGACGTGTAGAGCAGTTCGACCGCCTCGAGGTCGGCCGGCCAGCCGAGCACCGTGGCGAAGCCGAGGTCGTCCGACCAGACCGACTCGCAGCCGTTCGCCGCGGCCACCTCCTGCACGAGCAGCGCCTTCGCGCCCGCGTACGGGGGGTCGGTGCCGAGCCGCACCCCGCCGGGCAGGTCGGTGCGGGGCGCCTCGGCCGCCAGCAGCGCCTCGTCGAGGCTGTGCCGGGCCATCAGCTCCTGTGCCTTGCCGGTCAGCGCCTCGGCCTCCGCCGGGAAGGTGGTCGACTCCGCCTTGGCGAGCAGCGCCCGCACCCGGTCCAGGATCCGCGAACCGCCGCGGCTGACCGGACCGGTCGTCGCCGATCCACCCGCCGGCGCGGTCGTCGCCGATCCGGGTGGCGGGCGGAGCACGGCGATCGGCGGCAGGCTCTCCACGAGCGCCAGCGCCTCGACCGCCTCCCGCAGGGCGGTGATCCGGTCCACCCCTTCCCGGGCGGCCCAGGCGGTGAGGTGGCGGGCGTCGTCGTCCCACCACACCCGGGCGTCCAGGTCGCGCAGCTGGTCGTCCCACCAGGACGGGACCGGGCCGGGATGGTCGCGCCGCTGCGCGGCCGTCGCGTTCCGCAGCAGCCGGGCCGGCCGCGCACCGAGCCGCCGTCCGGCCAGCCGGTCGAGGTCGGCCGGCTGCCAGCCACGCGGCCAGAGCCGTCCGACGGCCCCGGCCAGGCGACGCAGCAGCGCCGCGTCCACCGCCGTCGCGCCGTCCGCGGTGCCGGTGCCGACCACGAGCAGATCCAGCCGCCGCTCCGCGAGGCGTACGTCGGTGCCGCGGGAGGCCGCCACGGCGGCGGTGATGAGCTCCTCGGCGTCCGGCACGGTCGCGTCCCCTCCTCGGTTGTCCAGCGGTGTACGACGCCGCCATCAGTCATGATCATGCCCGTCGCGCTCCCCGGGCTCCGGAACCGGGCAGTTCCCGCCGGCGGGGCGACCCGGGGCAGGGTCCGGTCCGGTCCGCGGGACGACCGGCCGGGTTGCGCAGCCCGGTCTCCGCACCGCCGCTCAGGTGGGCCGGTACTCCACCTCGGGCCGGCCCGGCGTGCCGTACCGCGGGGTGCGGGTGAGTCGACCGGTGTCGACCAGATGCTCGAGGTAGCGGCGCGCGGTGACCCGGGACGTTCCGGTGCGCTCGGCGACCTCCGAGGCCGACAGCCCCGGCTGCCGGCGCAGCACGTCAAGCACGGTGTCGAGCGTCTGCGCGCCCAGCCCCTTGGGCAGGGTGTCCGGCGCGGTCCCGCGCAGGGTGGCGAACATCCGGTCCACCTCGTGCTGGGCGGCGACCGCCCCGCCCGCCGACGCCTGCCGCCGGTACGCCGCGTAGCGCTCCAGCTTGTCGCGGAAGGCCGCGAACGTGAACGGTTTGAGCAGGTAGTGCGTCACCCCGAGGGCCACCGCCGCGCGCACCACCGTCAGGTCCCGGGCCGACGTCACGGCGAGCACGTCGGCGCCGCTGCCCGCCGCCCGCATGGCTCGGCAGAGGTCCAGGCCGTGCACGTCGGGCAGGTGGAAGTCGAGCAGCACCAGGTCGACGGCGTCGTCTCCGGTACGGCGCAGCACCCGCATCGCCTCCCGGGCGTTGTGCGACACCCCGACCACCCGGAACCCCGGCACCCGCTCGGTGTACGCGCGGTGCGCCTCCGCGATCAGCTCCTCGTCCTCGACGACGAGCACCCGGATGGCGCTCAGGTCGCTCCGCCCGCTGATGTCGGTTCGCTCGCTCATGTCGGCCGCCCCGCCGGGACCGGCAGCCGGACCCGGAACACCGTCCCGCCCTCCGCGCCGGTCGCCACCTCGTGCCGGCCGCCGTGCCGGGCCAGCACCTGGGCGACCAGGGCGAGCCCGAGACCTCGCCCGCTGGCCTTGGTGGACCAGCCTCGGCGGAACGCGTCGGCGACCCGGTCGGTCGGGAGCCCCGAGCCGCTGTCGGTCACCTCGACCAGCACCTCGCCGGCCGTCTCGGCCACGTACACCCGGACCCGGCGGGGCGGTTCACCGGACGCGACCGCCTCCAGCGCGTTGTCGACGAGGTTGCCCACGACGGTGAGCAGGTCCCCGGCGGGCAGGGTGCCGACGTCGAGCCGGGAGGACGGGTCGACGGTCAGCTCGACGCCCCGCTCGGCGGCCTGCGCCGACTTGCCGAGCAGCAGCGCGGCCAGCGCCGGCTCGGTGATCGCGCCGACGACCTGGTCGGTGAGCTGTTGGGCCAGTGCCAGCTCCCGGGTGGCGAGCCGGACGGCCTCCTCGGTGCGGCCCAGCTCGACCATGGTGAGCACGGTGTGCAGCCGGTTCGCGGCCTCGTGCGCCTGTGACCGGAGCGCCTCGGTGAGCCCGCGGACCGAGTCCAGCTCGCTGGTCAGCGCACGCAGGTCGGTGTGGTCGCGCAGGGTCAGCACGGTGCCGAGGGCCCGGCCATCGGCACCGGTCGGCCGGAGGTTGGCGACCAGCGCGCGGTCGGCGGTCAGGATCAGCTCGTCCCGGGCGGCCCGGCCCGACGTGATCAGCTCGGTCAGGGCGGCCGGCAGGTCGACCTCGGTCACCGGCCGGTCGACCAGCGGCGCGTCGGCGGGCAGCCCGAGCAGGCGGCGGCCCTCGTCGTTGATCAGGCCGATCCGCCGGTCCGGCCCGATCACCACCAGCCCCTCGCCGACCGAGTGCAGCACCGCGTCGTAGTACTCGTACATCCGCGTCATCTGCACCGGGCCGAGACCGTGGGTCTGCCGGCGCAGCCGCCGGCTGAGCAGCCAGGACCCGGCGGCGGCCAGAGCCAGCGCGGCGGCGGTGCCGACGAGCAGCAGCGGGGACCTGTCGAGCAGTTCCCGGTTGATCGCCTCGGTGGTGATGCCGACCGACACCAGCCCGACGACCGTGCCGTCCGACTCGCGTACCGGCACCACCGCCCGGACCGACTCGCCGAGCGTGCCGGTGTTGACCACGGTGAACGGTTCCCCGGCCAGCGCCGGGCCGATCTCGCCGATGAACGGCCGGCCGATCTGCGCCGGGTCCGTGTGCGAGTGGCGGGTCCGGTCCGGGGTCATCACCACCACGAAGTCCGTTCTCGTGGCGGCCCGGATCGACTCGGCGTACGGCTGGAGGGTGGCCGACGGGCGTGGGGTGCGCAGCGCGGCGGCCACCTGCGGCGAGCGGGCGACCGTCTCGGCCACCGCGAGCACCTCCTCGCGGGCCGCTGCCCGGGCGTCGGCGCGGGCAACCAGGGCGACCCCCGCGGTGGCGGCCGCCACGAGCAGCGTGACCACCACGACCTGGAGGGCGAACAGCTGCCCGGCGATGCTCCACTTCCGTCCGGTCATGTCTCCTCGTCGTGACGGGTCACCCTGGTTCGCCGACAGTTCAGGTCGGTGAACAGAATGAACGCAAGGCTGATTCCGGTTGAGATCTGCGCCACAGTCTCAGCCATGCAGACCCCCACCACCAGCACACCGGCCACGCGGCCCCGGCGGGACCGCACCCATCTCCTCTACCTCGCGGTGATCGTCGCTGTCCTGGCGGGCATCGTCCTCGGCTTCGTCGCACCCGACGTGGCGCAGGAGCTCAAGCCCCTGGGCACCGGCTTCGTCGCGCTGATCAAGATGATGATCAGCCCGGTCATCTTCTGCACCATCGTGCTCGGCGTCGGCTCCGTCCGGCAGGCCGCCAAGGTCGGCAAGGTCGGCGGCCTGGCGCTCGGCTACTTCCTGATCATGTCGACCGTCGCGCTGGCCATCGGCCTGGTGGTCGGCAACCTGATCCACCCCGGCGCCGGACTGCAGCTGAGCAACGAGCTGGCCGAGGCCGGTCAGAAGGCCGCCGGCACCGAGAGCCAGGGGACCGTCGACTTCCTGCTCGGCATCATCCCGACGTCGCTGCTCTCGGCGCTGACCGGCGGCGAGGTGCTCCAGACCCTGCTGGTCGCCCTGCTGGTCGGCTTCGCCGTCCAGGGCATGGGCAGGCGGGGCGAGCCGGTGCTGCGGGCCGTCGGCACGATCCAGCGGCTGGTCTTCAAGATCCTCACCATGATCATGTGGCTGGCGCCGGTCGGTGCGTTCGGCGCGATCGCCGCCGTGGTCGGCGCGACCGGCGTGGACGCGTTGAAGAGCCTGGCGCAGATCATGCTGGGCTTCTACGCGACGTGTCTGATCTTCGTGCTGGTGGTGCTCGGCGCGATGCTGTGGCTGGTCGCCCGGATCTCGATCTTCTCGCTGCTGCGCTACCTGGGCCGCGAGTTCCTGCTGATCGTGTCGACCTCCTCGTCGGAGTCGGCGCTGCCCCGGCTGATCGCCAAGATGGAGCACTTCGGGGTCAGCAAGCCGGTGGTCGGCATCACGGTGCCGACCGGGTACTCGTTCAACCTGGACGGCACCGCGATCTACCTGACCATGGCCTCGCTCTTCATCGCCTCGGCGATGGGCGACCCGCTGTCGGTCGGCGAGCAGATCTCGCTGCTCGTCTTCATGATCATCGCCTCGAAGGGTGCGGCCGGCATCACCGGCGCGGGCCTCGCCACCCTGGCCGGCGGCCTCCAGTCGCACCGCCCGGACCTGGTGGACGGCGTCGGCCTCATCGTGGGCATCGACCGGTTCATGTCCGAGGCGCGGGCGTTGACCAACTTCGCCGGCAACGCGGTCGCCACCGTCCTGGTCGGCCGCTGGACCGGCGAGTTCGACCGGGACCAGGCCCAGGCGGTGCTCGCCGGCGAACTGCCGTTCGACGAGGCCACCATGCTCGACGACCACCACGACGAGCCCGACCCAGACCCCACCCTCACCACCCCCGCCACCCCGACCCCGGAACCGGTCACCGCAACCCGCTGACCGCCGGGATCTTGGTTGGAAACGGCCCCTCCAGGGGCCGTTTCCAACCAAGATCTGCTCAGCGGGTCAGGCCGACCACTCCTCGATCACCGTCGACACGGGCAGCAACTCCCGGTCCGGGTCGGGCGCCGGGGTCGGCGGTGCCGCCGGCGTACGCCCGAACCGGGGCGCCGGGGCTGGCTGGACCTCCCCGCCGACCTCGACGAAGGTGCCCCGGGCGGCGTTGTGCGGGTGCCGGTGCGCCTCGGCCGGGGCGAGTACCGGCGCCACGCAGGCGTCCAGGTCGGCGAAGACGGCCGTCCACTCGTCCCGGGTCCGGGTCGCGAACCGGTCCGCGAACCGGCGGCGCAGCTCGTCCCAGCCCGCCGGGTCGTACTGGGCCGGCAGGTCGGGGTCGTCGGCCAGGCCCAGGCCGGTGAGGAGGGCGGCGTAGAACGCCGGCTCCAGCGCCCCGACCGCCACGAAACCGCCGTCGGCGGTGCGGTACGTGTCGTAGAACGGCGCCCCGCCGTCGAGCAGGTTGCGCCCACGCCCCGCGGACCAGAGACCGGTGCCGAGCATTCCGTGCAGAAACGCGGTGAGCAGCGCGGAGCCGTCGACCATGGCGGCGTCCACCACCTGCCCGACGCCGGAGCGTTCCCGTTCGAGCAGCGCGGCGAGCACGCCGACGGCGAGCAGCATCCCGCCACCGGCGAAGTCCCCGATCAGGTTCAACGGCGCGTGTGGACGCTCGTCGGCCCGGCCCAGCGGCTCCAGCGCGCCGGCCACGGCGATGTAGTCGATGTCGTGCCCGGCCCGGGGCGCCAGCGGGCCGTCCTGCCCCCAGCCGGTCATTCGGGCGTACACCAGTCGGGGGTTGTGGGCCCGGCAGGTCTCCGGCCCGAAGCCGAGCCGCTCGGCCACCCCCGGCCGGAACGCCTCGACGAGCACGTCCGCGCGCTCCACCAGGCGAAGCAGGTCCGCCACCCCGTCTGGCGACTTCAGGTCCAGCGCGGTGACCCGCCGGCCGCGCTGCAACGGGCCGCCCGGCGGCGCGGCGAGCCGGCCGGCGGCGGGGCCACCGGGCCGGTCGACGCGGACCACGTCGGCGCCGAGGTCGGCGAGCACCATGCAGCCGAACGGGGCGGGGGCGAGGCTGGCCAGCTCGACCACCCGTACCCCAGCGAGCGGCCCGCCGGTCACAGGAGCCCCACCGCCCACAAGAGCCCCGCCGCCCACACCGGGCCCGTCCGCCCCCGACCCGACTGGGCCCGACCCGGCCGGGACCGGTCCTGGACCGCCGTCAGAGGGCACGCGCGATCAGCTCCTTCATGATCTCGTTGGTGCCGCCGTAGATCTTCTGGGCCCGGGCGTCGGCGTACATCCGGGCGATCGGGTACTCGGTGGTGTAGCCGTAGCCGCCGAACAGTTGCAGGCACCGGTCGATCACCTCGCACTGCCCCTCGGTCAGCCAGTACTTGGCCATCGCGGCGGTCGCCACGTCCAGCTCGCCCCGGGCGTGCCGGGCGACGCAGTCGTCCAGGAAGACCCGCCCGGTGCGGGCCCGGGTGGCGCACTCGGCGAGCACCATCCGGGTGTTCTGGTGCCCGAGCAGCGGCTTGCCG
Source organism: Micromonospora sp. WMMD812 (assembly GCF_027497215.1). Lineage (NCBI taxonomy): Bacteria > Bacillati > Actinomycetota > Actinomycetes > Micromonosporales > Micromonosporaceae > Micromonospora > Micromonospora sp. WMMD812. The sequence continues at coordinate 4,081,609 of NZ_CP114904.1, read as the reverse complement.
AACGCGGTGCGCGCCTTGGTGTACGCCACGGTCAGCTCGACGGCCCGCTCCATCGCGGCCACCGCGCCCACGGCGAGCACCAGCCGCTCCTGCGGGAGCTGCTGCATGAGCTGGACGAAGCCGAGCCCCTCGGCGTCGCCGAGCAGGTTCGCGGCGGGCACCCGGAGCCCGTCGAAGAACAGCTCCGCGGTGTCGTTGGCGTGCAGCCCGATCTTGGCGAGCAGCCGGCCGCGGCGGAAGCCCTCGGGATCGCCGCTCACGTCGCAGACGAGCAGCGAGATGCCGGCCGCGCGCTGCTCCGGGTCGGTCTTGACGGCCACGATGATCAGGTCGGCGAGGCCACCGTTGCTGATGAAGGTCTTCGCCCCGGTCACCACGTAGTCGTCGCCGTCGCGCACCGCGCGGGTGCGCATCGCCTGGAGGTCCGAGCCGCCGTCCGGCTCGGTCATCGCGATGGCCCCGACCAACTCGCCGCTGCACAGCCCGGGCAGCCAGCGCCGCTTCTGTTCGTCGCTGCCGTACGCCACCAGGTAGCCGGTGACGATGCCGCTGTGGACGGCCAGGCCCAGGCTGGCCTCCCCGGCGTACGCCTGCTCCTGCAGCACGACCGCCTCGTGGGTGAAGCCGCCGCCCCCGCCGCCGTACTGCTCCGGCACGGAGAGACCGAGCAGGCCCAGCTCGCCGGCGCGGCGGTAGTGCTCGCGGTCCGGGTGCCCCTGGGCGGCCAGTCGGTCGGCGTGCGGCAGCACTTCCTTCGTGAAGAAGGTGCGGGCGAGGTCGGCCAGGTCGTCGTGCTCCGGCTCACGCCAGGGCGAGGGGTGGCGGTCGGGCGTCGGCATGGCCCCACCCTCGTGCCCGCCCCGCGGTGTGTCAACAGATCCGGAACGCGCCCGGGGCGGCCGTGTGCCGGCGGCCGAAAGGGCGTCCACCCACCAGGGCCGGGTGTCACGCCCCGGCCGGAGCGTCCGTGGGCGCGACTCGATTCGGCGCGGGCACCGGGAAGCGCATCCGGCAGACGATCGCGTCACTGTCCCGGCGGACCGCCCGCTCCAGCACGGCACCGCGGTTGTTCCGCAGGATCCGCTCCCACCGCCGCTGCGGCGCGACCTCCGGGATGACCACGAACACGTGCCGTCCCGGGTAGTGCCGCCGGAGGTGCTCGACCACCGGCCGGCCCAGGTCCCGGTCGGTCGACTCGACGACCGCCACCGGCACATCCGGGTGCCAGGCCTCCCACCTCCCGCGGAACCGGTCCGCGGAGCCCGGCTCGTCCGCGTACGTGACGTGGACCGCGGTGACCTCGTCGCCCAGGGACAGCGCGGCGGCCAGGGCCCGCCGGGTCAACTCGGAGACGTCGCCGACCGGGACGACCACCACCGACGGCCCGGGCCGGGGCGGGGCGGGCGTCTGGCCGAGCCGGAGGCTCACGCCGAAGCGCTGGTACGCCCGGTGCACCCACTCGAAGCCGAACACCAGCAGCGGCAGGGTGAGCACGATGAGCCAGGCGCCCTCGGAGAGCTTGCTGGCGGTGGTGACGATGGCGGCGGCGAAGGTCAGCACGGCGCCGAAGCCGTTGAGCGCCAGCTTCCACCGCCAGCCCTGACCGCGTTCGAGCAGCCAGTGCCGGACCATCCCGTACTGGGCGATGGTGAAGCCGACGAAGACGCCGATCGCGAAGAGCGGGACGAGCGTGTTCATCTGGCCGTTCGCGGCCACCAGCAGCACACCGGCGACCGCGGACAGCACCAGGACGCCGTAGCGGTGCACCTGGCGGCGGGCGCGCAGGGCGAACACGTGGGGCAGGTAGTTGTCCTCGGCCAGCAGCCGGGCCAGCACCGGGAGCCCACCGAACGACGTGTTCGCGGCCAGCGCGAGCAGCACCATGGTGGCGAACTGCACGACGTAGAAGCCGACCCCGTGCCCCAGCGCGGCGTCGGTGAGCTGGGCCAGGACGGTCACCCCCTCGACGGGGTGAAGCTGGAATCGCCCGATCAGCGTGGCCAGACCGATCAGCATGACGCCGAGCAGGGCGCCGAGCGCGACCTCGGCCCGCTGGGCGCGTCGGACGGCGGGCTCGCGGAACGACGGGACCGCGTTCGCGATCGCCTCCACGCCGGTCAGCGCGGCGCAGCCGTTGGCGAAGGCCTTGAGCAGCAGCAGCGCACCGACCGCCTGTAGCGGCCCGGCGGCCGGAGCCGCCTCGCTCAGGTGCGCCGGTTCGCTCCGCAGCAGACCCGCGACGATCACCGTGAAGATCGCGCCGACGAAGATCGCGGTGGGCACGATGAACGCCCGGGCGCTGGCCGCGATGCCGCGCAGGTTGACGGCGGTGATCAGCACCAGCACGCCCAGGCAGAGCTGCACGGTGTACGGCAGCAGCGCCGGGAAGGCCGAGGTCAGCGCGGCGACGCCGGCGGCGACCGACACGGCCACGTTCAGCACGTAGTCGACCACGAGGGAGGCCGCCGCGACAAGGCTGGTACGCCGGGACAGGTGCCGCTTAGCGACGGCGTAGGCGCCGCCGCCGTCGGGGAACGAGGCGATCACCTGCCGGTAGGAGAGCACGAGCACCGCGAGCAGGCCGGCGATCGCCAGGGTGACCGGCAGGGTGAGGCCCAGGCCGGCGCCGCCCGCGGCGGCGAGCACCAGCACGATCGCCTCCGGGCCGTACGAGACCGACGCCATCGCGTCCAGCGAGAGCGCGGCCAGGCCGCCCGACACGGATAGCCGATCCCGGCCCGCCGTGTTGCGGTCCCGTCGGCCGACCGGCCACCGGCGACCGCCGGGGGTGGCGGCACCCGGTGGTGGGGTGGTCGGGCGGCGGGGTTCCTCGGCCTCGGTGCCGGGCGGGGTGAGAGAGCTGACCATGCGACTCACGATGCGCCGCGCGGGATGGCCAGTTCCTCCTCCGATACATGTTCTTTACGGCGCGGCCGCGAATACGTACGGCACTTTCACGCCGGCCGTCCGGCGCTCCGCCGCGCGTGGTGAACCGGCGTTATGGCGCCGTCAAGAAATCCGCTTCCGGCGTCACGGGTGCGTGAAAACCATCGACGGTGGCCCGGCCGCCGGATTGGTATGGCGACGTACGGGCCCGGACGGCGGGCTCGCGTTCGGCGGAGGCGTGCCGTGAGCGGCGATCATGACCGGGCAACCGGGACGGAGGACTGTCGGACCCCGACCGGGATCAACATCGCGGTCGGTGCCCTGCTGGTGATCGGTGCGACGCTGCTGGCGGCGGCGCTCTTCCCGCCGGTCGATCTGCCCGGGCGGCTGCTCGTGGTGGCGATCGCCGTCGGCGGGTTCGCCGCCGTCGTACCGGACCTGCGGGCGGTGGCCGCGGTGACCGTGCTGGGCGCGCTGACCTTCATCGGGTTCCTGGTCAACCAGTTCGGCGAACTCGTCGACACGTCCACCTCCGCCTGGGCCTACACCGCCGTGATCGGGTTCGCCGCCGCGCTGGGGACCGGTTACCGCCACATGCGCTCGTCCGTGCCGGCACCGGGGCCGTCGCCGAGTCCGGCCCCGACCGTCGTGCCCCGCCCCCTGCCGTCGACCACCCAGCCGGTGGTCGCGCCGCCGGACGGTCCCGCCGGGTTGCACCGTGCGGCCTAAGGCCGGACCGTCCGGCGGCGTGCTTCCCGCGCCGCCGGACGCGTCGTTGTCGATCTCGGTCGAGCTGGTGACCGGGCGGGGCCGGGACTGGTGGCCGCGTCCCGGCCGGGTCTTCCTCGCCGGCAGACGGCACACCTTCGCCCAGTTGGCCGAGGCGATCGACGTCGCGTTCGGCCGCTGGGACCTCGCGCACCTGCGCATGTTCGTGCTGCCGGACGGCACCGACGTCAGCTGGTCGGCCTGGCGCGACGGCCCGGCCTTCCCGGGCACCCGCGACGGCCGGACCAGCCATCTCGACCTCGTTCCGGTGGGCGCGTCCTTCGCCTACGTGTTCGACCTGGGCCAGGACTGGACCCATCTCTGCCGGGTGCGGCAGCCATCGGGAGAGACCCCCGAACCGCGGCCGGCGGACTCGCCCCGGCCCTACCGGGGCTGGGGTGATCTCCCCGACCAGTACGGCCGGCAGCAGGCCGACGACCCGGCCGCCGCCCCGTCGGCGCGCGGCTCGTCGGCGCTCCTGGCCGATCTCCCCCCGATCCTGCCCAGTTGGGGCGCGCGCGCCTGACCCCCGTCGGAGGGGTGCGTGGCTCTTGTGGCCCGCTTCACCTGATGGGGGACGGGCTGTGAAAAGAGCGTCAAGAAAGCGCCGGACGCCGTCATGGTCGCGTTATGGACCCTGTCGCCGCGCACCCCGTGGCGCTTTGATTGCCCGGCGCGACCGGCAGGCGGTCGCGACGACCCTTTCCGTACGAGGAGTCAGCGTGTCTGACGTGGTGTTCGTGGTCTTGACGGTGGCGCTGTTCGCGGCGCTCGCCCTGGTGATCCGGGCGGTGGAGAAGCTGTGAGCGCGGTCAACGCTGTCGGCTTGGTGCTGGCGATCGGCCTGGGGATCTTCCTGGTCGTCGCCCTGCTGTTCCCGGAGCGCTTCTGATGACCATGACAACAGCCGGCGTCATCTTCGTCCTGTCGCTGGTGGTGGCGCTCGTCGCCGTCTACAAGCCGTTCGGCGACTACATGTACCGGGTGGTCTCCGGCACCCGGCAGTCCCGCGTCGAGCGCGGGATCTACCGGCTGGTCGGGGTCAACCCGGCCGCCGAGCAGACGTGGGGTGTGTACGCCCGCAGCGTGCTGGCCTTCTCGGCCGTCTCGATCCTCTTCCTCTACCTGTTCCAGCGGGTGCAGAACAAGCTCTGGCTGTCGCTGGGCTTCGACGCGGTGGTGCCGCACGGCGCCTGGAACACCGCGGTGTCGTTCGTGACCAACACCAACTGGCAGTCGTACTCCGGTGAGTCGACCATGGGCCACCTGGTGCAGATGGCCGGCCTGGCGGTGCAGAACTTCGTCTCCGCGTCGGTCGGCATCGCGATCGCGGTCGCCCTGGTCCGTGGCTTCGCCCGGCACCGCACCGAGCAGCTGGGCAACTTCTGGGTCGACCTGACCCGGATCACGCTGCGCATCCTGCTGCCGATCGCGGTCCTCGGCGCAATCGCGCTCATGATCGGCGGCGCGGTGCAGAACCTCTCCGCCGGCACCGACGTCAGCACGCTGACCGGTGGCAGCCAGACGATCACCGGCGGGCCGGTGGCCAGCCAGGAAGTGATCAAGGAGCTGGGCACCAACGGCGGCGGCTTCTACAACGTCAACAGCGCCCACCCGTTCGAGAACCCGACCACCTGGACCAACTGGCTCGAGATCTTCCTGATCCTGGTGATCCCGTTCAGCCTGCCCCGGGTCTTCGGCCGGATGGTCGGCCAGAACCGGCAGGGGTACGCCATCGCCGCCGTGATGGCGATCCTCGCGCTGGCCAGCATCACGCTGACCAACGTCTTCGAACTGGCCGGGCACGGCACCGTGCCCCAGGCGGTCGGCGCGGCGCTGGAGGGCAAGGAGGTCCGCTTCGACGTGTCGAACTCGGCGACCTTCGCCGCGGCGACCACGTTGACCTCGACCGGCGCGGTCAACTCGTTCCACGACTCGTACACCGCGCTCGGCGGCATGATGCCGCTCGTCAACATGATGCTCGGCGAGGTCGCCCCCGGTGGTGTCGGCGCCGGCCTCTACGGCCTGCTGATCCTCGCGGTGATCACGGTGTTCGTGGCCGGGCTCATGGTCGGCCGCACGCCGGAGTACCTGGGCAAGAAGATCGGGGCGCGGGAGATCAAGTTCGCCTCGATGTACTTCCTGATCACCCCGACGCTGGTGCTGATCGGCACGGCCGCGGCGTTCGCCACCGGCAACAACGCGACCGCGCTGAACGTCGGCCCGCACGGGCTCTCCGAGGTGCTCTACGCGTTCACCTCGGCCAGCAACAACAACGGCTCCGCGTTCGCCGGCATCACGGTGAACACGACCTGGTGGGACACCGCGCTCGGGCTGTGCATGCTGCTCGGCCGGTTCCTGCCGATCATCTTCGTGCTCGCCCTGGCCGGCTCGCTGGCCCGGCAGCAGCCCACCCCGGCGTCCGAGGGAACCCTGCCGACCCACCGGCCCCTGTTCATCGGGATGGTCGTCGGCGTCACGGTGATCCTCGTCGCGCTGACCTTCCTGCCCGCACTCGCGCTCGGCCCCCTGGCTGAGGGGCTGTGAACTCCATGAGGAACGAGAACATGTCCGTCACGTCGGTGACATCCGGGGCCGGCGAACAGCCGACCGCGGGCACCCCGGCCACCCAGGGCAACCGGGTCGGCGGGGGCCTGCTCGACCCGAAGCAGCTGTTCCGGTCCCTGCCGGACGCGCTGCGCAAGCTCGACCCGCGCACGCTGTGGCGCAACCCGGTCATGCTGATCGTCGAGATCGGCGCCGTCTTCACCACCGTGCTCGCGATCGCGGACCCGTCCGTGTTCGCCTGGGCCATCACCGTCTGGCTCTGGCTGACCGTGCTCTTCGCCAACCTGGCCGAGGCCGTGGCGGAGGGCCGGGGCAAGGCGCAGGCGGCCAGCCTGCGCCAGGCGAAGCGGGACACCATCGCCACCCGGCTGATCGGCTGGGCGCCGGGCATGCCGGCGAACCGGTACCGGGACGAGGCCGTGCCCGCCCCGGAGTTGAAGCAGGGCGACATCGTCCTGGTCGAGGCGGGTGGCACCATCCCCGGCGACGGCGACGTCGTCGAGGGCATCGCCAGCGTCGACGAGTCGGCCATCACCGGTGAGTCCGCGCCGGTGATCCGGGAGTCCGGCGGCGACCGCAGCGCGGTCACCGGCGGCACCAAGGTCCTCTCCGACCGGATCGTCGTCAAGATCACCCAGAAGCCGGGCGAGAGCTTCATCGACCGGATGATCGCCCTGGTGGAGGGCGCCAACCGGCAGAAGACGCCGAACGAGATCGCGCTGAACATCCTGCTCGCCGCGCTCACGGTGATCTTCCTGCTCGCGGTGGTCACCCTCCAGCCGCTGGCGATCTTCTCCAAGGGCTACCAGGCCGCCGCCACGGACACCGGCGCGATCACCGACTCCGGGGTCACCGGCGTGGTGCTGGTGTCCCTGCTGGTCTGCCTGATCCCCACCACGATCGGCGCGCTGCTGTCGGCGATCGGCATCGCCGGCATGGACCGCCTGGTGCAGCGCAACGTGCTCGCGGTGAGCGGCCGAGCGGTCGAGGCAGCCGGCGACGTGAACACGCTGCTGCTGGACAAGACCGGCACGATCACCCTCGGCAACCGGCAGGCCGCCGAGTTCCTCCCGGTCGACGGGGTGGCGGACGCGGACATGGCCGACGCCGCCCAGCTCTCCAGCCTCGCCGACGAGACCCCGGAGGGGCGCTCGGTGGTGGTGCTCGCCAAGAACGAGTACGGGCTGCGTGAGCGCGAGCCCGGCGTGATGCCGCACGCCACCTTCGTGCCGTTCACCGCGGAGACCCGGATGAGCGGCGTCGACCTCGGTGCGGAGAGCGTCGACGGTGGCGTCCGCCGGATCCGCAAGGGCGCCGCGTCGGCGGTGATGAAGTGGGTACGCGACAACGGTGGCCACCCGACCGCCCAGGTCGGCAGCCTGGTCGACGCGATCAGCGGCACCGGTGGCACCCCGCTGGTGGTCGCCGAGCACCTCGACGGCCAGCCGGCCCGCGCGCTCGGCGTCATCCACCTGAAGGACGTGGTGAAGTCCGGGATGCGTGAGCGGTTCGACGAGATGCGCCGGATGGGCATCCGGACCGTGATGATCACCGGCGACAACCCGCGGACCGCGAAGGCGATCGCGGACGAGGCCGGCGTGGACGACTTCCTCGCCGAGGCCACGCCGGAGGACAAGCTCGCCCTGATCAAGAAGGAGCAGGAGGGCGGCCGGCTGGTCGCGATGACCGGTGACGGCACCAACGACGCGCCGGCGCTCGCCCAGGCCGACGTCGGCGTGGCGATGAACACCGGTACGTCGGCCGCCAAGGAGGCCGGCAACATGGTCGACCTCGACTCCGACCCGACGAAGCTCATCGAGATCGTCGAGATCGGCAAGCAGTTGCTGATCACGCGCGGCGCGCTGACCACCTTCTCGATCGCCAACGACGTCGCGAAGTACTTCGCGATCATCCCGGCCATGTTCGCCGGCCTCTACCCGAGCCTGGACGCGCTGAACATCATGCGGCTCGCCAGCCCGGAGTCGGCGATCCTGTCCGCCGTCATCTTCAACGCGATCATCATCGTCGTGCTGATCCCGCTCGCCCTGCGTGGCGTGCGGTACCGGCCGGCGAGCGCGTCGAAGCTGCTCGGCCGCAACCTCTGGCTCTACGGCCTCGGCGGTCTCGTCGTGCCGTTCGTCGGTATCAAGCTCATCGACCTGCTCATCCAGTTCATCCCAGGGATCTCGTGATGCGCCTACCCAACTGGCTCGCCCAGCACCTCGCTGCCCTACGGGCCCTGCTCGTCTTCACCGTCCTGCTCGGCCTGGCCTACCCGCTCGCCCTGGTCGCCGTCGGCCAGATCCCCGGCCTCGCCGGCAAGGCGGACGGGTCCCTCGTCACGGTCGACGGGCGGACCGTCGGCAGCAGCCTGATCGGCCAGTCGTTCACCGACGGCGACGGCAACCCGATCTCGCGCTACTTCCAGAGCCGCCCGTCCGCCGCCGGCGACGGCTACGACCCCACCGCGACCGCGGCCAGCAACCTCGGGCCGGAGAGCGTGGTGGACACCATCGCCGGCGACCCCGAGGAGTCGACGCAGAGCCTGCTCACCCAGGTCTGCGAGCGCAGCAAGGCCGTCGGCGAGCTCAACGGCGTGGACGGCGGCCGCGCGTTCTGCACCTCGGACGGGGTCGGCGCGGTGCTGGCCGTGTTCCGGGCCGACGGGCTCACCGGCCCGGTGACCCGGGTGGTGAGCGTCAACCAGACCGCCCCGGCCACCCCGTTCCTCGCCAGCTACCAGGGCGTGCCGGTGGAGCTGGCCCAGCCGGACCAGGACTACGTGGCCGAGGGCGGGATCATCACCCCGATCCGCGGCGACGCGCCCGCCGACCCCGCGGTGCCCGCCGACGCGGTCACCGCCAGCGGCAGCGGCCTCGACCCGCACATCAGCCCGGCGTACGCCGAGCTGCAGGTGAACCGGGTCGCGCGTGAGCGCGGCGCGGACCCGGCGGCGGTCCGTCGCCTGGTCGACGCGCACACCACCGGCCGGAGCCTCGGGTTCATGGGTGAGCCCGGGGTGAACGTGCTGGAGCTCAACCTGGCCCTGGACCGGGAGTTCCCGGCCCGCTGACCCACCGCGCAGACGGGGCGAGACCACCACGGGGTGGTCTCGCCCCGTGGCGTCACCGCCCGACGGGGCGGCACCGGAGAGGATGGACCCGTGCCACGAGGAGAACTCCGCATCTACCTCGGCGCCGCCCCTGGCGTCGGGAAGACCTACGCCATGCTGGAGGAGGCCCACCGCCGGGCCGAGCGGGGCACCGACGTGGTGATCGGGCTGGTCGAGACGCACGGTCGCAAGCACACCGCGGCGATGATCGGCGATCTGGAGCAGGTGCCCCGCCGCAGCCTGGAGTACCGCGGCGCCGAGTTCACCGAGATGGACCTCGACGCGGTCGTCGCCCGCCGGCCCGAGGTCGCCGTCGTCGACGAGCTGGCGCACACCAACGTGCCCGGCTCGCGCAACGGCAAGCGCTGGCAGGACGTCCAGGAGCTGCTCGACGCCGGCATCGACGTGCTCACCACGGTCAACGTGCAGCACCTCGAGTCGATCAACGACGTGGTCACGCAGATCACCGGCACCGTCCAGCGGGAGACCGTGCCCGACGAGATCGTCCGCGCCGCCGAGCAGGTCGAGCTGGTCGACATGACCCCGGAGGCGCTGCGCCGCCGGATGGCGCACGGCAACATCTACCGTCCCGACAAGATCGACGCGGCGCTGGGCAACTACTTCCGGGTCGGCAACCTCACCGCGCTGCGCGAACTGGCCCTGCTCTGGCTGGCCGACAAGGTCGACGAGCAGCTCGGCCGCTACCGCAGCCAGCAGGGCATCGCCGAGACCTGGGAGGCGCGCGAGCGGGTGGTGGTCGCGCTCACCGGCGGGCCCGAGGGCGAGACCCTGATCCGCCGGGCGGCCCGCGTCGCCGCCCGCAGCAAGGGCGCCGACCTGCTCGCCGTGCACGTGGCCCGCAGCGACGGCCTGGCCGGCGCCGACCCGGCGCAGCTCGCCCGGCAGCGGGTGCTGGTCGAGAGCCTCGGCGGCACCTACCACCAGGTCCTCGGCACCGACGTGCCGGCCGCGCTGCTCGACTTCGCCCGCGGCGTCAACGCCACCCAACTGGTGCTCGGCGCGAGCCGCCGCGGCCGGTTCGCCCAGATCCTCTCCCGCGGGGTCGGCGTGACCACCACCGCGAACTCCGGCGCCATCGACGTGCACCTGGTCACGCACACCGAGGCGGGGCGCGGTCGCCGGATCGTCGCCCTGCCGGCGGCGCTGTCCCGGCGCCGGCGGCTGTTCGGCTTCGGCCTCGCCGCGCTCGGCATGCCGCTGCTGACCCTGCTGCTGACGGTGCTGCCCGACCTCACCCTGGCCAGCGACATCCTCCTGTTCCTCGCCGGTGTGGTCGTGGTCGCGCTGGTCGGCGGGGTCTGGCCCGCGCTGGTCGCCGCGCTCGGCGGGACGCTGCTGCTCAACTGGTTCTTCACCCCGCCCTACAACACGCTGACCATCTCCGAGCCGGACAACCTGCTCGCTCTGATCGTCTTCGTGGGCGTGGCCCTCGCGGTCAGCTGGATCGTGGACCTCGCCGCGCGGCGTACGCGGGAGGCCGCCCGCGCCGCCGCCGACGCGCAGACGCTCGCGGCGGTGGCCGGCGGGGTGCTGCGGGGCGAACGGCCCCTGATCGCGCTGCTTGACCAGCTCCGGGAGACGTTCGGGCTGCGCGCGGTCAGCGTCCTGGAACTCGCCGAGGAGGCCGCCGGCCGCCCGTCCCGGGCCCGGGAGGAGCGGGCCTGGTGCGTGGTGGCCAGCGTCGGCGACCAACCCGCCACCACCCCGGACAGCGGCGAGACGGCCGTACCGGTCGACGAGCGGATCACCGTGGTGCTCTGCGGCCGCCGGCTGGAGGCCGCCGACCGTCGGCTGGTCGAGGCGTTCGCCGCCCAGGCGGCCGTGGCGCTGCGGCAGGAGCGGCTGGCCGAGGAGGCGGCCACGGCCCGGCCGCTCGCCGAGGCCGACCGGATGCGGACCGCGCTGCTCGCGGCGGTCAGCCACGACCTGCGTACGCCGCTGGCCTCGGCGAAGGCGGCGGTGACCAGCCTGCGGAGCCCCGACGTCGACTTCGATGAGGAGGACCGGGCGGAGTTGCTGGCCACCGCCGAGGAGTCGTTGGACCGGCTGGCCCGGCTGGTCGCCAATCTGCTGGACATGAGTCGCCTCCAGACCGGCGCGCTCGGCCTCACCCCGGCCGTCATCGGTCTTGAGGACGCGGTGCCGCTGGCCCTGGACGAGCTGGGCCCGCCGGCCGCCGACGTCACCACCGACATCCCGGCCGACCTGCCCGCCGTCACCGCCGACCCCGGCCTGCTGGAACGGGTCCTGGTCAACATCATCGCCAACGCGCTCCGGTACAGCCCGCCCGAACAGCCGCCGACGGTGACCGCGAGCGCCCACGCCGGTCAGGTCGAGCTGCGGGTCATCGACACCGGCCCGGGCATTCCCGAGGACAAGTGGGAGCACGTGTTCCTGCCGTTCCAGCGCCTCGGCGACCGGGACAACCAGACCGGCGTCGGTCTCGGGCTGGCGCTCTCCCGCGGACTCGCCGAGGCGATGGGTGGGAGCCTCACCCCGGAGACCACCCCGGGTGGTGGACTGACCATGGTGCTGCGGCTGCCCGCCGCGACCCACAGCATGGCGGAGGGACCTCAGGAATGACCCGCATCCTGGTCGTCGACGACGAGCCGCAGATCCTGCGGGCCCTGCGGATCAACCTGCGCGCCCGCCGGTACGACGTCGAGGTCGCCGACACCGGCGCCGGCGCGCTGAAGGTGGCCGCGAGCCACCCGCCGGATCTGGTCGTCCTCGACCTCGGCCTGCCGGACATGGACGGCGTCGAGGTCATCCGCGGCCTGCGCGGCTGGACGACGGTGCCGATCATCGTGCTCTCCGGCCGGGCCGGCAGCGACGACAAGGTCGAGGCGCTGGACGCGGGCGCGGACGACTACGTGACCAAGCCGTTCGGCGTCGAGGAACTGCTCGCCCGTATCCGGGCGGTCACCCGGCGGCTCGGCGCCCCGACCGACGCCACCGCCACCCTCCAGCTGGGCCGGAACACCGTCGACCTCGCCGACCATACGGTCGTGCGGGACGACGGCGTCGAGGTGAAGCTGACCCCGATCCAGTGGGCGGTGCTGGAGAAGCTGCTGCGCAACCCCGGCAAGCTGGTCAGCCAGCGGCAGTTGCTGCACGACGTGTGGGGGCCGGAATACCAGAACGAGAGCAACTACCTGCGCCAGTACCTGGCCCAGCTGCGGCGCAAGCTGGAGGACGACCCCGCCCGTCCCCGGCATCTGATCACCGAGCCGGGGATGGGCTACCGCTACCGTCCCTGACGGGGGATCGGTCAGTCGGTGGTGAGGCGCATCCGCTCCGGCGCGTCGAGGCGGTAACCGACGCCGTGCACGGTGGTGATGACCGGTCCCCGGCCGGCCAGCTTCTGCCGGATCCGGCGCACGTGCACGTCGACGGTGCGGCCGCCGAGGCAGGCCTGGTAGCCCCACACGTCCCGCAGCAGCTGGTCCCGGGTCAGCGCCTGGTAGGGGTGGCGGGCCAGGAAAAGCAGGAGGTCGTACTCGCGGCGGGTCATCGTCACCGCGACCCCGTCCAGCAGGGCGGTCCGGCGGGACGGCCGGAGCACCAGGCCGGCGCCGGCCGGGCCGGGGGCGACCCGGAGGTGTCGCGGCGACGGCCCGCGGACGGGTCCGGCGTCCGGCGCCGGGCCGTCCAGGACGAGCCCGCGCGAGCGGGGGTCGACGCCCGGGCGGCGACGCGTCGGCGACGACCGCGGAGATGGCTTCCACGAGGTCCCGGGCGACCTCCGTCGCGGCGCCGGAGGCCCGGACCACCACGGAGATCTCGACGGTCACACCCGACCCGGTGGCGTCGGGCGCGGAGCCGACGGGGTCGGACGGCGGCAGCACGGTGAGGGTCGACATGTCAGACCGGCCGGGTGCCGGCGAGCGCGGCGACGGGACGCACCGGGACGGGCGCGCTGGGTCGTTCGGGCGCGACCGGCGGCGCGACCAGGAGCGGGTCGACCTGGATGCGGTGGATGCCCAGCGGCGTCAACATGGCCCTCAGGGCCGACTCACAGAGCCGGGTCCACTGCTGGTCCGCGCCCATGGCGCTGGCGAGCTTCTCCGGGCTGGTGAACGCGAGACCGACCCGCTCCCCCTGCGGGAGCCGGGCGGTCCGCACCGTCGACGCCTGCCGTCCCGGCACGGTGTGCACCGGGACGGCCCAGGTATCCGGAACCTCGTCCATCGTGTTGCCTTCCTTCTTTCGAGATGACCGACCGGGCGGAGGGCCCGGTCAGCGGGAGAATCGATCGACGGCACGACCGAACCGGCGGATCGTGTCGGCGTGCGCCCAGTCCGGCGCGGGCACCGTCACCACCGGGACGGCCGCCCGTTTCACGCAGTACCGGGTGACGTGGCCGCCGCCCGTGCCGAACCGGCCACGGTGCGGGCTGCCCACCACGAGCAGGTCCGTTTCCCGCCAGGCGTGGTCGACCAGCACCTGACCGGCATAGCCCTGCTCGTCGACGACGCGCACGGTCACGTCCCGGGGCACGCCGCCGAGGGCCGCGTTGAAGGCGTCCCGCACGTAGCAGCGGGCCGCCCGGGCGAACTCCTCCTGCCAGAGCCAGGGCATGGTGCCGGGGCGCCAGAGCGGCACGAACGTCCACGCCCGGACCGCGTGCAGCGGGGCGCCGTCGCGGCGGGCCAGGCGTACGGCGGTGCGCAACGCCTGCAACCCGGCGAAGGACCGGTCGACACCGACCACGATCCGGCCGGCGGCTGACGGGCGGCTCATGCCGGTGACGGCAGGCGCGCCGGGACGGTCGTGATGGTGGTCTGGTCGGCGCCCGAGAGGTCGAGCGGACGGAGGATGCTGTGCGTGGCGACGACCTCCGTGCCGCCGCGCCGCTGCAGGTCGGCCACGGCGCGGTGCAGCACGGTGAGGCTGCTGGCGGAGAGCCGGACCACGGCGTCGATGTCGGCGGCGATCCACCACGCCTCCACGGCGCAGGGTTCGGTCCGCAGGTAGTCCAGGAGGTGACTGCCGGGTGTGGCGGCGGTCAGCCGGACGTCGACGAGCACCTCGTGCCGTCGTTCCGGCTCGTCGGATGGGGCTGGGAAGGCAGGCGGCGGCCCGCCGACCGGTCCGACCGTCCGCCGGGCGTTCCGCCACCCGGCGTCCGCCGGTACCGGCTCGCGATCCCGCTGCCGCAACCGTCGTGACGTCATGTCGCCATCGTGACGAGCCGACGGCGGAGGAGCCCGTGCCGATACGGCGATTTGACGGAGGCTCCGGCAATCTTGACGCGTCGTTGACGCCCTAGCCGGCTCCGGCGGCGGGCGGGCGGGCGAATGCCGGTTCCGTAGGCCGCCGGTGCGGGTCGGGCGCGTGCCGTTCGGTCCAGGAGTGCAGGGCGTCCCGGTCGGTTCCGGCGTCCAGGTTGAGGGCCGCCTCGATCAGCGCGAGGTGGGTGAACGCCTGCGGGTGGTTGCCGAGGGCCGTGCCGTCGGCGGCGAGCTGCTCGGGGTAGAGACCGAGCGGACCGGCGTACCCGCGGAGCCGGTCGAAGATCCGTCGCGCCTCGTCCCGACGGCCGCCCAGCGCCAGCGCGGAGACGAGTTCGAAGCAGCAGAGCAGGAACGCGCCCTCCTCGCCCGGCAGCCCGTCGTCCACCACGTAGCGCCGGACCAGACCGGGCTCGACGCCGAGCCGTTCACGAATCCGGTCGACGGTGCCGACGACCCGTGGATCGTCGCCGGGCAGGAAGCCGACCACGGGAATGCGCAGCAGCGAGGCGTCCAGGTCGCGGGACCCGTACGCCATCACGAAGGTGCGTAGCTCCGGGTCGTAGCCGCGGTCGCAGACCTCGGCGTGCAGGGCGTCGCGGGCCTCCCGCCACCGCCGCACCGGCGCACCGCGGTCGCCGAGCAGGTCGGCGAGGCGGATGCCCCGGTCGAGGCAGACCCACGTCATCACCTTGCTGTTGACGTAGTGTCGCCGCGGCCCGCGGATCTCCCAGACCCCGTGGTCCGGTTCCCGCCACCGGTAGGCCATGGCGTCGACGTGCCGGCACAGCATCCGCCACTGGTCGGCGGTCAGCTCGCCGGTGAGCTCCTGGTACGCGTGCGCGGCGTCCAGCACGTGCCCGTACGTGTCGAACTGCACCTGCTCGGCGGCCTCGTTGGCGATCCGGACCGGTGCCGAGTCGGCGTACCCGGACAGGTGCGGAAGCTCCCGCTCGTCCGTCGTCGCGCCGTGGATGCCGACCAGCGGCGCCAGCGTGTCCCCCGCCGCGGCGCAGACGTCGAGCAGGAAGCGCAGGTAGCGCCGGCCCTCCTCGGCGTGGCCGAGCCGGAACAGGGCGAGCAGCAGCAGCGCGGCGTCCCGGTGCCAGGTGAACCGGTAGTCCCAGTTCCGCATCCCGCCGATCTCCTCCGGCAGGGACGTGGTCGCGGCGGCGAGCAGCGCGCCGGTCTCGTCGAAGGAGAGGCCGCGCAGCACCAGCGCGCTGTGCCGGACGGCGTCCGCCCCGAAGCCGGCGTAGTCGCTGCGGGCCGACCAGTCCCGCCAGGTGCGGCGGGTGTGGTCCAGCAGTTCCTCGGGCGCCGGCGACCCCGACCGGTCCCCGTAGCCGACGAGCACCGTGGCCGTCGTCCCTTCGGGCAGCTGGATCTCGCCGCGCAGGGCGCCACCGTCGTCGACGAGCGGCAGCGTGGACCACACGTCGAGCGGGACGCCGCGGGCTCGCCATCGACCGTCGACCGCCGTCCACTCGGCGGTCTCGGCGCCGTAGCCGGGTCGCGGCTGCACCCGGACGGCCAGCCGCACCGTGCCGCGCTCGACCGTCACCCGCCGGACCAGCAGCTTCTCGGCCCGGATCGGCCGCTCGGGGTCGCCGGGACGGACGGCCAGGAAGTCCTGCCCGACCGCCGTGCCGGTGGGCGCGCGGTACCGGCTCTCCAGCACCAGGGCGTCGGACAGGTAGCGGCGGACCGGCGTCGGGCAGCCCGCCACGGAGAGCGCGAACGCGCCGCCCATCCGCCGGTCGAGCAGGCGCGCGAACACCGCGTCGCCCTCGGCGTGCGGCACGCAGAACCACTCGACGGCGCCGTCGGGGCCGACCAGCGCCGTGGTGTGCGTGTCGGAGAGGAAGGCGTACGAGTCGATGGGGGGTTCGGTCATGTGGGCTCCGGCCGGACGGTGGTGGCCCGCGCGGCGCCGGCCAAGCGCAACCCGAGGGTCGACACGTGCTCCTCCTCACCGTGCGTGGGTGGACCGCGACTACCCGGCGCGGCGGCGGGTAGTCGCCGGGAGGAGGGCGGAGGCCCGCCGGCCGGTGCGGCGCGCCGTCCCGGCCATGAGGCATGGACTCGAACGGGCCGGGTATGGCCGGTCGGGAGCGATGCGGACATCGATCGGAGGCAACCGGCCATGGCGAGCGTGACGATGTCGATGCTGGAGACGTACCCGAAGTCGATCAACCTGGACCGGGCGAAGCTCGCCGCGGTGATCGACACGATCAACGCGTGCGCCCAGGCCTGCACGGCGTGCGCGGACGCCTGCCTGAGCGAGGACATGGTGGTCGAGCTGACGAAGTGCGTCCGCTCGGACCTGGACTGCGCGGACATCTGCACCACGACCGCGCGGGTGCTGTCCCGGCACACCGGCTACGACGCCAACGTCACCCGGAGCATGCTGGAGGCGTGCGCCATCGCCTGCCGGTCGTGCGGTGACGAGTGCGCCCGGCACGCCGACAGGCACCCGCACTGCCGGGTCTGCGCGGAGGCCTGCCGCGACTGCGAGCGGGCCTGCCAGGATCTGCTGGCCGCGATCGGCTGACGCGAAGGACCGCCGGCCGCCCAGGGGTCACCCGAGCGGCCGGCGGGATGGTGGGACGTCAGCGCTTGGCCTGCTGCTTCGCCATCTTCGGGTCCATGCCCTTGGAGACCTTCTTCATGGCGTCCCGCAGCTGGCTCTCGGTCATCTTCGAGTTGCCCGGGATGCCCGCGTTGTGGGCCTGCTGACGCATGTCGTGCAGTTGTTCGCGGCCGGTCATCTCCGCCTCCGTCCGTGGGTTGGGCACGAGGCTCGGCCTCGCGCCGGGCACCACACGCTTCCCCGGCCCGCCGGGGAAGGTAACCGGGGCGGGCCGACGGGTTCGGATCCGGATGGTCGGGTGGAGATGACCGGATTCGGGGAGATAGGGCGCGACAGCGGGGTCAGTGCGGGTTTCCGGCGGTGAGCCGGAGCGTGAAGCCGCCCGCGGGGTCCCGGTGCAGGGTCACGTGGTTGCACGACTGGTAGGTGATCCAGAGGCCGAGGCCGCCGGTGGCGCCGGTGCCGGAGGGGAGCAGCCCGGCGAACGGGTCCTTCGGGCCGGCGCCGCCGTCGCGCACGGTCACCACGATCCGGTCGGTGCCGGCCCAGATGCGCAGCCGGACCGGGGGTCGGCCGTGCCGCAGCGCGTTGGTGACCGTCTCGCTGACCGCGACGACCAGGTCGTCCACGTCGTCGGGCGGCAGGACGCCCTGGTCGATGGCGTGCACCGCGGCGCGGGCCTCCGCCGCCGTGGGATCGGTCAGCTCGACGAGCGGCGGCGTGGCCTGCAGCGGGTCGGGTGGCGCCGCCGGGTGTTCGCACAGGTACGTCGTCGGTTCGGTGTACGCCGGGCTGGGCAGGTGCCGGCCGTCCGGGGTGGCGAACCGCGGGTGGGTGCGGGCGACCTCGTGCAGCACCCCCGGTGGGGTGGTCCGGCTGTCGTACGCGCACATGCTCCACAGCGGGAAGTCGTCGTACGCGTGGTTGATCGCCGACTCGTACCGGGCCCACCAGTCGAACGTCGCGCCGAGCGCGACCCGGGGCAGTTCACCGATGATCCGGATCTGACCGGCGCCGGCCGCCACCTGGGCGGCGAGCAGCTCCCGGTAGGCGCGGATCGCGGCGGTGGGTCGGGCGTAGACGTCGCCGCCGGGCAGAAACTCCACACCCGATCCGGCGGGCAGCACGGCCCGGACCAGCCCGCCGGTGCGCTCACCGAGCGCCACGAACGTCGGTTCACCGGCCTCGATGCCGCCGCGCAGGAACGGCAGCACGACCGCGAGCAGTTCGTCGTCCGAGTCGTAGCACACGGCCTCGTGGTAGTAGCCGTGGTGCCCGGCGGCGGCTCCCGTCCTCATCGGGTCACCTCGACCTCGAGCCCGGACAGGTTGAGGAGCGCCGCCAGGCGGGCGGCGGCGGCGCGCGGGGTGCGGAGCGTCACGGTGGCGGCCCGGCGCCGGCCGTAGTCGCGCAGCAGCAGCAGCGTGTGGTGGTCCACGAAGCGCAGGTGCGGCGCCTCCAGCACCAGCCGGCCGTCGACCGGCCGCAGGTCGGCCCGCTCCAGCGCGGTGGCGAACAACTCACCGCTGCTCGGGTCCAGCTCGCCGGCGAGCCCGGCGCGGTCCTCGGCCGGTGCGCACGCGTACAGCTGGAACCGTGCCTCGACGGCGTTCGTCGTCGGGTGCAGGCAGGCCAACTCCGCGGCCGCCGCGCCACCCAGCTCGCGCCGGTCGTAGCCGCACATCGCGGAGAAGGGCCGGCCGCGCATGTAGCGGTCGACCAGGTGTTCGTAGCGGGCGAACGCGTCCCGCTGGGCCGGAGTGCGGACCAGCGGTGTGGCCTCGGCGACCACCCGCAGCCCGCGGTAGCCGGCGGCCAGGGCGGCGTCGGTGGCGGCCGCGTACGCCCGCACCTGCTCCGGGCCGTCCACGACGGCGCCGGAGCGGTAGGTCCCCTCCAGTGACACCACCTCGCCGACTCCCCGGGCCAGCGCGTCGCGCAGCGCCGGCGCGGCGGAGAGCCGCGCCAGGACCGGATCGACCGGACCGGCGGTGACATACCAGAGCCGTTCGCCGGCGGCGAGCCCGGCGGTGAGGAACGCCCGGGCCTGCCGGTGGAACGGGGCCGGGTCGTCGTGGACCCAGCAGACGTGTGCGTACGGCGCCGCGGGCAGCATCTCGCTGGTCACGCCGGCCGCCTCATGCCGGGATTCTATGTCGGTCAACGCGATCACGGCGCCTCGGCCGGGCAGGTCTGCTGGAGGCGCGCCAGCACGACGGCGGCGGCCTCGTGCAGGGCGTCGACCTGCGCCGGGGCGAGCGGGTGGAAGAACAGCTCGCGGACCAGGGCGGCGTGGGCCTGCGCGGCGGCCCGGCCACGGGCCAGGCCGGCGTCGGTGAGCCGGACCATCGCCGCCCGGCCGTCCTCCACGCACTCGTGCCGGGCGACCAGGCCGCGCTGCTCCATTCGGCGGATCTGGTGGGCGAGCCGGCTCTTCTCCCACTGCAGTTCGGTGCGCAGCGTCCGGGCCCGCATGGCGTGGTCGGGGGCGTCGGTGAGCGCGGCGAGCACCTGGAAGTCGGCCTCGGAGATGCCCGCGTCCTGCTGGAGGTGCTGGTTCAGGGCGAGCGCGAGCTGGTCCCGCATCCGGCGGAAGGTCCGCCAGACGTGGTCCTCGCGTTCGTCGAGCCGGTCACCGGATTCGCCCATCGGACCAGCGTAGTTCGCCGTCCCGGGCCCGGCCGGGGACGGAAAACGCCGGCCGGTCGGGGATGACCGGGATCACACGCACGTCGAGAGTGAGCGCCGTACCCTGGTTGACGCATCAACCTATGGGGGAGTCGTGTCCGGTACCTATCGCCACCGCCTCGAGTTCGGCACGTTCGTCACGCCGGTGAACGCGACCCCCGATGCTCCGGTGGCCCTCGCCCGGCGGAGCGAGGAACTCGGCTACGACCTGGTCACCTTCCAGGACCATCCGTACCAGCCGGCGTTCCTGGACACCTGGACGCTGCTGTCCTGGGTCGCCGGGAAGACCGAGCGGATCCACCTGGCCGCGAACGTGCTCAACCTCCCGCTGCGGTCCCCGGCGGTGCTGGCGCGCTCCGCCGCCAGCCTGGACCTGCTCTCCGACGGGCGTCTGGACCTCGCCCTCGGCGCCGGCGCGTTCTGGCCGGCGATCGAGGCGATGGGCGGCCGGCGGCGGAGTCCCGGCGAGGCGGTCGACGCGCTCGCCGAGGCGATCGACGTCATCCGCGCCCTGCTCGACGCCGGCGAGCCCACGCCGGTGCGCTACGCCGGCGAGCACTACCGGCTCGACGGCGCGCAGCCCGGCCCGCTGCCGGCCCACCACATCCCGATCTGGCTCGGCGCGTACCGGCCGCGCATGCTGCGACTGGTCGGTGCGAAGGCCGACGGCTGGCTGCCGACGCTCGGCCCGATCGGCCCCGGAGACCTCCGCGCCGGCAACGAGACCATCGACGAGGCGGCCCGGGAGGCGGGCCGCGACCCGGCGGAGATCCGGCGGCTGCTCAACATCTCCGGGCGGTTCGCGCCCACCCGCCGGGGCCTCCTGGACGGCCCGGCCGAGAGCTGGGTCGAGGACCTGCTGCCCCTGGTCGTCGAGGACGGCATCGGCACCCTCATCCTGATGACGGACGACCCCGACACCATGGAGCGGTTCGCGCACGAGGTGGCTCCGGCGCTGCGCGAGGCCGTCGACCGGCAGCTCCCGGAGCCGCTGCCCACCACCGCCCGGCGCAGCGTCACCGTCCGCGCGAAGCGGCGCCCCGGCATCGCGTACGACCAGGTGCCCGCCTCGCTCGCGGACACCGCCGTGGAGCCCGGCGACGTCGGCTACCCCCGGGTGAAGTCGACCTACCTGCGCGGCGGCGCGCCCGGCCTGGTCCTGCGACCCCGCACCCCGGCCGAGGTGGCCGACGCGCTCGCCTTCGCCCGGGAGCACCGGCACCTGCCGCTGGGCGTCCGCAGCGGCGGGCACGGCATCAGCGGCCGGTCCACGAACGACGGCGGGATCGTGATCAGCCTCGCCCGGATGAACGACATCGAGGTGCTCGACGAGTCGACCCGCCGGGTCCGGATCGGGCCCGGCGCGCGGTGGATGGACGTCGCCGCGGCGCTGGAACCGCACGGCTGGGCGCTCACCTCCGGCGACTACGGCGGGGTCGGCGTCGGTGGGCTGGCCACCGCCGGCGGTGTCGGCTGGCTGGCCCGCAAGCACGGGCTGACCATCGACCACCTGCGCGCGGTCGAGCTGGTCCTCGCCGACGGCACCCCCGTGCGGGCCAGCGACACCGAGAACCCGGACCTGTTCTGGGCGGTACGCGGCGCCGGCGCCAACTTCGGGGTGGTGACCGCGTTCGAGTTCGAGGTCGACGAGGTCGGTCCGGTGGGCTGGGCCCAGTTCGTCCTCGACGCCAGCGACCCGGCCGGCCTCCTGGCCCGCTGGGGCGCCGCGGTCGAGGCGGCGCCGCGCGACCTGACCAGCGCGCTCCTCATGGGCCCGCCCCGGCTGGGCCAGCCGTCGGTGGCGCAGGTGATGGCGATGGTCGACTCGGACGATCCGGCGACGATCGTCGCGGCGCTCCAGCCGGTCGCCGACATCGCACCCGGCTACGACCAGCAGGTGGTGATCACCTCGTACGCCTCGGTGCTGGCCAACGCGAGCGAAGGCCCACACCACGGCCAGGGGGAGCCGATCTCCCGCACCGGCCTGATCGAGCACCTCACGCCCGACTTCGCCACGGCCGCCGCCCGGCTGCTGGCCAGCGGCGAGGTCTTCTTCTTCCACATCCGGTCGGTCGGCGGGGCGGTCACCGACGTCGACCCCGACGCCATGGCGTGGAGCCACCGGAGAGTCAACTTCCACGTCAGCGCGTTCGGGCGGCACCGCGACCGGCTCGACGCCCTCTGGGACGGTCTGCTCGCCGGGCACCTGCGCGGCACCTACCTCAGCTTCGAGACCGACCAGCGGCCGGAACGACTGGCCGAGGCGTTCCCGCCCCGCACCCTCGCCCGGCTGCGCACCCTGAAGGAGCGGTACGACCCGGACGGCCTCTTCCGGGACAACTTCGCCATCACACCCGACTCCGCATCGAGGACGACGTCATGACCGACTACGGGCACGATCTCCTGTTCGGCGCCTTCGTCACGCCCACCGCCCAGCCCGTCCGGCACGCCGTGGACCTGGCCGTGGTGGCCGACCGGGCCGGGCTGGACCTGGTCACCTTCCAGGACCACCCGTACCAGCCCCGGTTCCACGACACCTGGACGCTGCTGAGCTACGTGGCCGCGCGTACCGAGCGGATCCGGCTCAGTGGCAACGTCCTCAACCTGCCGCTGCGGCAGCCGGCCGTGCTGGCCCGCAGCGCCGCGAGTCTCGACCTGCTCAGCGGCGGCCGGTTCGAGCTCGGCATCGGCGCGGGCGGGTTCTGGGACGCCATCGAGGCGATGGGCGGCCGGCGGCTCGCCCCCGGCCAGGCGGTCAAGGCCCTGGACGAGGCGATCCAGGTGATCCGCGAGGTCTGGGCGGCCGACAAGCCGGGCGGGGTCCGCGTCGACGGCGAGTTCTACCGGGTCGCGGGTGCGAAGCGGGGGCCGGCGCCGGCCCACCCGGTGAACATCTGGATCGGCGCGTACAAGCCGAGGATGCTGCGGCTGACCGGGCGGGTGGCCGACGGCTGGCTGCCCACCCTCCAGTACCTCCAGGGCGGGCCGGCCGACCTGGTGGCGATGAACGAGCAGATCGACGAGGCCGCCGCCGGGGCCGGGCGCGATCCCGCCTCGGTCCGCCGGCTGCTGAACATCGGCGGCCAGTTCGCCGCGACCGGCCGGTCGTTCCTCAACGGCCCGCCGGAGCAGTGGGCGGAGGACCTCGCCGGAGTCGCCCTGGAGCACGGGGTGAGCGCCTTCATCCTGGCCGGCGACGACCCGGCCGTGATCGAGCTGTTCGCCAACGAGGTCGCCCCGGCCGCCCGCGAGCTGGTCGCCGAGGAGCGGGCCCGCGCCGCCGGCTGACGAGCGACCCCGTCAGCCGCCGACGGCGGCGTTCCGACCCGAGCCGACGCCCTGACGGCGGGCGCTCAGTCGCCCTCGACGGCGTTCCGGTCGGCGGGCGCTCAGTCGCCTGCGGCGGCGCTCCGGCCGGCCGGTTCGATCTCGGCGAGCCGGCGGCGCAGGTGCGCCCGCTCCGGCTCGGTGCCGGCCAGGTCGAGGGCCTCCCGGTAGGCCGCCGCCGCCTCGGGCCGGCGACCGAGCCGGTGCAGCAGGTCCGCCCGGGCGGCCGGGTACGGGGCGTACCCGCGCAGCTGCGGCTCGCCGGCCAACTCGTCGAGCAGGGCCAAGCCGGCCGCCGGGCCGTCGCGCATCGCCACCGCCGCGGCCCGGTTCAGCGCCACCACCGGCGACGGCGTCAGCGCGACCAGTACGTCGTAGAGCGCCACCACCTGCGGCCAGTCGGTGGACGCCGCGTCGGGCGCCTCGTCGTGCAGGGCGGCGATGGCCGCCTGCACCCCGTACGGGCCGGGTGGGCCGCCGGTCAGCGCGGTCAGCACCAGGGACCGCCCCTCCTCGATCATCGCGCGGTCCCAGCGGTCGCGGTCCTGCGCGTCGAGCAGCACCAGCTCGCCGGCCGGGCCGATCCGGGCGTCCCGCCGGGCATGGACCAGCAGCATCAACCCGAGCAGCCCGGCCACCTCCCGCTCGGCGGGGAGCAGCCGGCGCAGGATCCGGGCCAGCCGGATCGCCTCCTCGGCGAGGTCGAGCCGCTGGAGGTGCGGGCCGGCGCTGGCCGCGTACCCCTCGGTGAAGATCGAGTAGACCGCCTGGAGCACACCGGGCAGGCGCGCGGGCAGCTCGTCCGGCTCGGGAACCCGGAACGGGATGCGGGCCTCGCGGATCTTCTTCTTCGCCCGGACCAGCCGCTGGGCCATCGTCGCGGTCGGCACGAGGAACGCCCGGGCGACCTCGGGCGTGGTCAGCCCGGCGAGGTACCGCAGGGTCAGCGCCCCGCGGTCCGCCGCCGGCAGTGCCGGGTGGGCGCAGGTGAAGAAGAGCCGCAGCCGTTCGTCGGGCAGGCCGCCGTCGGTGTCCGCCGGCGCGCCCGGCCCGGCCCGGTCGGCCTCCGCGGCGAGGATGGCGAGCCGGGCGGCGTACGTCTGGTCGCGCCGGAGCCGGTCCACGGCCCGACGCCGGGCCGTGGTGAGCAGCCAGGCGCCGGGCCGGGTCGGTACGCCGTCGACGGGCCAGTGGATCAGCGCCGCCTCGATCGCCTCGGAGGCGACGTCCTCGGCCAGGTCGAGGTCGCCGAAGCGGTGAGCGAGGGCGGCGAGCAGCCGGCCGCGTTCCTCGCGGAACACCGCCTCGACCGAGGCGCGGGTGCCGGCCGCCCGCTCGTCCGTCACGTCCGGCCCTAGAACTCGGCGACCGGCCGCACCTCGACCGCCCCGTTGCCCCGGGAACCCGGGCAGCGGGCGGCCCAGTTCAGGGCGACGTCGAGGTCCGGCACGTCGATGACGTAGTAGCCGCCGAGCACCTCCCGGGTCTCCGCGAACGGGCCGTCGGTGACCGTCCGCTCACCGGTCGGGCCGACCTGAACGGTGGTGGCGGTGGTCAGATCCGCCAACGAGTGGCCGCCGACGAGGATCCCCGCCTCCTGGACCTCCTTGTCGTAGGCCATCCAGTCCTCGACAGTGCACGGGTCCGGCGCGTCCTTGGAACCGCTGTAGATGAGCAGCATGTACTTCATGTCCGACTCCTGTCGTCTCTTCGGGCTGCCGTACGACCTGACGACGAACGGGACCGGCGCGGATCGACACGGCCCCGTGAAAATTCTCTCCCGCCCCGGACCGACCAGCTGCCCCGCCGCGCGGCGGCTACCGGGCCAGCAGCGCGCGCAGCTCGGCGACCACCTCCGCCGGCGCCTCCTCGGCCATGAAGTGACCGCTGGTGACCGTACGGTGCGCCAGGTCCGGAGTCCACGCCCGCCAGAGCGCCGCGGCGTCGTAGCCGAGGGCGGCGCCCCAGTCCTGCTGGAGGACGGTCACCGGCATCCGCAGCCGGTTGCCGGCCTCGCGGTCGGCCCGGTCATGCACGACGTCGATGCCGGCGGTGGCCCGGTAGTCGGCGACGATCGAGGTGACCGCGGCCCGGGAGGCCGCCAGGTACGCCGCCCGCACCTCGGCGGGGATCGCCTCCGGGTCGCGGGTCCAGGCGTCCAGAAAGTGCCCGAAGAACGCGTCCGCGCTCGCGCCGATGAGCTGCTCGGGCAGGCCGGGCGGCTGGGCCATCAGGTACAGGTGGAAGCCGACCGCGGCGGTCGTGCCGTGCAGGACGTCCCACATGTCGAGGGTGGGCAGCACGTCGAGCGCGGCCAGGTGGGTCACCGCGTCCGGGTGGTCGAGGCCGGCCCGGACGGCGACCAGGGCGCCGCGGTCGTGACCGGCGAGGGCGAATCGCTCGTGCCCGAGCGCCCGGGCGAGCGCGACGACATCGTTGGCCATGGTCCGCTTGGCGTACCGGGTGCCGTCGGTGTCGGCGGGCTTGTCGCTGGCGCCGTAACCGCGCAGGTCGGGGCAGATCACGGTGTGGTCCGCCGCGAGGTCGGCGGCCACGTGCCGCCACATGAGGTGGGTCTGCGGGAAACCGTGCAGGAGCACGACCGGCGGACCGGAGCCGCCGACGGCCACCGCCAGGGCCACGCCCTCGTCGACCGTGACGCGCTGGTAGTCGAAACCCTTGATCCTGGGGTCCACGTCGCACCTTTCTGGGAGCGGAGGTCCGGGTCGCGGGACAGCACCCGCACCCGGCGTACGGGTCGAGCGTGCCCGGGAGCGATCAGCAGCGGATCAGCACCGAATAAGCGGAACCCTTTGGTCGACGCCGTGATCTCTGACGTTCCCGCGACCCGACACGCCGTCCGGCGACTCCCTCAGCCGTCACCGATCGGCGCCGCCGGGTCGGCGCGGCGGGCCGGCTGCCTAGATTGGGTTGGTGACCAGTCCCGGGGTGAGGTTCGGCGTGCTGGGGCCGGTGCAGGCCGTCGCCGCCGGTGACCCGGTGCCGCTGCGCGGCGCCCGCCAGCGGGCGGTCCTGGCCCGGCTGCTGGTCGCCCGGGGGCGGGTGGTCCCGGTCGAACGGCTGGTCGACGCCCTGTGGCCGGAGCAGTCCCCGGAAGCGGCGGTGGCGGCGATCCGTACCTTCGTCGCCGACCTACGCCGCGCCCTGGAACCGGACCGGCCGCCCCGCCGGCCGGCCCGGCTGCTGGTCACCGAGCCGCCCGGGTACGCGCTGCACTCGGCGCCGGACGCGGTGGACGCGTGGCGGTTCGAGGCGGCCGTCCGCGAGTCCGGCGAGCTGCTCGCGACCGGGGCTGCCGGGCCGGCGCTGGCCCGCCTCGACGCCGCGCTCGCCCTGTGGCGCGGCCCCGCCTACGCCGAGTACGCCGACCAGCGCTGGGCCCGCGCGGAGATCGGCCGGCTGGACGAGCTGCGCATGCTGGCCGTGGAGCGGCGGGCCGAGGCGCTGCTGGCGGTGGGCCGGGCCGCCGAGGCCGCGTCCGAGCTGCGGGCGTACGCCACCGACCAGCCGCTGCGAGAGGACGCCTGGCGGCTGCTGGCGCTCGCCCTGTACCGCGCGGGTCGGCAGGGCGACGCGCTGGCCGCGCTGCGCCGTGCCCGGGAGACGCTGGTGGCGGAACTCGGGGTCGACCCGGGGCCCCGACTGCGGCAGCTGGAGGCGGACATCCTCGCCCAGGCCCCCCACCTCGCCGCCCCCGCGACCCCGCCGGCCCCAGCTACTCCGCCGGCCCCAACGTCCCCGCCGGCCCCCGCGACGCCGCCCGTCCCCGCGACCCCGAATGGTGTGCGGCGGCCGTTCGTCGGGCGCGGCGATGAGTTGGACCGCCTCCACCAGGCGGCCGACCAGGTCGTCCGGGACGGCGTGCCGGCGCTCGTCCTGGTCTCGGGGGACGCGGGCGGCGGCAAGTCGGCGCTCGCCGAGGCGCTGACGGAGCGGCTGACGGCGGACGGCTGGACGACGGCGTGGGGGCGCAGCCCCGAGTACGAGGGCGCCCCGGTGGCCTGGCCGTGGCGGCAAATCGCCGACGAACTGGCCGCGTCGGGCGGACCCACACCGGCGAGCGTCGACGAAGGCGCACCCACCCCGCCGAGCCCCGACGAAGGCGCACGCACCCCGTTGAGCGCCGACGGCGGCGCAGGCACCCCGGCGAGCGCCGACGGCGAGCCGACGGACGCCATCGACGGCGACCCGGCCGCCGCCCGGTTCGGGCTGCATCTCGCCGCCGCCGCGCAGGTGACCTCCGCGGCCGGCCGCGCGCCGGTGCTGCTGGTCCTCGACGACCTGCACCGGGCGGACGAGGGCACCCTGGACCTGCTGACCGCCCTGTTCACCGAACCCTCCCGCGTCGACGGTCCGGCGCTTCTCGTCGGCACGTACCGGGCCACCGAGATCACCCCGGAGCTGACCGCGGCGCTGGCGCGGCTCGCCCGGCTGGAACCGCTCCGGATCTACCTGGGGGGCCTCGCCGAGGTGGCTACCGGTGATCTCGCCCGGGCCGTCGTCGGGCGGGACCTGGACGCGCCCGCCGTACGCCTGATCCACCGGCGCAGCGGCGGCAACCCGTTCTTCGTCCGGGAGCTGGCCCGGTTGCTCGCCGCCGAGGGGGACGCGGCCCTGGAGCGCGTGCCCGCGGGGGTCCGGGACGTCATCCGGCACCGGCTCGCCCGGCTCCCCGAACCATCGCAGGACGTGCTGCGGCGGGCCGCGGTGCTCGGCCGGGACGTCGACCCGGAGATCCTAGCCGCGCTGGCCGCGGGCGCGGGCACGACGCACGCAGCGCCCACCGGCGCCGGCACCCGGTCCGCTGCGCCCACCGGCGCCGGCAGCCAATCCGCGGCGACCGCCGGCGCCCGGTCCGTCGCGGCGGCCGACACCGACGGCGCTCTGCTCGACGCGCTCGACCACGCGCTGCGCGCGGGTTTCCTCACCGAGCAGGGGGACGGCGGTCTGCGGTTCACCCACATCCTGGTGCGCGACACGCTCTACGGCGACCTGTCCGCACCGCGCCGGGCCCACTGGCACGCCGCTGCCGGCGCGGCGCTCGAACGGCTGCACCCGGACGACGTGGTCGCCCTCGCCCACCACTTCGATCGGGCCGGCACCCGGGCCACCGCCGGCCGGGCGGCCCGCTACGCCCGGGCCGCCGCCGAGCAGGCCGAACGCCGCGCCCACCCGCACCAGGCGGCCCGCCTGTGGCAGCAGGCGGTCGACGCCCACGACCGGGGCGGCGACGACGTGCCGGGACGGCTGGTGGCGGTGATGGGGCTCGGCCGCGCCCTCGCCATCACCGGGGACCTGGATCGCACCCGCCGGTACCGGGCCGAGGCGATCGGCACGGCCGAGACGCTGGACGATCCGGCCCTGACCGCGGCCGTGCTCACCGCGTTCGACGTGCCGGCCGTCTGGACCCGCAACGACGACGAGGAGCTGTCCCACCGGATCGTCCGGGCGGCCGACCGCGCCCTGGCCGCGACCGGCGAGGACGACCCGGAACGGCGCAGCCGCCTGCTGAGCACGCTCGCCCTGGAGTCGCGCGGCACGACCACCGACCGGGGGTACCGCGCGGCGGTCGAGGCGGAGGCGCTGGCCCGGCGGCTGCGGAACCCGGCGTTGCTGGCGTTCGCGCTGAACGCCCGCTTCATGCACAGCTTCCGGCGCACGGGACTCGCGGCCGAGCGCGCCCGGGTCGGGGCGGAACTGGTCGACGTCGCCGCCCGGCACGACCTCGTGACGTTCGAGGTGCTCGGCCACCTCATCCTGGTGCAGGCCCACGCCGCGCTCGCCGACCTGTACACCGCCGACGCGCACGCCGGCGCCGCCGACCGCCTCGCCGCGCGGCACGACCTGCCGCTGGTCGGGGTGTTCACCCAGTGGTACGCCGCGCTGCGCCTCGCCCTCACCGGGCGTCCGTCCGAGGCGGAGGTGGCGTACCGCGTGGCGCAGGAGCGCCTGCCCGCCGGTGCGATGCCCGGTCTGGAGCAGGGCCTGCTGCCGCTCGCCCTGCTGTCGCTGCGCGTGGCCGACGCGCCGCCGAGTGCACCCGTCGACGTGCCGGGGCACCTGGATTGGGAGCCCTACGCGCCCTGGGTCGAGCCGCTGGCCCGGGCCGCCGCCGGCCGCCGCGACGAGGCCGTCGCCGCGCTGCGCGCCCAGCCGGAGTCACCGCACGACCTGCTCCGCGAGGCCCGCCTCTGTCTCACCGCCCGCGCCGCGCTCGCCGCCGGCGACGAGCCGGCCATGCGGTACGCGTACGCCGAGCTGCTGCCCGCCGCCGGCGAGCTGGCCGGGGCGGGCAGCGGCCTGCTCAGCCTCGGCCCGGTGGCCCGGCACCTGGCCGACCTCGCCACCGCCCTCGGTCAGGACGACGAGGCCGCCACGCACCTCCGAACGGCGCGTGCCGTCGCGGAGCGCGTCCGGGCCGCCGGGTGATCCGTTTCGGTGCCCCGGGCCACCACGGCCCGGGGCATCCGCACGTCAGACCTTCCGGAGCCAGAAGGTCAGGCTCAGCGACTCGTCGGTGAACGGCTGCGCGTCGGGCCACGACGGATCGCCCTCGGCGCAGTCCGTCGCCAGCACCTCCTCGGCCACCAGCTCGCGGTGCTCGGCGAGGGCCCGCGCGGTCTCCTCCCGGTCGCTGCGGTACCGCAGCTCGATCCGGTCGGTCACCTCGAGGCCGCTGCTCTTGCGCGCCTCCTGGATCTGCCGGATCGCGTCCCGGGCCACGCCGGCCCGGCGCAGCTCGTCCGTCAGGTGCAGGTCGAGCGCCAGGGTCGCGCCAGCGTCGCTGGCCACCGCCCAGCCCTCCCGCGGCGTCTCGGTCACGACCACCTCGTCCGGGCCGAGCGTCACCGTCTCGTCGCCGACCTGGACGGTCGCCGACCCGGTGTCGCGCAGCGAGTCCCGCAGGGTGGCGGCGTCGGCGGCCGCGATGGCCTTGGCCACCTGCTGCACCGTCTTGCCGAACCGCTTACCGAGGGTGCGGAAGTTGGCCTTGGCCGTGGTGTCGACCAGCGAACCGCCGGCCCCGCCCACGGCGTCGACCGTGCCGACGTTCAGCTCGGCGGCGATCTCCGCGAGCAGTTCGGGGGACAGCTCCTCGAAGCCGCCCGCCGAGGCGAGCGCCCGGGACAGCGGCTGGCGGACCTTCATCCCGGAGTCGGCGCGGGCCGCCCGGCCCAGCTCGACCAGCCGGCGGGCGAGCGCCATCTGCCGGGACAGGGACCGGTCGATCAGGGCCTCGTCGACGACCGGGTACGGCGCGAGGTGCACCGACTGCGGCGCCTCCGGGTCGACCGGCACCACCAGGTCCTGCCAGACCCGCTCGGTGACGAACGGGGTGAGCGGCGCCAGCAGCAGGGTGACGGTGGACAGCGCCTCGTGCAGGGTGGCGAGCGCCGCCCGGTCGCCCCGCCAAAACCGCCGCCGGCTGCGCCGGACGTACCAGTTGGACAGGTCGTCGACGAACTGGGCGAGCAGCCGGCCGGTCTGGTGCGTGTCGAAGTCGGCCATGGCCGCGTCGACCTGCTGGACGAGCGTGTTCAGCTCGGAGAGCACCCACCGGTCCAGCACCGGGCGGTCCGCCGGAGCCGGGTCCGCCGCCGACGGGGTCCAGCCGGCGGTGCGGCCGTACAGGGACTGGAAGGCGACCGTGTTCCAGTAGGTCAGCAGGATCTTGCGGACGACCTCCTGGAGCGCGGTGTGCCCGACCCGGCGGGCCGACCACGGCGAGCCGACCGCCGCCATGAACCAGCGCACCGCGTCCGCGCCGTGCTGGTCCATCAGCGGGATGGGCTCCAGGATGTTGCCCAGGTGCTTGGACATCTTCCGGCCGTCCTCGGCCAGGATGTGGCCGAGGCAGACGACGTTCTCGTACGCCGACCGGTCGAACACCAGCGTGCCGACCGCCATGAGCGTGTAGAACCAGCCGCGCGTCTGGTCGATGGCCTCGGAGATGAACTGGGCCGGGTAGCTCTTCTCGAACAGGTCGGCGTTGCGGTACGGGTAGCCGAACTGCGCGAACGGCATGGAGCCCGAGTCGTACCAGGCGTCGATGACCTCGGGGACCCGGCGCGCGGTCTCCCCGCAGTGGCAGGCGAAGGTGACGTCGTCGATGAACGGCCGGTGCGGGTCGAGGCCGGTCACGTCGGAACCGGTCAGCTCGCTCAGCTCGGCCAGGGAGCCGACGCAGGTCAGGTGGTCGTTGGCGCACCGCCAGATGGGCAGCGGGGTGCCCCAGTAGCGCCGCCGGGACAGCGCCCAGTCGACGTTGTTGTTGAGCCAGTCGCCGTAGCGGCCGTACTTCACCGTGGCGGGCTGCCAGGTGGTGCGCTCGTTCTCGCGCAGCAGCGCGTCGCGGATCGCGGTGGTCCGCACGTACCAGGACGGCTGGGCGTAGTAGATGAGCGCGGTGTGGCAGCGCCAGCAGTGCGGGTAGGTGTGCTCGTACGGCACGTTCTTGAACAGCAGGCCGCGCAGCTCCAGGTCCTCGATGAGCGGCCGGTCGGCCTCCTTGAAGAACCGCCCGCCGATCAGCGGGATGTCCGGCTCGAACCGCCCGTTCGACTGCACCGGGTTCACCATCGGCAGGCCGTACGTCCGGGCGGTGGCGAGGTCGTCCGCGCCGAACGCCGGCGCCTGGTGGACCAGGCCGGTGCCGCTGTCCGTGGTCACGTACGACGCGAGGACCACGAAGTGCGCGTCGGGCACCTCGACCAGGTCGAAGGGCGGCCGGTAGGTCCACCGCTCCAGTTCCTTGCCCTTGAACGACTCGCCGGTGAGCTCCCAGCCGTCGCCGAGCGCGTACGCCAGCAGCGGCTCCGCCACCACGAGCTGCTCGTTGCCGTCGCTGGCCACCACGTACCGCACGTCGGGGTGCACGGCGACCGCGACGTTCGACGGCAGCGTCCAGGGCGTGGTCGTCCAGACCAGCAGCGCGGCCCGGTCGGCCAGCGGCCCCGAGGTGAGCGGGAACCGGACGAACACCGACGGGTCGACGACCGTCTCGTAGCCCTGGGCCAGTTCGTGGTCGGAGAGCCCGGTCTCGTCCCGCGGGCACCACGGGGCGACCCGGAAGTCCTCGACCAGCAGGCCCTTGTCGAAGATCTGCTTCAACGACCACCAGACGGACTCGATGTACTCCGGGTCCATCGTCCGGTAGGCGTCGTCGAGGTCCACCCAGTAGCCCATGCGCTCGGTGAGCTCGGCGAACGCGTCGGTGTGCCGGGTCACCGACTCACGGCAGCGCGCGTTGAACTCCGCGATGCCGAACTTCTCGATGTCCTGCTTGCCGGAGAAGCCGAGCTCCCGCTCGACGGCCAGCTCGACGGGCAGTCCGTGACAGTCCCAGCCGGCCTTCCGGGCGACGTGGAACCCCTTCATGGTCTTGTAGCGGGGGAAGACGTCCTTGAAGACCCGGGCCTCGATGTGGTGGGCGCCCGGCATGCCGTTCGCGGTCGGTGGCCCCTCGTAGAAGACCCACTCCGGCCGGCCCTCGGACTGCTCCAGGCTGCGCTTGAAGATGCTGTTGGCGTGCCAGAAGTGCAGGACCTGGTGATCGAGGTCGGGCAGGTCGACCTGGGTCGGTACGCTGCGGTACATCGCTCCTCCGTCGGCGCGTGTGCTGAAGCTCCGCCGGAGGGACGAGGCCGTGGCCCCGCGGTACCACCCTCCTTGGCCGTGGAACGGCCCTCTCGTTCGGGTGTGGTCGGGTCTACTCGGCCTCACGGCCTTTCTTCCGACGGCTCCGGGGTGATCTTCCCGCCGCGCACACCCCCGGGCTTCCACCATCCCCGGGTCGCTCATGGCTGCGTGCGACGGTACTCGTCCCCATCTGCGCCTTCCGCACGCATCGTATCCCAGCCCCGCTGATCATGACGACGACGGCGGGAACGACCGGCCGTCCGCCGTCCGCCGTCCGCCGACCCGTCCGGCCGACGCTGGTCGGCTTCGCGCCACGAGACCGGGACCAGGTCAGAACGACAGCAGCCGGAACGTGCCCACCGTGCGGAAACCCATCCGGTCGTAGACCGGCTCGCCGGCGGCGGTCGCGGTGAGGGCCGCCACGCGTACGCCCTCCTCGCGGGCCCGGTCGAGCGCGGCCCGGGTCATCGCGGTGGCGATGCCCTGCCGGCGGTGCGCGGGCTGGGTGCCGACGTAGTACAGGGTGACCAGGCCGTGGCTCAGCCAGGCGACCGCCGTCGCGGCGATGGAGCCGTCGTCGAGGCGGCCGGCCAGCCGAATCACGGTGCCGTCGCCGGTGAAGCCCTTCTCCCGTTCCACGGCGGTCACCACGCCCTCGGCGGGGATGCCGGACACGCGGGCGTAGGCCGACACGAACTCGTCCATTGCGGTGGCCTCGGCGATGTCCAGGCCCGCCGGCGTGGGCGTGACGGCCACCCGGTCGATCGGCGCGGTCATGATCGGCAGGTCGGCGACCGGGACGGCGCCGAGCGACACCAGGGCGTCGGCCGAGCCGGCGTCACTGTCCGGGCCGGCCCACCAGACCCGGGGTGCGCCGTCGAGCCGATCCCGGGCCTCGGCGAGCGCGTCCCGCGGGTCGCGCCCCGCCACGCGCAGCACCCCGTTCAGGGGCGCGTGCGGCACCTCGCTGCGGTAGGTGAGCAGGTCCGGGCCGCCGGCCGCGCCGACGTTCCAGCCGAGGAGGTACGCGCGGTGCGCGGCGAGCAGCAGATCCAGGGACTCCACGAGCCGACCCTAACGAGCAGGGCTCGCCGGGCGCTGTGATCCACCCCGCCCGAACAGCCGGCCCCGGCGCGTGATCACCGGCCAGTCCTGCCACCCCGGCCCGACCGGCAGGTCGCTAGACTGAGCCCTCGCGCCCTCGTAGCTCAGGGGATAGAGCAACGGTTTCCTAAGACGACGCTCTATCTCTACCCGAAGGCTGACTACCTGCGGGTTCCTATTTTGTCTTCGTGTTAGTAGGTCGCACACGCGCGTTGCTGTCCTCGCTTGCCGAAGATCAGCAGACGGGCGTAAGTCCTGCTCAGGCCGCGCCTCGTTCGGTTCGACGCGTCCTTGCCGGGATCCGGTGAAGTTGCCGCGCCGCGTCAGTCTACGGTGCCGCGAGAGCGTGGGCCAGCAGCGTGGCGAGTTTGGCTGCGCGTGCCGGATGGTGATGACCGACCCAGAGAACTCGTCCGATGAGGTATTGGGCGAAGTCGGGGTGGCCGGTCCGGTTCTGCGCGGCGAGACCGGTGCGGGCGGCGTTGTGGAGGATGGCGCGGAGCTGGTCGTATTCGTCGCGGGGTGTGGCGGGGTGTTGGTTGACGACGAGTCCGGCGAGGAGTTGCCGGTCGGCTCGGCTACGGACGCGTGTCTTGGCGGGGTGGACTTGGAAGCCCTCGTCGCGGGCGATGTCGGTGACGGCGGCGATCAGGTCATCGATGCGGCGGGTGGTGAGGTCGCCGGAGAAGGCGAGGTCGTCGGCGTACCGGGTGTAGGTGATCTCGAAGGCGTCGGCGAGGCCGGTGAGGCGTCGGTCGAGTCGGTAGGCGCACAGGTTGGCCAGTGCGGGTGAGGTGGGCGCGCCTTGGGGCAGGTGGCCGGTGCGCAGCGCTGCCAGCCGGGTTGTCCGGTGCGGTAGGTCGGCGGGTGCTTGGCGGAGGACGGGGGACGTTGTGCGGGTGGTGCAGAGTCCGGTGAGGGCGTGGGCGACAGCTTCGGGGTAGCCGGCGGTGCGGAACAGGCCGTGGACGCGGGTGGCGGTGATGTGGGTGAAGAAGGCGAGAAGGTCGATCCGGACGACGACCGGCTGCGCGGCGTGAGTGGCGGCGAAGGTGTGTGCGGAGCGGCCGGGTACGAAGCCGTGGGCGGCGGGGTGGACCGGGATGGGGCCGAGGACCTCGGCGAGGAGCCGGCGTTGCAGGGCGCGGAGCCGTGATTTCGGTGCCTCGATCAGCCGGCCCCGGTCGGCCCAGCGGTAGTGGTAGTGGTGCAGCCGGTGGGCGAAGGCGCGTCGGTTCATGGCACGTCGGTCGGCGTACCAGTCGAGGTGCTCGATGCTCAGGTCGAGCATCGCGGCCAGATCGCCGACGGTGTCGATGACCGGGGTGCGCCAAGGACGGCGGACGGTGCGGGTCGGCGTCACGGGCCGCGCGCGGATAACGATCGGCCGCTGGTGCTGGCGGGCGGTGGCGACTGCCGCACGGAGCGGGTCGAAGGTGCTCAGGAACGTGGCCAGCTCGCGTGGCCGGTCGGTGGGTGGGCGCGGGTAGGCGACCAGCACCGCGTCGGCGACCGGCCACAGCCATCGCCGCCGGACCCCGAGGACGAGCCCACCCTGGTTGACGAGATCGGCGCGGCGCCAGCCGTCGCCGGCAAGGAACGCGTCGGCGAGCGCGGTGGCCAGGGCGTGAAGGGTGGTCACGATCGGGCCGGTGGTGGCAGCGTGTCCCGACGATGCCCGGTCGTGCGGGTGCACAGGCTCGCGGAGCGTGCCGACGCACCTGTGGTGTGGTGCCGAGGTGAGTATCGCGTCCCGGGGGTTGCCCCGGAGAGACCGTGACCGCACCCCGTGTGAGGGGCCGGCCTGGTCAGCTCGGGACACGCTGCCATAGGAGCAGCGTAGAGAACGGAGACTGTCATCGGTGTCCGCGATGCGTGTGGCGCGGCGCAGAGAACCGTTTCGCCGAGCACCATCGGAGCACCGTCGCGGCCGGTGATCGGCGGCGGCTTCCTGCTGGGATTCCTCTTTACCGGGCGCTGGGAGATTAGCTGGCGGAGCCGTCAGGTCGCGGGGGTTCCTTCTCGCTGAGTAGTTGGCGGCGCCATTGGGTGAATCGGCTTCGGAGATTGTCGAGCGCTTGGCCGGTGACGCCGTACTGGGCGAAGTCGTCGGGGTCGAGCTGGGCGGCTTGTCCGAGGGCGTCGGCGAAGATGCGCGGGTCGAAACCGCGGTCGGCGCGTTGGGCGAGGGTGAGGAGGGCGTCGCGGGTGTAGCGGCCGGATCGGAGGGTGGCGTCGATGTCGATGAAGTCCCGGGCGAACGCTCGTCCGTAGAGGGCGCTCATCTTGTTCGCGACCGCGTCGTCGGGGTGCAGTACCGGTCCGATCGCCATGAGGATCGGTTCGTTGGCGCGCCAGTCCACGCCGAGTTCGACCTTGGCAACCCGCACTCCGTCGGTGACGGCCAGCCGGGCGAACGTGTCGTAGTGCCGCTCGGTCTCGACGGTGAGGCCGTCGTCTCGGTAGGCGTGCACGACGGCGTTGACCGCGGCGGTGAACTCGCTGCGGCGGTCCCAGGCGGTGAACAGGTCGACGTCCTCGCTGGGCCGCTCGAGAAGTCCGGCGGCCTGGACCGCGTAGCCGCCGGCCAGCGCGAAGCCGTATCGTTCGGCCGCCGCGAGCCCGGTGCGGGCGAGGCGTTCGTGGAAGGGGTCCACCGCTACGCCGCATCGCTGCGGGTCGCGGCGAGTTCGGGGAAGGCTGCCTCCCAGCGCTGGCGGAGCTGGGGTGGCAGCCAGAGGGTGGGCCAGAGCCGCCGGAGGAGGCCGGCGTCGAGCCAGGTGTTGAGATCTTCGACCGTGCTGGCTTCGGTGAGCACTACCTTGTACATGCTGGCCAGGCGTGCGGGCCGGTTCAGGTCGTACTCGGCGTGCCCGGACCAGTCGAGATGACGCGGAAGCGTCACCGTGCCCGCGGTCGGGCCATGCAGATCGGCGAGAGTCTCGGCCACCACGTAGGGCTTCCGGTCGCCGTAGGGCCGGTAGTCCGCCGGCGGCTGGGGTGACGTCCTGCGTCGGCTGAGATTGGTCGCCCGCCGGACCTCCGGTCGGAGCGCCTGACGGATCGTCTCCCGGCTGTACCCGGTGACCCGCTGCAGATCCACCGGCCGCCAACCGGCGGCATGAAACGCCCGCAGCTGCTCGTCGCGTTCGGTCAACGCCTGCGCGCGCGTCGCCTCGTACCGGGAGACAACCGCGTGCAGCTCATCCTCGGAGAACCGGCCCATGCCACCAGTCTACTACGCTAGGCCAAGCATGCTTGGCTCCTTGCGCCACGCTCGTTGTCGGTGTCATGAACCTGAGCCGGCTGTGGCGAGCATGCTGCACTGGGCTAGTTCAGATGTAGTGCTACCGAAAGTGGAACCTGACGGGCGCAACGGTCATAGGAGAGTGTGAGCGAGACGGCGGACATGATCCGGGCCGACGACGGCGAGCTGTGGCAGAGAGCGCGCCACGGGGAGGCCGAGTGCTTCGGTGTGCTCTTTGACCGGCACGGCGGGGCCGTCCGGGCATTCTGTGCCCGCCGGACTGGCTCGATCGACGCTGCCGATGATCTGGTCTCCATCGTGTTCCTGGAGGCGTGGCGTCGGCGGGGTGAGGTCGAGCTGGTCGACGGCAATGCGCTGCCGTGGTTGTACGGGATCGCACGCCGGACGATCCAGCATCGCTGGCGGACCGCGGTGCGGCATCGACGGGCGCTGGAACGGCTGGCTCCCGCTTCGGCCACGCCCGACCACGCCGAGGAGGTCGCCGGCCGGCTCGACGACGAGCGACACCTGGCCCGGTTGCGGGCAGCCCTTGAGCGACTGAGGCCGGCCCAGCCGGTGTGCAGCCGTCCGGCGTAGCGGCGCAGCGCCGGCATCGCCAGGGCGACCGCGGCGATGACCCAGGCGGGACCGTCGAGACGGGCGCGGCGGACCAGCTCTCGCCACACGACGTCACGGACCGTGTAGGCGCGGGGGTGCTCCAGCAACCACTGCCGCAACGCCGGCAGGGCGATGACACCGCCGGGCAGACCGCTGTCGTCGCCGAGCTGATCGGCCAGCGGGTCGAGGTCCAGTGACAACGGGTCGGGGTCGCAGGTCAGGTCGGCGAACGCGGTGTCCACGGCGTCCAGCGGCGAGTCGGGCCAGTCCTTGGCGGACGCGGTCATGTCACGAACTCCCATGTCAGAGACGAATGTCGATGACGGGCCGGAGGTGTACGGCCGGCGCGCGCCTGACCGCCATTGCGCCACCTCGGTCTCACCGGCCCCTGACAACGCAGGCCAGCAGGCATGAGTCCTCGGCTCGACAGCACCAGCCGCCACCGGCCACCCGCTGACTGACGACCGACGCCGGCGCGCGTCACCGTTCTGACAAAGCCGCGTTGACCTGCGCGTTGACACGACAGGAGGCGAAGGGCACGGGACAAGGCCGTGAGGGACACGACACCGGCCGAGGAGTCTGACAATGAGGGCCCAGCCGGTCTCACAGCGTCTAACAGCGCCCCGCGGGCGGCACGGTGTCAGATCGCGACAGGCTGACACTGCAGCCGAATGTCATCGTCAACCCTGCGCGCCGCGGTGGCACGCCGTCTCGGTAGTTGTCAAGTCAACCTGAGACAGGTTGTCGTTAGCGAGCGGGGGGTTGTTCTTGCCGGGCGGGGTTGTTGATCCAGGCGCTGTCGGGTGCCTGGGGTGCTCGCGGGCGGCGGGTGAACCGGTCCGGGTGAGCGGTGTAGGCCTGGTCGAGGGTGGTCTGTCGCTGCGCGCGGATCTGCTCGGCGGTGCCGAAGTGGACTGACGCCGGGGTGTGCCAGCCGATCCCGGAATGGCGGTG
This sequence comes from Micromonospora sp. WMMD812, assembly GCF_027497215.1. Taxonomy (NCBI): domain Bacteria; kingdom Bacillati; phylum Actinomycetota; class Actinomycetes; order Micromonosporales; family Micromonosporaceae; genus Micromonospora; species Micromonospora sp. WMMD812. The sequence continues at coordinate 4,042,829 of NZ_CP114904.1, read as the reverse complement.
TTCATGGCTATAGGCGGTGAAGAAGCTGTCGCAGAAGGCGCGGGCGTCGGCGAGGGAGCCGAACCGGTCGGGGAAGTCGGGCACGTATTTCATCGTCTTGAACTGCGCTTCGGAGTGCGGATTGTCGTTCGACGTCCGCGGTCGTGAATGCGAGCGGAGCACGCCGAGGCTCACCAGCATCTCGGACACCGGTCTGGACACCATGACACCGCCGCGGTCGGCGTGCAGAGTGTGCGGCTCGATCCCGTTGCGCCAGACCGCGTCGGCGAGGAAATCGCGGGCCACGACAGCGTCTTCGCCGGCCGCGACGAGCCACCCGGTCCCGTAACGGGAGTAGATGTCGATGACCACGTAGCAGCGATACCAGATGCCTTTGACCGGTCCTTTCAACGCGGTGATGTCCCACGACCACACCTGCGACGGGCCGGTCGCGACCAGCTCGGGACGCACCCGTGGCGGGTGGGTGGCTTGCCGGCGTCGTTCGCGGACCTGCCCGGCCGTGCGGGCGATGCGATACATCGTCGACAGGGAGCACCAGTACCGGCCCTCGTCGAGTTCCCGAGCCCAGACCTGCGGAATCGCCAAATCGGCATACGCCGCACTGTTGAGCACCTCGAGGATGCGGACCCGTTCGGTGTCCGACAGCGCCGACGGCGGCGGGGTCCGCGGCAGCCACGGCCCGTGCACCGGCCCCAACCCGCTGCGGCGGCGGTAGTGGGTCGCGCGGGAGGTCCCCGTCAACTCGCAGCCGCGTTGCACCCCTATCCCCGCCGAACGCAGGTCGGTCAACGCCGTGGTCAGGATCTGCTCGGCGGCGGATCGTTGTCCGCGCTCTCGGAGAGTTCTTCCAAGAGCGCGTGCGCTTTTCCCATGATGTCCAACGCCATCCGGGTCTTCTTCAGATCAGCCTGCAGTTTCTCGTTCTGTCGGCGCAGCTTCTCCAACTCGATCTGCTCAGCCGTCTTCCGAGCCGGCAGCGGGCGATCCCGAGGATGAATCCCCGTCGCTGCGGCTGCCAGTCAGAGCCCCGGCGTCGCGGGCTCTCGCCCACTCGATCAGATGCGACGAATACAACCCCTCCCGCCGCAACACCGCCGATTTCTCCCCATGCGGGGCATTCTCATATTCGGCAAGGATCCGCAGCTTGAACTCCGGACTGAACGCCCGCCGCGACGGCCGCGGCGCCGGATCAGACCCACCCGGCACGGGCTGGTCCGCAGAAGATGTCGACACGTACACCAGGATCTCCGATCCCGCCCTCGGTCAGCACCCCGCACTCACACGCGGTGTCTCACACCATCCTGACCAAGAGGGCAACGCCGTCCACATCTGGAGACCACTAGTCATGCCCTGACCATCGCATCGACCGAGGCGCACAGCCTCCCTTGCCAGAGCGATCCCTCTCCCCTGCCGAGTCCGCGGCCTTGCTTAAGGCGCAAACCGTGTCACGGAACGTGACACCGCGACTGACCGTCCGTGGGGAATCTGAACTGGCCGCTGTCACCTCGTCCGCCGTGCGTGTGGTCCAGGTCCCTCTTCCCCCGCGCGAGTGATCCGTTCCCCTCTCGAGGGGATGCGTGGGGCCCGGCGTAACTGCGATCTTGAAACAGGAACGCTAGGCATTGCCCACCAGCTCGCGGGATGCACCCGGCCATCCGCAACGATCTACGTTTGGACAAGGAGATTTCCCGATGACCGCTCGCACCATCCTGATGAAGCTGCACGGCCGGACGGCAGTGGGCGTTCCCCGCTGGGCCATGCTGGCCGCATACGCCGCCGCCCTGACCACGCTGCCCTCCACCATCTGGCGGATCACGGCCTTCGTCATCGAGGCTCCGCTCGTGAAGCGCATGGACGCCCCGCCGCCCGGCCACGGTCCGATCCTGTTCCAAGGGGTCTGGTACGTCATCATGCTCAGCCTGGTCAGCGAGGTGCTGGCATTCCTCGCCCTCGGGCTGGTGTGCGAGTGGGGCGAGGTGTGGCCGAGGTGGATCCCGGGCCTGCGCGGCCGCCGGGTACCGACCCTCGCCGCCGTCATCCCCGCCAGCCTCGGTGCGACCGCCCTGCTGATCTTCCCGTACGCGCTGGCCATGATGGCCTCTGGCCGGATGCTCAACGGCAGCCCGAACACGCCGATCACAGAGGGCTGGCAGAGCGTCGCGTTCTGGATCACCTACCTGCCGCTGGTCGCCTGGGGACCGCTGCTCGGTATCTTGACCGTTCACTACCACCGGCGTCGCCGAGCTGCCCAGTCCGCCGCCGCCGGGTCCCGGGAGGCCGAGGTCGCCCTGGCCGGATGACAGGCCCATCCGAATAGGCTCACAGCGTGCTCGATCATTTATCCGAATCACCATGCCCATGATTCGTGGCAGGGGCTGACGTCGTCCGTACATCGGCGGGTGCTGCTGGCCGGAGAGCGCCGCGGTTTCGCAATCATCGGGTGCGGCGGGCCACGGGTGTTCGGGAGCCAGGCGGTAGTCCACGCTGAGGGCAAAGCCGCAAGCCATGACGGAGCAGAGAATGACGACAACGGTTCTGGTTACCGGCGGTACCGGACGACTCGGACGCACCCTCGTGCCGCAGCTGGCCGACGCCGGCCACGAGGTGCGCGTACTGACCCGCGAGGAACGCAAGCCCGCCGTGTGGGCGTTGGCGGTCGGTGATCTGCGCACCGGACGCGGAATTGCCGAGGCGGTCACGGGCGCCGAGGTGATCATCCACTTGGCCACTACCAACGGGCGCGGCGACGTGGCCGCGACGCGTAACCTGATCACCGCGGCGAGGGCTGTCGGGAGACCGCATCTGGTGTACGTGTCGATCGTCGGTATCGAGGACGTCGCACTCGGCTACTATCGCGCGAAGCTGGCCTGCGAGCGACTGATTGAGGAGTCCGGGCTGCCGTGGACGATCCAGCGCACGACCCAGTTCCACGACCTGATCACCGCGATCTGCAATGCCCAGCGCGGGCTGCCTGTGACGATGATGCCATCGAAGGTGAGCTTCCAACCGATTGACGTCATCGAGGTCGCCGATCGGCTCGGCGCGATCGCCGCGGCGCCCGCCGCGGCACGGGTGCCCGATCTCGGCGGGCCGCAGGTGCGTGACGCGGCCGAACTGGCCCGCGCCTACCTCCGGGCGATCGGACGCCGCCGCCCGGTGTGGTCGATTCCCATGCCGGGAAAGGCGATGCGGGACTACCGCGCGGGCAACCACCTCACCCGGGAGCGGGCGGTCGGACGGATCACGTTCGATGAGTTCCTTGCCGGGATCGCGTGCGAACGGAGCGGCCGATGAACCGGTGGCTGCGTGCCGGTATCGGGTTTCTCGCCGCGAGCCAAGTCGTCGTCGGCGCCTGGGCGTTGTTCTTTCCGGCGCGCTTCTTCTCGCTCGAGGTCGTCGGCATGGGAATGGCCTACAACGTGCACCTGATGCGCGACTACGGCGCCATGACTCTCGCCAGCGCGGTGGTGCTCGGCGCCGCAACCGTCCACATCAAACGGATGTTGGCGGTTGTCGCGCTCGCCATGTACCTGACGTGGGCGGTTCCGCACTGCGTGGTGCACGTGACGATACTCGACCACCTCGCGCCATCGACGGGCGTGCTGCTGATCACGGCGCTCGGATTCACGATCGCCCTGCCAGCCGCGCTGCTAGTGCTCACGGTGTCACGCGGCGGCACACGCAGCCCGGAGTGATGGAGTCAGGCTCCTCGACGATGGCGAGAAATTTGGAGGCGCGTCGTTGTCAGTTATCCGACGTGATCGCAAGATGCTGACGACGATCGCGCGCCGATAACCGGATCCGATCCCGAGCGGATGAGGCAACGTGGACACGCTCGGATTGCTGCGAACACAGTGGCCAGCAGCGGCCTCGTCGTCACCAACGGCGAGGCGTCCAAGCCGTCCGACGACCAGGGCCGCCTTGCGCCTGTGACGGCGTAAGGGGCCGGCCCGTGCGTAGCGCCGCGGACCGCTGCAGCGGAGGAGAGCAAAAGGTGGGCCAATGAACTCGTCAAAGCTGTCCGTGATGGATATCGCCGTGGCCAGCCGGCGCAGCGCCTACCTCGCGTTCGCTTGGGTCGTGGTCTTCGTGGCCTGGCACGTCGTTTGGTACTTGACCGGTCTCGGTATCCCGGCACCGTCCGATCGGAACGGCCCGGCACGAGTTGCCGTTGCGCTGTTCCAGGTCGTAGTCATTGTCATGGCTACTGTGGGAACAGTGCTGCCGCTGGCCTTCGCGATGTCGTGGGGTCGGCGACTTCCCAGGTGGCTGGTGGTGGTGTTGGGCTGGATCGGGTTCGCCGTGCTCGCAGTGCGCGCCATGGCCGGAGTCGTGGACACGCTGCTGCGCGTCGCCGGCCGGGCCATCGGGTTGACCGGGCCTGACCGTCAGCGAGGGCATGGCGTTGAGAATCCCGGCGCGTGGGACTGGATCGCCAGCTACACCACCGATGCGCTGTTCGTCGCCGGCGCCGTCGCATTCGGCGTCGCCACACGGCGCTTCCAGCGGGTCACCCGGTTCTCCGCCCACATCGGAGTCCAGCCAGCTGGTGTCAAGCAGCGCAGTCGCAGCGCACGCGGCAATGACTTGCCGCAACACCACCCAGCGGCGCACGCACCTACACCAAGGAGAGTTCCGTGACCTACCAACCGGACAAGGATTCGTTGGATGCACGACCAATTCCGGACTGGTACCGCGACGCCAAGCTCGGGATTTTCGTCCACTGGGGACTCTACTCAGTACCGGCCTTCGCCGAGCGCACGGACTCTGACTACAGCGCCTTCATGCGTGACCTGATGGCGGGAAAGGGCACCGCCGACCGGATCCCCTACGCCGAGTGGTACCTCAACGGTCTTCGGGTGCCAGGGTCGCCGACAAACGTACATCACGTGGCCACCTATGGACGAAACTTCTCCTACTTCGACTTCCGTACAGAGTTCGAAACCCACGCCGATCGGGTCGACTTCGCGGACTGGGCGAGGTTGTTCTCGGAGGCAGGTGCCCGGTACATAGTCATGGTCACCCGCCACCTAGACGGGTACCCACTTTGGCCCACGCGGGTCGAGCATCCGCACATGCCCCGTGACTACCGGCCGCGGCGGGACCTGGTCGGCGACCTCACGAAAACCGTCCGCGAGCACGGCATGCGGATGGGGCTTTACTACGGCGGCGGCATCGACTGGACATTTCTCACCAAGCCAATCAAGACCATGACTGATCTCATGCGACACCAAGCCCTCGGCCCGGACTACGCCCATTATGCCGCAGCCCAGTGGCGAGAGCTGATTGACACGTATCAGCCGTCAGTGGTCTGGAACGACATGGGCTGGCCGGCGGACTACGACCCCCACCAGCTCATGGCCCATTACTACAACTCCGTGGCCGACGGAGTGGTCAACGATCGCTGGACCCAGCTCAAGATGCCTCGCAACCGCTTGGCCCGTTCGCTCTACCTGAGATTCGTCGGCCAGGCGCTCAAGGCCATGGCCAAGCGCGGCCGCTCCATGCCCGAACGACCACCGACCTTCCACTACGACGTGGCCACGCACGAGTACGCCGCACCCGCCACCGTGCCCTCCGGCGCTTGGGAGCTCACCCGCGGCCTGGGAAAATCGTTCGGCTACAACGCACAGGAAACCAGCGCGGACACCTTGACTGGCAAAGAACTGATCCACCTGCTCGCCGACGTGGTAGCAAACGGCGGCAACCTGCTGCTCAACGTCGGCCCAGACGGCGAAGGCCGTATCCCCCACATTCAGCAGGCTCCGCTGCGTGCACTCGGCACCTGGCTCGGCCGCAACGCGCAGGCCGTGTACGGCACCCGTCCCTGGACCCGCAACGCGGCGAACACCACCAGCGGCGACGAGGTCCGATTCACCCGCAACGGCCGAACAACCTACGCAATCGTGCTCGCCGACCAACCCGCCGGCAAGGTAATCATCCGTGACTTCAACGCTCCCGAGACCAGCAGGATCAGTGTGCTAGGCGGCGCCCACACCGTGCCATGGCAGCACAGCGACACCGGCCTGCAAATCGAGCTACCCCCGGAACAACAGCCACAAAAGGACGCCTACGTGCTTTCGATCACCCCCGCCTGAAAGCCTCGGCAATTCCGGCAACCGAATCTGCACCTTCCAACTGCGAACATATCAACGACAACGCTGGCGGAAGAAACTCGAGACGGCGGGCCACCTTCTGCCAACCGGGCTGCGCCGGGTGCTGATCGCTAGCATGCCCGGTACATTGAACTCAATGAGCTCTCGCCCCTGTCGCCTGCCGCAATTGCTGGCGTGTTCGACGTGGATGTTGCCGCGCCAGAGAAGATTTGGGAGGGAGCTGCGCGCCGACAGGATCTTATGAATGAGGTAATTGCAACCCTATGGCGTGAAGCTAATGATGACCGAGAGATCGCCCGGTCCGGAGGCATGCTTGATGTTACGGCCATGAGGTATCTGCTGAGAGAGAAGCTAGATCCTGACCCGGAAGAAATTCAGGAGGTTCTGACCTTCCTTTCGTCTCCGCTCCTCGGTTCTGTTCGCCGGAAAGGAGACAAATGCCTGCCCGTTGAGCCTCCTGCGATTACAAGCGCGAAACCCAGTGCTACGGCTACGACGGCCTCGCCCGCCTCACCGAAGCCTGGACCGCCACCGACAACTGCGCCACCACCCCCACCGCCACCAACAAGACCATGGTCGGCAACACCATCGGCGGCGGCAGCGCCTACTGGACCAACTGGACCGTTGACGCCATCGGCAACCGCACCGAACAGGTCGAGCACAACCTGACCGGCGGTACCGACACCACCACCACCTACACCTACAACGGCAACGGCCAGAACAAGCCCCACACCTTGACCTCCACCGCAACAAGCGGCGGCGCGACCGGGTCCGCCTCCTACACCTACGACGCTGCCGGCAACACCACCGGCCGCAACGCCGCACAGGGCAACCAGGCCCTCACATGGGACGACGCCGGCAAGCTCACCGGAGTCACTGGCGGCACCAGCGGCGACAACACATTCATCTACGACGCCGACGGCAACCTGCTCATCCAGAAGGAACCGGGGAAGAGCATCCTCTACCTACCCGGACAACAACACACCCTCAACACCACCACCGGTACGATCAGCGGAAACCGCTACTACCAACTCCCCGGCGGCGGAACCTGCATCCGCTCCGGCACCGGCACCGCCTACACCTTCACCATCACCGATCACCAGGGGACACCGTCGCTCTACCTCGACAACACCGCACAGAACCCCACCTGGAGGCAATACACCCCGTACGGTGGGGCCCGTGGCGCGACAGTCAATTCTCCGGACAATCACGGCTTCTTGAACAAGCCGATGAGTCCCACTGGCCTAAGTATCGTAGGTGCCCGCGCCTACGATACGGCAGTTGGCCGATTCGTCTCGGTGGATCCTTTGCAAGATCTGGCAGCCCCCCAGCAATGGAACGGTTACGCCTACTCTCACAACAGCCCTGTGACCTTCAGCGATCCTACCGGTCTCATTGACACCGATTGCCTGACCGTTGCAAGCTGCCCGGATTACCGTTGGGGTGACGAGAAGGGTAATAGGAAGAACAAAGCCCGTATGAGCAAGGAGGCCGGCAAGTCTTGCTGGCCGCGATGCTCTGGTTCAAAGGATCTCCGCAAGCCGGAACGGGTCTACCCGTTTGGAACGTGTGCGGGTCGTAAGCGCGAGATGTGTGAACTCAACGACGACGAAGCGAAGGCCAAGGGGCAGTTGGACGGGATGCTCATGCAGTATGGTGCAGACCCCAACTTTTGTTTGCCCTTGAAACTCTACTGCCAATACGGTGGAGATCGGCCCGGCGTTCACGAGATCGCGATGTGCCGGAAGATGGGGATGCTTGATTGCAAGGCTATGCATGAGGCGTTTGAGTGGGCGGAACAGCTCGCCGGGCCGTCACCGAAGAGCGGTGCGAAGGCTTTCGATCCCAAATGGAATGCCGAACACCATAGCTTATGGATGGCGTTGGCAGTCGTGAACGGGGTCGATCCGGACGATGCGCGCCTGATGGGGCTTGCGCATGAATTGGACGGTCCGGCAACAGGGGCCCCACGGCTGGGTAGTGTCGATTCCCGTATCGATCTAGCCAACAACGATGCAGGAATCAAGATCGGAATGGCGGCACGGGGGTCAACACCTCCCGGACGTGGTGTCTCGGATCGAGGAATAGCCGCCTTTTTCATCCACACGGCATTGGCGCAGGATAATGAATGTATCCAGCTTACCTGCCTACACCTCGGGGCGAGGCCATGAGTAGACGCCGTCTTTTTGTATGGGGGCTGCCGCTGTTGGTCGTGGTGGCGGCTGCCGCCATATATCTTGCGTTCCGGGCAGCCGAAGTGCGGTTAGCTGGTGTGCCGATAGGACCTGTGATCCCGGACTCACGTGGTCAACTGGTGGGATCGCCGGTTGGCCTGGCGGATGGTGAGGTCTTCCTCCTAATGAGCGAGCGTGGCGGATCGGATTCGCCGCAGGCGCTATTCGCCGTGCATGGCGGTGGCGGTGACCTCGTGCGGGTGCCCTACTGGGACTGGGAGATGCCGTGTCCAGATTTCTACTCCGTGGAGAGCATCGCTAGCCGCGCAGGTAACGATATGTTTGCTGCTGCCTACTGCCATGGGGCGCGGCAGGAAGTTGATGTCTTGAATCCGGCCCGCACGACCGTTGAGCGCTGGGGCGAGTTTGATGCAGTCGAACGCGTTGCTGTGGCCGACAACGGGACCGGTGCCTTGTTGGCCAAGCCGGCGGGTGCGCGATGCCTCTCGATTCTTCGCGGCTCGACCGGAAAGTGGGAAGAGGTTGTAAGCGGGGCAGGAGGAAGTGTTGCAGCGGAGACCCAAGGTGGATGCCGCTTTGAGGAGTCCCGGCCACTCTTTCTCGGCGTTCTCGGGAACGAAGGCGAAGGCGTCTACGCTGTTCAAGGGCAAGCGCTCTGGCTGTCAAACGACCGCGGCGGCTTGGTCAAGCGGACGCTGCCATTTGAGGTGATCCGGGGCGTGGCAACGATCGGGGGCCAGCGGTTGGCGGTAAGCGGCCGTTTTGAGGGGCGGGACGGGCTTTGGCTCTACTCGCTGGACAGCAAGGTGGTAGACCTGCGGGTTCCTGGCCGGTTCGGTGAGCTGTCCGGGGTCGATGGTGGCAGAGGCCTATTGACTGGACAGTCGGTCCGTGGCGGGACGCGGATCGTAAAGATCGCAATGCAGTGAGCCCCAACAATTCAATCAACTTGCTTCGAGGCTAAAGGACGTCTCGTAACTCGGTGAAGGCGTTGCCCGGTAGGGGGCGGGCGGTCACCCTGCCAGGATGATGTTGTGCAGGTGGGCGATACCGGAAGCGGTGTCGGCCAATGTGCGGGCGGCGCGGCGGTAGTCGCGCGGGATCTTGAAGCACTTCATCCTGGCCAGGGCGTGTTCGACCTGCGCTCGGACGGTGCGGTGCTGGGCGTTGAGGTCTTGCTTCCAGCCCGGTAGCGGGCTGCCGTCGCGTGGCTTGCGGTACGGCATGATCACCTCGCGGTTGCCCTGGTAGCCGCCGTCGGCCATGACCGGTCGCCCGTCCAGCATCTGATCAATGCCCGAGGTGCGGTAGACGATCGTGTCGTTGCGATTGCCTGGCTGCGGGTCGCCGAGGGCGATGGCCAGGCGGGTGCTGGCGTCGATGGCAACCTGCAGGTTCGTCGAGTAGCGGTAGTTCTTGCTCGGCGCGGCCAGTCGGTGGTCCCGGGTCGGGATCAGGGTGCCGTCGACGATGGCGATCTGCTCGGCCGGCCGCCGCCGCGCCGGCGCCAGTGCGAGGAGCGGGCCGAGGGTGTCGATGACCCGGTGCGCCGCAGAATGCGACACCCCGAACAGCGGGCCGATCTGTCGCATCGTCAGGTTGGTACGCCAGTACGCGGCAACCAGCAGCACCCGGTCGGGCAGGTCGAGTGTCCACTGCCGGCCCGGCCGGCCGTCCGCGATGGCATCCCCGCCCCGCTCGGCGACCAGGCGGACCAGCCGCCGGAACTGGGCGGGCTGCAGCCCGGTGAACGGAAAGATCCACTCGGTCCGGGCTGCGGAGATCACCTGCACACAGGCATCCTCGATGATCGTCCCTACCAGACAGACACCGGGGTTACGAGACGTCCCTTAGTTAGTACGGCAGCCGCCAATTGCTAGCTGACCAGGGCGTAGTCCCGGTTCAGGCGTGTGCGTTGGTGGAACCAGCGTGCGCGGGCCTGGTGACGGCGTCGCCAGGTGAGCCAGTGCGTGTCGTGGCCGGGCGGTTTCGGATGGCGGAGGGCGTTGGCGAGTAGTCGTTTGACCTCGGGGACGGTCAGCGGGATCATTCCGGGTTCGGGTGGCGGTGGCTGGGTCAGGTGTGCTCGGCGGCGGCGCTTGGGTGTCGGTGCGGTCGGCGAGGCAGGCGGCGGTAACCGCGCAGACCGCGAGGGCGGCCAGCACCGTGTGCCGCTGGATCGCGGTGTAGAGCCTTGCCTGGCACTGGTCCAGGCCGAAGTGGTCCTTGCTGAACTCGAAATCCTCCTCGACCGGCCAGCGCAGCCCGGCAGCGCGGATCAGCCTCGTCTTGGTCAGGATCTGCCCCTCGGGCACATGGCAGTAGTGGAAGGCCAGCTCACCGGTGCGCAGGTGACGGCGGACCAGCAGATGATGGCGGGGCGACGCGGTGACGATCCACGCCCAGGCGTACCAGCGCTGTCCCTTCGACCCGCTACCGGCCGAGCGGACCTCCCACCGGCGCTTGTCCCTGACCAGCAGCTTGACTGCCTGCGCGCAGGTCAGCTTCGCCTCGGAGGGCAGGCCGATCATGAAGGTGGAGGCGACCCGCAGGACGTACGCCTGCCCGTGCTGCTCGAAGAACTCCCGCAACTGTGTGCAGTTGCCGTACACCTCGTCGCCGCAGGCGAAGTCGAACACCAGACCGTCGGCGAATGCATCAGCACAGATATCGATGGCCAACTGGCCCTTGGTGCGGAACTCCACCTCTGGCGGCAGTCCCATAGCGGCCGAGGTCACCGGGTCGGTGATGTGCTCGGCCGGGATCCACTGACGCGCACCGATCAACGCGTGCCCCGTCTTTTCCCGAACGTAGGACAGGTGCACAGTGTTGATCCCGTTCGCGACTCGACCCGCGCACCCCATGTACTGCCGCTTCACCCCACACGTCGCGATGCCCTGCTTCGGCTGGCCCGTCTCGTCCAACGCACCGACCACCAGGCCACGCCGCCGCCGACGGCTCGCCGCCTCGTCCAGACCCGCAGCGGCGAACCGCCGGACCTGGCTCATCGCGGCCGTCGTGTCCCAGACCGCCCGGTTCAGCAGCCGCTGAGTACGGTCCGGCGTGGCGTCCCCGATCTGCTCGGCGATGGTCCATCCGTTGCGCTTGGGCACCTGACTGACCAGCGCGGACATGTATCTTCCCGCATGCTGCCACGTCTGCGTCCGAGCGAAGCACGACCGCAGCCGCTGCAACAGCCCGGCCCGCGCCCGCACCGCACACCCAGCCGCTACCCTGGCAGCAGCAGCCGCCTTCGATCTTGTAGTCCTCACAAACACATGATCGACAGGCGGCTGCGTCCACGTTGCACACCCCCACCGCATTCCGCGAGGTCGGGTCTGTCAGAAAGATCGTGTGTGAGGCGGTGATCCGGCAGGCTGGAGCGGTTGCTTCGGCCGGGAAGGATCACCGTTGACGAACAAGGACACCGCTGCCGAGGGCGCGGGTGCTGGCGAGGGTCAGGCTTCGGCGGGGTTGGACGTGCGGATTGCCCAAGAGCTGATCGATCAGGCCCGGGCGCAGGGTGTGTCGCTGGTCGGGCCTGGTGGCCTGCTCAGCCAGGTCATCCGCACGGTGCTGCAGGCCGCCCTTGAGGCGGAGATGACCGAGCACCTCGGCTATGAGAAGGGCGGTCCGGCCGGGTGGGGCCGGGGCAACCACCGCAACGGCAGTTCGCCGAAGACGGTGCAGACCGAGGTCGGTCCGGTGCAGTTGCAGGTGCCGCGGGATCGGGCCGGGGTGTTCGAGCCGCAGATCGTGCCCAAGCACGCCCGCCGGGTCGAGGGTTTCGACGAGGCCGTCATCTCGTTGTATGCCACGGGCCTGACGATCGGGGAGATCCAGGCGCACCTGGGCGACATCTACGACGTCGACGTCTCCCGCGACCTGAGCTCCCGGGTCACCGACAAGGTCGTCGACGAACTGAACGCCTGGCAGTCGCGTCCACTCGACCGGATCTACCCCGGTGGTGCTGATCGACGCGATCGTGGTGAAGATCCGCGAGGGCCAGGTCGCCAACCGGCCTGTGTATGTCGCGGTCGGTATCAATCTCGCCGGCGAACGCGACGTGCTGGGCCCATGGGTGGGCACCGGCGGCGAGGGCGCCAAGGCGTGGATGGCCACCCTCGCCGAGCTGTGTATCCGCGGGGTTGAGGACGTGTGCATAGTGGCGTGCGACGGGCTCAAGGGCCTGCCGGACGCGATCGGCGAGATCTGGCCCCTGGCGACGGTGCAGCTGTGCGTGGTCCACCTGGTCCGCGCGAGGCTGCGCTATGCGTCCAAGGCGCACTGGAGCCAGATCACCAAAGCGCTACGGCAGGTCTACACCGCCCCGACGGTCGAGGCCGCCGAGCAGCGGTTCGCCGAGTTCGACCACGTATGGGGCACGAAATACCCGGCGATCATCCGGTTGTGGCGCTCGGCGTGGGAGCAGTTCACTCCGTTCCTAGCGTTCCCGCCGCAGATCCGCCGGGTTGTCTACACCACGAACGCGATCGAGTCACTCAACGCCCGGTTCGCCAGGCCACCCGCCGTCGCGGGCACTCCCCAACGAACAGGCCGCGCTCAAGGTGCTCTACCTGGTCATTCGCAGCCCGCGGCCGAACCGGGCTAACGTCACCGGCAAGACCGGCGGCTGGAAGCAGGCCCTGAACTCCCTCGCCATGTTCTACGGCGAGCGCATCACCGGAAACTGAGAACGCGATCACCGCCTCACACACGAAGATCCGGACAGTCCCACGAACTCGACCACGCCCGTGACCTGCTCGCCCTCGCCAATGGTGACCGGCGTCGCCGTACCGAGATCGCCGAACTGCTGCAAGCCGCCGTACGCGCCAAACGTCCCTTGCCCGAGGTCGACCGCATCCGCGAACGGCTGCGCGGTGACGGTGCGCTGGCCGACATGCCCACCGTCGCCGAGTACCTCACCGGATGGCTGACCCACCTCACGATCGACGCGAACACGCAGCGTGCCCGGCGCGGTACGCCTGACTCGCAGCGCGGGCTCGCTGTGCTTGTGGCGTCGGGGAACCCCCGACCGGCTCATCTGCAGCGGGTCCACGTACGCTGCGGACGGCTACAAGCTCACACTGGATATCCCTCTGGCTGCGGGGAACAACAACGTGTCGGCGCCGAGTGGCTTCGTTCTTGATCTCGACCGTGCACCAGGGCTGCACTATCGGCGACGGTCTGACTGACCGATAGTTCCCTCCCGGCACGCTGTTGCCGGTAACCGGGTCAGGCGCGTTGATCGCATACCGGTCGGTGAGCCGAATTGGATTTGCAGTAGCAGTCTGCTGCGGCCTTCGATCGTCGACATGTCGGGCTGAGCCGCCGTACGACATGTCGTACGTGTTCTGCGGATCGGGATACGGGTGCCTCCAGAGTAAGTGCGGGCGATCAGCGTTGGCCATGAGACTCGCGGCATGCTGAACCACGAACTGTGCTGAGGCCGCGGCCACTGGTGCCTTCTCCGCACAGCGCCGTGCTGGTTGAACCCCACGACAGTGGCCCTTCGAGGCAGCCAGCCGCCCGATTGCGGGTAGCCCCACATGATCTTCGATGATGTGCGCGGTGTGTGCTCTGCAGCGCATGCCAACCCGGGTCAACCGATGTCAACGCGGGTCACCGCGGCCGACCGCCGGTCGCAAACCGGGGCCCGTGTGCTCCGGGTGTGCTCCTGGGCTGGGACAACGCCGGTTCGGGGAACGTGGGTGAACGTGGGCGACTCCCTGCCACCCCAGGTGAACCCCCAGGTCGCTAGACTGGGCCCTCGCGCCCTCGTAGCTCAGGGGATAGAGCAACGGTTTCCTAAACCGTGTGTCGCAGGTTCGAATCCTGCCGGGGGCACCAGGTCACAGCTTTGATCACCGATCACTCATCCGCCTCTCGGGGCTCGTGTGCCCGCGGTGTGCCCGATCGCCTCGCCAGCTTCGCCCTGCTCGCGTCAAGCTGCCCGCGACGCGGGCCGCGCCGGCCCGGCCCCGGCCTGCTGGCGACCTCCGGCCGGCATCGGCCGGGCCGACCGGCGACGCTGACGGACGACAAGACCTTTGAAGGCACCGGGGCTCCACCCCGAACCCCGGCCCTCAGAGATGCCGCCGCACAGTCCGTGAGGATGCAAGATCCCATCCCGCGCCAGTTCGACGGTGCACAGCCTGCTAGGTACCCCTGCTGCCACTTGGGCTAGTTCCGTTCACGGCGGCCGTGGTCTCGGTGGCGAGGCCGTTCGGTTTCTGCCGCCTTGCGAGAACGATCAAACCGGCCAGCAGAAGCACAAGCCACAGCGGCACCAGCAGGGGACCGAGTGACCGCCAGATGGGCCACACCGGCTCGGCGAACCGGTACGTGAACAGGTCCGCCCAGGTGAGTGCGGCCCCCGGGAGTAGGGCGACCGTCACCAGCGTGCGCACTAGCCGGGGTACGGGCGGACGTCGCCGCGCCACCAGCCAGAAAAGCGCCGTGCCGGCGGCGGCGCCGAGGAGGGTGCCAGTGAGCGTGGAGGTGAGGAACCTGTCCGGCGCGGCCGGCATGACGTTCAGCGTCGACCCGGTCGCCCGATGGGTGAGCGTGACCATCAGACCGTCCGCCTCGGCTCGCCAGCCGTCGCACGGGTCGCCCGGAACGCGATGGAGGTCCTGCCACCCCCGCGATTCGGCGTTGCGCCGTAGCTGGTCTGAGAGCGCGCAGTCGGCGCGGACGCCGTAGCCGTCGCCGTAGTGGAAGTTGGCGTGAGCGGAACCGAAATCATCTGTGGCTAAGAAGACGCCGTACCGAAAGGCACGGTGGAGCATGGTGCTACCGGTTGGCTCGGCCCCGGGCAGCAGCTCCGCTGCCACCTCCTGAGCCCGGTCGGAGCTGAGCGGTACGGTGCCGCGACCGCCATACCAGGAGCCGATGCTCAGACCGGCCGTGCCTAGTAGCACCGCGCCGAGCAGCAGCAATGCGACGCCCCACAGTCGATGTCGCACCGACTCTCCCCTTGCTAGGTGCGGCACAGCGTAGCCCTGGAGATCCGTTCCTGGTGCCCCGCGAGCCCAGCCCGCGCCGTGTCGTGGGCAGCGCCCCACCGCCATTCGTACAGCCAAGGCCGCAACCAGCGCCGACGTGATCCGACAGTGACGGACGGCTTGAGCAGGGGCGGGTTACCGTGACCAGTCATCCGCGATCTTCTTCTAAACAAAAAGGCCGTGCGGTGCCTGGTAGAACGGGCGGCATGGAGGTCAGTGAGTTGGACCGGGCCTTGGACGAAGTCTTCGACCAGGCGGTGATGTACCACGCCTACACCGACTACATGCGCGACTACGAGGTCGTGGTCTACGCGGCCGCCGACCCGAGGACGGGCATCGAGCCGGCGCATCTCCGTTACCTCTTCACGTGCTGCGTCGTGGCCGAGGCGACCACGGCCCTGAGCCCGGATACCTGGCGCGGTTCCTTGGACAAAGGTCTGACGGACCCGGAGAGCGGGCCGGATCTCGACGGCTACGTGTGGGCGGTGAGATGGCAGGCCATCTACCCCGGAGCACAGCGGATCGCCGATTCGCAGCGCGCCCAGGAGTGGGCCGAGCGGGTCGGAATCGACTTCCACGAGGTTCACATTGAGATGAACGGACACAACCTCACCTTGATTTTCAATGACCTAGAAGTGATGCGGCTTCCCATCGGCTACGCGCCCTTTCGGGTGACCGAGGGGAAGTAGCTGGATGGGTGGCAGGCTGTCGGCCGGGTGAGTCGCGCTCGACCCCTCAGCTGTCGCCGGTCCGCATCTGGGTCCGCAAGAGGCCGGCGGATGGCGGGGGACTGGTGTGAGATGTCGAAAGGCGTTTCCGCTGTTAGCCCACCATGTGCCCAGGTCATCGATGCCGGCATCTTGATCTCATAATCCCTCGGCCGCTGACAGTCGACCCGTGCCCGTTGCGTGCCCGTTGGGATGGGCGACGGCGGCCAACGGCGGTCAGCTCCTGGACGTGGCAGCCAGCGTGGCGGCGCAGGTCGAACCAGGTCATTGCCGAGCGGCTTCCGCCCGTGTCCACACTTCCTAAACCGTGCGTCGCAGGTTCGAATCCTGCCGGGGGCACCACCTCGTTGCCTTGATCACGATCGATGTTCTTCCGTTCGAGGCCTCCGTGCCCGTCGTGCCGGTGCCGATCCGGCGTGACGCGTGTGGCTCACCCCTGAAGTCCGATGGCATGCCGTCGCCGAAGTGGCTCCCGAACACCGGAGTCATTTCGTCGTTCGCCGTCTGCTCGGCTTGCGTTTCGTCCCGACCCTGGCAGGCCCGATCTCCTGTCGGCGCTGATCTCGTTGTTGCCGTTGCCGGTCGCGTTGTCGGCGGTCGCGCCGTCGCCGGTCGAGGCGGGTGAACCCGACGAGCACCATCGATCCGGCCAGGATCAGGCCCGCCGCGCCGATCACCCCCTGGACCCGGCCCCGATGCCCGCTCAGCGTCCCGAAATCGGTCACGAAGTCACCCGGGTCTTCGGGGTCGACCCAGATCCGCACGGGAGTGCCGGCCGGAAGACAGACCTCCCAACAGCCGACCTCGGCCCGCCGCTCGGCCCCTCCGAACTCGTAGCGCAGGTGCATCGTGTCGCTTTTGCGTCCCTTGTGGATCAACTCGTCGATGACGGCCTGGACCGGCACAC
Organism: Micromonospora sp. WMMD812; assembly: GCF_027497215.1. Classification (NCBI taxonomy): domain Bacteria; kingdom Bacillati; phylum Actinomycetota; class Actinomycetes; order Micromonosporales; family Micromonosporaceae; genus Micromonospora; species Micromonospora sp. WMMD812. The sequence continues at coordinate 4,025,876 of NZ_CP114904.1, read as the reverse complement.
CGTCCGCTCGCAGCCGATCTTCCCAGGCATCGTTGTCGTTCCCGGTCTTGACGGGCAGCCACATCATGACGAGCCCGACCAGGATGCCGACCGCGTAGACGGGGTAACGCACGCGCCACCAGGCCCGCAAGATCTCCACGGCGGCCATGGTGGCAGCCGATGTCCACCTATCCAATGGCTCTTCGTGCCGCACGTTGCACGCTCGACGCGACACCAGAGCGATCATGTAAACCATCAATCGGGGCCACCGTGTCAACCATCAACCGCAGGACAGTTGACTGCCGGCGTGTGATCCGACAACTGAGGTGCGACGCGGCTCCGCCAGGTGATGCGCGTCAGATCCAGCGAGCCTAGGGGCGACAGGATGGCCGCCGACGCAAGGTCCTGTCATGTAGCCGAGAACATCGCACCCACCTAGGCTTGGGTATCGAGCAGCAGACCTGGCGGCGGCTGGCCCGGGGAGTGGCTGAACACGGGAGGTGTCGTGAATTCAGCGCCGCGCAGGTCGACGATGCCGCCGGCGAACTGCGCGTCACGGAAACTGGCGTTGGCCTGAAAGCGGGCGCGTTCGAGGTGCAGTACTCCGCCGGTGAACCGTGCGGCGGCGAAGCTGACTGTCTTGCCGGCGAAGACGGCCTCATCCAGGTCACCGCCGTCGAAGACGGTGCCGGTGAAGTCAAAGTTGTGGTCTTGCCAGCTTGTCCGGGCCGACGGGCGGAGGTGGTCGCCGATGATTCGGATGATGGACAGGCGGACCTCGCGTTCCCCTGGCCTCCACCCGTCGGCGTCCCGGTTCGGTTCGTAGGGCAGGCGTAGGTAGGCGCAAAGCACGTCGACGCAAGTGTGAAGATGGTCGGGCGAGTCGTCGGCGAGTTCGGCCATCGCGTAGACCCCAGCCAGACGTACCGCGGCGCTGTCATGGCCGAGTTGTGCGCTGGCGGCGATGAACCGATCGTTGAACAGCTTCCCGCTCTCCCGTACTTCGGCTTGCTCGTGGAGTCGTTGCCGGCGGTAGGCAACGACGAGCGCGACGACGCCACCGATCCCGCCTGTGATCACTAGGGCGATGCGTGTCAGGTCGAGCAGTTCGGTGGCGCCTAGCGGCGCTCGCCGCGCTACGGGGGGATGACCGAGACCGATCCATAGCAACAGACCGGCGGTGACCGCGACCGCCACGCTGAGCAGAACGACCGCCGTGAGCGCAGCCCAGAATGGCCATAGCCGCAGCCGGCGACGAGGACGAAGTCCGTTCATGACCACATTGTTCAGGCTCACCGGCATGCCTGGCTCGAACCTCTCCCGGAGGATCACCGGGTCGAAATTTGGTGCACATGTAAGAAAGGGCGTGCCCGAGACATTTCCTGGTGACGGAGAACCCTGACAGGAAGGGCCGAAGCCAGTGCCAGAGCCCCAACCGGACGATCATTTCACCGCTCTGTATCGGGCGCACCACCGACAGGTGTACGCGTACGCCGTCACGCGCGCCGGACGCCAGCTGGCCGACGAGGTGGTCGCCGAGACGTTCCTGGTGGCGTGGCGGCGGTTGCCTGACCTGCCGAGGGCAACGCCGCTGCCATGGCTGCTCGCGGTCGCTCGCAATGTGGTGGGCGAGCGATACCGCGCGGAGGAGCGGCAGCAGGCCGTCGCCGCCGAGATGCGCGCGTGGATCATCGACGAGGAGCTGTCCGTCGGCGACGTGGCGGACGGCGTCGCCGAGCGGGCCGCGGTGCTCACGGCGCTGGCCAGACTGTCCGACGACGACCGCGAATTGTTGACGCTGGTCGCCTGGCACGGGCTGGCGCCAGGTCAGGCAGCTCGGGTCCTCGGCTGCTCCACAGCGACGTACTACGTGCGCCTGCATCGCGCCCGACGTCACCTGAAGGACGCCATGGCCGCCGCCACCGAACCGAGCAGGCCCGTGCGCACCATCGCCCCGCTCGCCCCGAAGGAGTCGATCCGATGAGCCGTACACGAGATGTTCTTGACCTGCTTGCCGAGGCCCGGCCGGCACGACTGGACCCCCCGCCGAACCGGGTCGAGCACACCGCGCCGGCCGTCGTCGGCCTCGTGGCGAACGCGTCAGCCCTCGACGGGCGTACCACGCGCGACCAGCGCAGGCCCAAGCGCCTACGGATGGCCTTCCTCGGGACGGTGGGGGCGGCCGCGACGGCCGTCACCGCCGTCGTCGTGGCGGTGGCCGGTCCAGGCGCCGCTCCGCGCGATGCGCCCGGCGCCGTACCCGACGCCGCATCGCCCGCCACACAGGCGCCGATGGACTCCAGCCGGTTGCTGCTCGTCGCGGCCGATCGCAGCGACAACGCCCCGCAAGCCGGCCGGCGCTATCAGACGATCCAGACGGAGAGCGGCTTCGCGGTGCCGGTCAAGACCGCTGACGGTACGTACACCATGTTCAACAGGAGCGGTGGCCAGTACTGGCTGGCCCGGTCCAGCGCCGACAGCAGCTGGGTGTTCGTGCAGTTGCTCGGCGCTGTGCCGGCCGCGCCCAGCGACGAGGCCGCCTGGCGCCGCAACGGATCCCCGGCCGTCATCAAGGTCAGCAAGCCGAAGCCGTACGACCTGCAGATCGCCCCGGGCAAGATCCACGGCAATACCGTCGACCCGGCGCACCTCTTCGCCCTTGGCGACCGAAACGTGTCGCAGGCACAGCTCGATGCGCTGCCGAGCGACCCCGCGGCTCTCCGCAGCGCGCTACTCAGCCGCTTTGACGGCGGAGGTAGCGACATGCCCACCGACCGCGACCAGTGGCTGTTCACGGTCGCCGCCAGTGTGGTGATCGACCTGCCGGTCAGCAACGAGGTCCGCGCCGCCGCATACCGCCTGCTCGCCACGTTGCCCGGGGTGCGTGGGCTGGGAGCTGTTCACGACATGCGGGGCCGACGCGGGCAGGCGATCGCGTTCGCGCCGGCCAGCCACGGGACCGGCCTCGAGGTGCGTCTGATCATCGACCCCGACACCGGGCAGGCGCTGGCCAAGGAGATGCGCGTGGTGGAGCCGCGTGACTCGTGGTCGTGGCTGGCGCCGGGCGCGCTGTACACGTATGACCTGGTGCTGGTATCGAAGAACACCAACGACGACCCGCCGACGGCGGACGTCGAGAACTGACCTCTGGACACCCGGCCGGCGGCGGCACGACACCGCCGCCGGCCGTCGTCCGCCCGTCCCTACTGGCCGAACGTGTACCGCAGGTTCGCGTTGATCAGCTGGTTGATCCGCTTGCGCAGGTGCCCGAGCAGCGATGGTTCCGGCAGGGGCTCCTCGAGGAAGAGAGTCCATCGCAGGTCGGTTCCCGTCGCGCCGTCCGACGGCAGGTCGAAGCGCACCTCCGCGTCTGGTCGCTTGGGCCAGATGGAGGACCACACGACGAGGTGTGGCTCCTGAGCCCGCAGTGTGCGCGGGGGCTGCTCGTCGTCGAGGAGCAGCAGCCACGGCCGGGCCGGGTCGCCGTCCGGTTCGGTCAGCGCCGCGAAGACGACATGAGGGGGCGCTGGTTGGTTCCGCTTCCGCGTTCCGGCTTCGCGCACCCATCGAGGCTACGGGCCCACGATGCCGTCACGTCCTCAACTGAGCGACCATCGTGTCCGCGTTCTCGAACGACTCGACCGTGCGAAAGCCCTCGCTGGCGTACAGGCGCGCGGCGAAGTTCAACGCTCCACGCTCAACGACACCGCCCGCAGACCACGTTCGCCTGCCGCGAGCAGGACAGCGCGCAGGAGCGGCCCGGCCCACGCCGCGGTTGCGCCAGGATTCCGCCACGCCGATCGTCAACTCCGGCACGTCGTCACTCACGTACCCGTAGCCGGGGTCGGCGGCGGTCAGGTATCGGCACCAGGCCGCGCCGACCGGTCGATCGGCCGCGTTCACCGCGATGGAGCCGAAATCGCCGGGCTGCCTCCATCCGGTGACATAGTGGGCCAGCTCGGGCTTTGCCATGATCTCCTCGCGGGACCAGGTGCGCTCAGGCAGCCAGTTCATGGCCTCTATGAGCATGTCACCCAGGAACCCGGCGTCGGCCGACGTGGCGGTCCGGATGCTGAAGTCGGTCACCGCCGAAGCCTCGCACGAACAAGCCTCCGATTCTGACGTCCACCCCGCGGCAGCGACCACGACCGAAGGGCGTTCGTGTGCCACGCTGTGCCACCGGTCAGTACCGGAACGTCAGGTCCGGACGGGGAGGTGGCAACGCTCTCGGCCGTACGCCTGCCTGCTGCTACGGTCGGCACGTGATGGTCGAGGAGCACTGGTGGAACGGGGACGCGACGCCGCGAGGACGTCGCGACATCTACATCCGTACCGACGGTGTGCGCTGGGAAGTGCAGGCGCAGATCGGCGGCGCGCACGGCCGTTCAGAGGTGCTGGAGTGCGCCAGCCGCAGCTCGGCGAGCATCCTCGCGGGGGCCTGGCGCGGGGGCAACCCGGCCTGGCGCGAGCTGCCCCGCTGAGCGTCACGGCCTTGCGGAACCGTAGCGCGCGAGCGCGTGCCGGCTACTGCGCGGCGATGGCGTCGAGCTGCGCGACGGCCTCCGCGGGCAGCTTCAGGCCGGCGGCGGCGATGTTCTCGCGCAGGTGTGCCCGCCGGGACGTGCCGGGGATGACGACCATCGTCGGCGAGCGCTGCAGCAGCCACGCCAGCGCGACCTGCTGCCGGGTGGCGCCGACCTGCGCCGCCACGGTGTCCAGCACATCGGACTGGAACGGGTTGAAGCCACCGAGCGGGAAGAACGAGACGTAGGCAATCCCCTCGGCGGCGGCCCGGTCGACGAGGGCGTCGTCCTGCCGGTTCACGAGGTTGTAGAGGTTCTGGATCGCGACCACCGGGGCGATGGCCTGCGCCTCGGTGAGCTGGGCCGACGACACACCGCTCAGCCCGAGGTGCCGGACGAAGCCGTCCTGCTGCAGCTCGGCCAGGGCGCTGAAGGGCGCCGCCACCGACGCGTCCGAGGCGCCCACCCGCAGGTAGACGACGTCGAGGACGTCCAGGCCGAGGTGGTCGAGGTTCTCGTACACCTGCGCCCGGAGGTCCTTCGGCTCCAGCGACGGGAACCACGAGCCGTCGTCGGCCCGGCGGATGCCGACCTTGGTGGAGATGTGCAGCGTCTCGGGGTAGGGGTGCGCGGCCTCCCTGATGATCCGGTTCGTCACGACCGGGCCGTAGCCGGCGGCGGTGTCGATGTAGGTGACGCCCGACTCCACCGCCTCCTTGACGACCGCGAGAGCCTCCGGCCGGTCCTTGGGCTCGCCCATGGCGCGGGGGCCGGCGAGCTGCATGGCGCCGTAGCCCATGCGGCTGACGACCAGGTCGTCCGCGAGCTTGAGGGTCTCGATTGAGGTGGTCATCGGGCATGGCCTTTCTGGGGAGACGAACTTTTACCTAACTCGTTAGATACATGGTACGGCCCTCCGGCGGCGGATGTCAACGTCTGGTTACTTCTGCTAGGGTCCGCCCATGTCCCGACCAGCGAACGTCCGCCGCGAGGGCCGTCCCCGGGACTCGCACGCCACCAAGGAGCTCCTGCTCGCGGCCGCGACCGAGGAGTTCGCCGAGTACGGCTTCGCCGGTGCCCGGATCGACCGGATCGCCGAGCGCGCCGGGGCGAACAAGCGGCTCCTCTACGTCTATTTCGGCGACAAGGACCAGGTCTTCGACGCGGTCCTGCAGCGCCAGATCGGCGCGCTCGTCGAGGCGATGCCCCTCGACCCGCGCGATCTCGCCGGGTTCGCGGCCGCCCGCTTCGACTACATGCTCGCCAACCGGCAGGTGGCACGACTCGTCGCCTGGCGCACCGTCGAGCGGACCGAGCCCATCGAGATCGAACTCCGCAGCTACCAGGCGAAGCTCGAAGCGATCGCCGGGGCGCAGCGTGACGGCGAGGTCTACGCCGCGGTTCCCGCGGTGGACCTCTTCGCCATGGTGCTCCGGATCACCGAGAGCTGGCTCAACGCGCCGCAGGCCCTCAGGGCGCTGGCCGACGACGAGCCGGACTCGCCCGACCGTCTACGGGAGCACCGCGCGGCGCTGGTCGACGCGGTCCGCGCCATCGCCGACCCGCGTCGGGCGGGCCCCGGGGCAGGCCGGTCCTGATGGTCGACATCCTCGTCCGACCCATGATCCCGGAGGACGCGGACCGGGTGTTGGCGATCTACCAGGCCGGGCTCGACGGCGGGGACGCCAGCTTCGAGATCGTGGCCCCGACCTGGGCCGCGTTCGACGCGGGACGGCTGGCCGACCACCGGTTCGTGGCCGTGGACGGCGACGGGCTCGTGGTGGGGTGGGTGGCCGTCTCCCCGACGTCGACCCGGGCGGTCTACGCCGGGGTGGTCGAGCACTCGATCTACGTCGACCCGGCCGCGCAGGGGCGCGGGATCGCCCGGCGGCTGCTCGACACCCTCGTCGCCTCGACCGAGGCGGCCGGCGTCTGGACCATCCAGTCCGGGGTGTTCCCGGAGAACCGGGCGAGTCTCGCCCTGCACGCGCGGGCCGGCTTCCGGGTGATCGGCACCCGCGAGCGGGTGGGCCGGCACCACGGTCGCTGGCGGGACGTCGTTCTGCTGGAACGCCGCAGCCCGGTGGTCCACTGACGCGCGGGCACGGGGCAGCGGGAACGGCGCCGTCATCCGCCGGCTCGCGGTCCAGCGGCTATCGGGGAAACCTCATCGGCCAGGCCTGCGGGCCACCAGGTACGCCTGCGGCGTGGACTCCGTTCCGCCCGCGTAGGGCTCGGGCTCGCGTACGAGGCGGGCGCGCAGCTGGAACCCGACCTCGGTCAGCAGTGCCGCGACCTGCTCCGGCCGGCGCCGGCGGAGTGTGAGCGAGATCGGCTGGCCGAACGCCTCGGTGCGTACCAGTTCCTCGTCGCCCACCTGGAAGGCCACGGCGAGGTGGCCGCCCGGTGCGAGGGCCCGGTGGAACCCGGCGAACGTCGTGGCCAGCAGGTCGTCGGGCACATGGATGATCGAGTACCAGGCCGCGATCCCGGCGAGGCCACCCTCGGGCAGGTCCAGCGCGGTCATCGAGCCCTCCTCGAACCGCAGCTCGGGATGGTTACGCCGGGCGAGCGCCACCATCTCCGGCGAGAGGTCGATGCCGAAGACGTCCAGGCCGAGGCCGGCGAGGTAACCGGTGACCTTGCCCATGCCGCAGCCGACGTCGGCGACCGGCCCGTTCCCGTCGCGTCGCACCAGCTCGGCGAAGGTGGTGAGGATGGCCCGGTCGTAGGGCTTGCTGGCCAGCTCGTCGCGGAACTGTCGGTCGTACGACGTGGCCACGGCGTCGTAGGACGCCCGGGTCTCGCGCAGGAAGTCCGGTTCGATCACCCCGGGCACGCTACGCCGCGCCGCCCGGGCCGGGGGACCGGCGCGGGCGGCGCGGGCCGTCAGAGCGCCGCGCGGAGAGCCTCGGCCAGGGTGACCGGGGCGCGGCCGATCAGCCGGGCCAGGTCGTCACCCTCGACCGCCAGCTCGCCCAGGGCGAGACCGCGGTCGCCGTCGGCGAGGACGGCGGCGAAGTCGGCGGGTACGCCCGCGCCGACCAGCACCTCGACGTACTTCTCCTCCGGGAGGTCGGTGTAGGTCACCGCACGGCCGGTCTGCCGGGACAGCTCCTCGGCCAGCTCGGTCAGGGTGAACGACGCGCCGCCCAGCTCGTACGTCTGGTTGGCGTGACCGTCGGTGGTGACCACCGCGGCGGCGGCCTCGGCGAAGTCGGCGCGGGTGGCCGCGCTGACCCGGCCGTCCCCGGCGGCTCCGGCGATCCCGTACTCCAGGTACGTCGGGATCTGCGGGGTGTAGTTCTCGAGGTACCAGCTGTTGCGGAGCAGGACGTACGGCAGCCCGGAGGCGGCGATCTCCTGCTCGATCGCGTAGTGCTCTTTCGCGAGGATCAGGCTCGAGGTGTCCGCCTTGGTGATGCTGGTGTAGGCGATCAGGCCGACGCCCGCCTCCGTGGCGGCGGCGATCACGTTGCGGGCCTGCTCGACCCGGCGGCCGAGTTCGTCGCCGGAGACGTACACCAGCTTCTCGGCGCCGGCGAAGGCGGCGCGCAGCGACTCGGGGTCGTCGTAGTCGGCGCGCCGAACGGTCACCCCGCGCTCGGCGACGTCGGCGAGCCGGCCGGTGTCCCGGCCGAGCGCCACGATCCCGTCGGCGGGTACGCCCCGGCTGAGCAGCGATTCCACGATGAGCCGGCCGAGGTGGCCGGTGGCGCCGGTGACGACGATGGACATGCGAACTCCCTCGGAAGTGGGTCGGACCTCAGCTCCAACGGGAAGCGTTCTGGCTTACTTCCCGTTGGAGAGTAGGCACCTTGAAGTGCGTAAGCATCCCGTGGGAGAGTGGTCCGGTGAAGCCCGACGTGTACGACCGCAAGTGCGGCAGCCGGCAGGTCCTCGACCGGATCGGCGACCGGTGGAGCGTCCTGGTGGTGCTCACCCTCGCCGACGGCACGAAGCGCTACGGCGACCTGGCCAAGCGCATCGACGGGGTGAGCCAGAAGATGCTCACCCAGACGTTGCGTGGGCTGGAGCGCGACGGGCTGGTCACCCGCGAGGTGTACGCCTCGGTCCCGCCCCGGGTCGACTACGCCCTCACCGATCTGGGCCGTAGCCTGCTCGACCTGGTCTCCGGTCTCGAGTCGTGGGCCACCACCCACCTCTCCGAGGTGGAGGCCGCCCGGGCCCGCTATGACGCCCGGGTGATGTGACAAGAACTGACGGGAAGACGCTGCGCCCCGAACCCGGGCGCGGGATTCCCCACGCGCATAGGCTCCGCCTACCGAGTATCGACACGCCGTGGCATTCCCATGACAGATGTCGGACGCGAGTGAGGGGGCGTGTCCGCCGCCGCCCGTCGGTGCTCGGTCGACCTGCTCCGACGGGGTGCGGCGGCGGCCGGCGGGACCATCGCCGGCCGCCGCCGGTGTTCAGCCCGCCGGAAGCTCGTCCACCCCGGTGATCACCTGGTCGATCAGCCCGTACTCGCGGGCCTCCTCGGCGGTGAACCAGCGGTCCCGGTCCCAGTCCCGCTGGATCTCTTCGAGCGTCCGCCCGCTGTGCCGGGCGATCAGTTCCTGCATGCTCCGCTTCACGCGCAGCATGTTCTCGGCCTGGATGGTGATGTCCGCGACCGTCCCGCCGAACCCGCCGGACGGCTGGTGCATCATGATCCGCGAGTGCGGCAGCGCGTACCGCTTGCCGGCCGTTCCCGCGCAGAGCAGGAACTGCCCCATCGAGCCGGCGAAGCCGATCGCCAGTGTGGCCACGTCGTTCCGGACGTACCGCATGGTGTCGTAGACCGCCATGCCCGCGCTCACCGAGCCGCCCGGTGAGTTGATGTAGAGGTAGATGTCCCGGTCCGGGTCCTCGGCGGCGAGCAGCAGGATCTGCGCGCAGATCTGGTTGGCCGACGCGTCGGTCACCTCGGTGCCGAGGAAGACGATCCGCTCCTTCAGCAGCCGCTCGAACACCTGGTCGCCGAAGGACGGCTGCCCGCCGTCCAGCATCCGCACGCCGTCGTACCCGATCATCACGTCCGCCTTCCACCGCGCCGGCGGGCGGCGGGACCGCCCGGGAACCGGTCCTTCCAGCGTGCGTGCGGCGATGGTGACGCTCCCAGCGATTCTGCCGGCGGCAGATTCGCCGCCAGCAGAACCCGGCAGAACTAGACCGCGGTCAGCCGCCGCCGGCCCGTCCGGGCACGTCCGCAGCCGAGCAACCCGGCGGTACGCGGACCGGGGCGCCCGGCCGGCGGAGAACCGAACCGGCCGACCCGCACCGTCGGGCCGCCCGCCCCCGGACCGCGGTGCAGCAGCGCGCGGGGAGTACGCGGACCGAGCGGAACGCCCGGCCCGTCGTCGCGCCGGGGCGCCGGAACGGGCTCCAGCGTGGCGAGCCGGGCGCGAGGTGCGGTCGGCACGCGGGGCTCGACCTGGCGCAGGTCGTCCCGGGCCTCTTCGAGCAGTTCGGAGAGGTGGATGCCGAGCGCCCGGCAGATCGCCGCCAGCACCTCCGAGGAGGCCTCCTTGCGCCCGCGTTCCACTTCGGACAGGTAGGGCACCGAGACGCCGGCGGCCTCGGCCACCTCGCGCAGCGTGCGACCCTGGCGCAGCCGCAGCCGCCGCAGCACCCCACCGATCACCCGTCGCAGCAACGACATGCCGGCCTCACTCTCACGGTCGTCGTCCCGGGGACACCCCCATCATGCCCGCTACCGGCCGCCGGGGCGGGCCGGGCGACACCGGTGGGTCCGGTTCCCGCCGGTTGACGGGGGTGGTGCGGCCGGTCGCCCCGGCTCGGCGACCCGGGCGTGCGAATTCCGGCGTACCCGCTATGTTGTGGGCGTGCAGGCGACGGAGCAGGTGCGACGGTGATCCATTTTCCCGCGCAGCGTCGGGGTCCCCTCAGCGCGCTCAGCCTGCGGTTGGCGGCGGCGATCGGCCTGGTCTTCGCCACCGTGACGGTCGTCTACCTCGACCGGGACGGCTACCGCGACGTCAACGAGGACGGCATCACCCTCCTCGACGCCTTCTACTACACGGTGGTCACCCTCTCCACCACCGGCTACGGGGACATCACCCCGTTCAGTGCGAGCGCCCGGCTGGTCAACGTCGTGTTCATCACCCCGGCCCGGGTGCTGTTCCTGATCATCCTGGTCGGCACCACCCTGGAAGTCCTGACCGAGCAGTACCGGACCGGCCGTCGCCTGACCCGGTGGAGGAAGACCGTGAAGGACCACGTCATCATCTGCGGCTACGGCACCAAGGGTCGCAGCGCGGTCTCCGCTCTGCTGGAGAACGGGCTGGACAAGTCGCGGATCACCGTCGTCGAGCGCAGCGGCGCGGCGCTGCGGCAGGCCACCTCGGCCGGGCTGGTCGCGATCGAGGGATCGGCCACCCGGTCGGCGACGCTGAACGAGGCCCACGTCCGCACCGCCAAGGCCGTGATCATCGCGACCGACAGCGACGACGCGTCGGTCCTCGTGGCGCTGACCGTGCGACAGTTGACCGCCGGGCAGGTGCGGATCATCGCGGCCGCCCGGGAGGCGGAGAACGCCCCGCTGCTCAAGCAGAGCGGCGCGCACCACGTGATCGTCTCCTCGGCGACCGCGGGTCGGCTGCTGGGCCTGTCCACCTCCGCCCCGCCGCTGATCGACGTCGTCGAGGACCTGCTCACCCCGGGGCAGGGCATGGCGCTGGCCATGCGGTCCGCCGAGCGGGACGAGGTGGGCCGCTCCCCGCGCGAGTTGGACTCCCTGGTCATCGCGTTGGTGCGGCGGGGCAAGGTGGTCACCCTGGCGGACCGGGCCGGCGCGGTCATCGAGACCGGCGACATGCTGGTGCACGTGCGGGACGACCGCCCGCAGTCGACGGCCGTCGTCTGACCGCCCCGGGCCCGGATCAGCAGCGCGGATCCGGCTCCTGGGGGATCGCGGTCGCGTCGGCGCAGCTCATCCCCGCGCCCGTGGCCGCGCGGCGGAGCAGGTCGTAGAGCGTGTCGCGGTCGGCCGGGTCCAGCGCGCCGAGCACCTCGTCCTCGGCGGTGGCGAGGGCGCATTCGGCCTCTCTGAGGCGTTTCCCGCCGGTGTCGGTCAGGGTCACGACGTGCCGGCGGCGGTCCTCGGGTGATCGTCGCCGTTCCACCAGGCCGGCCGTCTCGAGGTCGTTGAGCAGCCCCACCACGTTCGTGCCGTCGATCTGCAGGTTGCTCGCCAGCCCCTGCTGGCTGATCGCGCCCGCGTCGCGCAGCACGGTGAGTGCGACCAGGTGCCGGGGGCGCAGGCCGAGCGGCCCGAGCACCGACTCCGACCGCAGTCGCATCCGGCGGGCCAGGTAGTCGAGCAGCGCCCCGGAGCGGCTCTGTCGCTGGTCGACCGGCCCGGCAGTCATGTGACCCACTTTACCTCGCGACGAAAGGTCCGCCTGCTATAAATGGTTGGTGCCACACAAACGATCTGTGGAGGATTAGCAAATGTCACACCTGTTGCACATCGACTCGAGCATCCGCGGGGAGCAGTCCGTCAGCCGCCGGCTCACCGCACGCGCCGTCGCCGCCTGGCGCGCCGCCCACCCGGGCGGCACCGTGACCCACCGTGATCTCGGCAAGCACCCGCTGCCGCACCTGGACGAGGCGGGTGGCCTGGCGCGGATGGTGCCGGCGGAGCAGCACACGCCGGAGCAGCGCGCGTCCTGGGAGCTGACCGAGCAGTTGGTCGCCGAGGTGAAGCGGGCCGACACCGTCCTGCTCGGTCTCCCGCTCTACAACTACGGCGCGCCGAGCAGCGTGAAGGCCTGGGTCGACCACCTCATCGCCGCAGGCCTGTCGTACGACCCGGCCACCGGCGCCGGCCTGCTCGGCGACCGCGATTTCATCGTGCTGGCCAGCCGCGGCGGCGGCTACGGCGCGGGTACCCCACGCGAGGGCTGGGACCACGCCGAGCCCTGGCTCCCGCACGGCATCTCGCAGACCGGCCTGGAGCCGCGGTTCATCGCCGCCGAGCTGACCCTCGCCCCGGTGGTGCCGGCGATGGCCAAGCTGGTGCCGCTGCACGAGGAGAGCCTCGCGTCGGCCGAGCGCGCCATCGACGAGCTCTGGGTGCCGGCCTCGGCGGCGGCCTGACGGGCGCGCCCCTCGTACGACGCAAGGGCGGGCCGTTCCGGATGGAAACGGCCCGCCCTTCGGCGTCTCGGCGGGTCACATGATGGTCCAGGTGTCCCCACTGCTCAACAGGCCGGCGAGCTGCTGCTCCGGGGTCTCGGTGACCTTCGCCCGCGCCGCCTCCAGCTGGGTCTGCACCACGCTGTCGTAGGACGGTCGGTCCACCGAGCGGAACACCCCGATCGGGGTGTTGCGCAGATCCAGGCCGGGCAGGCGGGAGAGCGCGAAGGCGTACGCCGGGTCGGTGACCGTCGCGTCGTGCACGACGATCTCGTCGGAGCTCGTCGCCGCGGTCTCCCGGACCTCCAGGCCGAAGCCGCCCGGCGGGTGCACGACGCAGAACTGCCCGTCCTTGCCGAACGTGATCGGCTGGCCGTGCTCCAGCCGGATCAGGAAGTCGTCCCGGGTGGCCGGCTCCTTGAGCTGGTCGAACGCGCCGTCGTTGAAGATGTTGCAGTTCTGGTAGATCTCGACGAACGCCGAGCCCTGGTGTTCGGCGGCGGCGCGGAGCACCGACTGGAGGTGCTTGCGGTCGGAGTCGATGGTGCGGGCCACGAAGGTCGCCTCGGCGCCGAGGGCGAGCGAGAGCGGGTTGAACGGCGCGTCCGCGGAGCCGACCGGCGTCGACTTCGTGATCTTGCCCAGCTCGGAGGTGGGGGAGTACTGGCCCTTGGTGAGCCCGTAGATCCGGTTGTTGAAGAGCAGGATCTTGAGGTTGACGTTGCGGCGCAGCGCGTGGATCAGGTGGTTGCCGCCGATGGAGAGGGCGTCACCGTCACCGGTGACCACCCAGACCGAGAGGTCGGGGCGGGTGGCGGACAGGCCGGTGGCGATCGCCGGGGCGCGGCCGTGGATGGAGTGCATCCCGTAGGTGTTCATGTAGTACGGGAAGCGCGAGGAGCAGCCGATGCCGGAGATGAAGACGGTGCGTTCGCGGGGGATGTTCAGCTCCGGCATGAACTGCTGAACGGCGGCCAGAATGGCGTAGTCGCCGCAGCCGGGGCACCAGCGCACCTCCTGGTCGGACTTGAAGTCCTTGGCGGTGAGCTTGAGGGCGATGGGCTCAGACATTCTTCAGGACCTCTTCCAGCATCGTCTCCAGCTCGGCGGCGGTGAAGGGCAGGCCGCGGACCTGGTTGTAGCCGATCGCGTCGACCAGATACCTCGCCCGGATCACGTGGGCGAGCTGGCCGAGGTTCATCTCGGGGATGACCACGCGGTCGTACGAGCGCAGCACCACCTCGAGGTTGGCCGGCATCGGGTTCAGGTGCCGCAGGTGCGCCTGGGCGATGGAGTGCCCGCGCTGGCGCAGGCCGCGGCAGGCGGCGCCGATCGGTCCGTACGTCGACCCCCAGCCGAGCACCAGCACCCGGGCGTCGCCGTCCGGGTCCTCCACCTCGACATCCGGCACCGGGATGGTCTCGATCCGGGCGGCCCGGGTGCGCACCATGAAGTCGTGGTTCGCCGGGTCGTACGAGATGTCGCCGGTCTTGTCGGCCTTCTCCAGCCCGCCGATCCGGTGCTCCAACCCCGGCGTGCCCGGGATGGCCCACGGCCGGGCCAGGGTCTCCGGGTCGCGCAGGTACGGCAGGAAGGTGGTGCCGTCCTCGCCGTTCGGCGCGGTGGCGAACTCCACCCGCAGGTCGGGCAGGGACTCCACGTCGGGCAGCAGCCACGGCTCGGAGCCGTTGGCGACGTAGTTGTCCGACAGCAGGATCACCGGGGTGCGGTAGGTGAGCGCGATCCGGGCGGCCTCCAGCGCTGCATAGAAGCAGTCGGACGGCGACTTCGGCGCGATCACGGCCACCGGGGCCTCGCCGTGCCGGCCGTAGAGCGCCATGTTCAGGTCGGCCTGCTCGGTCTTGGTCGGCATGCCGGTCGACGGCCCGGCCCGCTGCACGTCGACGACGACCAGCGGCAGCTCCAGCGCCACCGCCAGGGAGATCGTCTCGCTCTTCAGCGCCACACCGGGGCCCGAGGTGGTGGTCACCCCGAGTGCACCGCCGTACGACGCGCCGAGCGCGGCGCCGACGGCGGCGATCTCGTCCTCGGCCTGCATGGTGAGGACGCCGAACTCTTTGTGCTTGGACAGCTCGTGCAGGATGTCCGAGGCCGGCGTGATCGGGTACGCGCCGAGGAACACCGGCAGCCCGGAGCGGACGCCGGCGGCGACCAGACCGAGCGACAGCGCGGCGTTGCCGGTGATGTTGCGGTAGGTGCCCGGCTGCATCTTCGCCGGCTTGACCTCGTAGCGGACCGCGAAGTCCTCCGTGGTCTCGCCGAAGTTCCAGCCGGCCCGGAAGGCGGCGACGTTCGCGGCCACCAGCTCCGGCCGGGCCGCGAACTTGCGCTCCAGGAACCGCAGCGTCGACTCGTACGGCCGGGAGTACATCCAGGAGAGCAGGCCGAGCGCGAACATATTCTTCGCCCGCTCGGCGTCCTTCTTGGACACTTCCTGGTCGGCGAGGGCGCCGATCGTCATCGAGGTCAGCGCGACCGGGTGCACCACGTAGCCGGCGAGCGACTCGTCGTCGAGCGGGCTGACCTGGTAGCCCACCTTCGCCAGGTTGCGCCGGGTGAACTCGTCGGTGTTGACGATGATGTCCGCGCCGCGGGGCAGGTCCGCCAGGTTCGCCTTCAGCGCCGCCGGGTTCATCGCGACCAGCACGTTCGGCGCGTCACCCGGGGTCAGGATGTCGTAGTCGGCGAAGTGCACCTGGAAACTCGACACGCCGGGCAGGGTGCCGGCCGGCGCCCGGATCTCGGCCGGGAAGTTGGGCAGGGTCGAGATGTCGTTGCCGAGCTGCGCCGTCTCCGAGGTGAACCGGTCCCCGGTGAGCTGCATGCCGTCACCGGAGTCGCCGGCGAACCGGATGACCACCCGGTCCAGTTGACGGATCTGCTTGGTCACGCCTGCACCTCGCTTCGCTGCGCGCGGTCGCGCGGGCGGCTCGCAATGATGGTGACCTCGCCTTGCCCGGCCACGGGACCTCCTTGACACACCGCTGCACCGCACCGGGACGTGAAGTGGCCCGGCCTGCCGTGGTTTCTCACCTGAGAGCCTACGTCGGATCGACCCGTCACCTTCCCAAGAGGTTCGCCGACTGGGACCGAATCGTGGGGCGAAATTCACCTTTTAGTGGCGTTTCCCACGGCCCGCGTAATCGAGATCACCGTTGGCCGATGCTCGCGCGGGGCGCCGGCCCGCTCAATCCCGCGCCGTGGCCGTCGGCTCGGTCACCGGCTCGTTGAGCCGTCGGCGCAGCGAGGTGGTCGCCAGCCAGAGCGCGAGCACGACCAGCAGGGTCGAGACCGCGACGAGGATTCCCGCCGTACGCCGCACCGAGGTCTCCCCGCCGGCGGCCGGCGCGGGATTGCCGGCCAGCACCCCCTGTGAGCCGGTCGGCGCGGGGGCGGCGGCCACCGGGGTGGCCAGCGCCGCCACGGCGGTGATCCGGAAGCTCATCTGCACCTGTCTGGTCCGGCCACTGCGGGGGTCGAGCCGACCGACCACGGCGCCCGAGAGCGGCGCCTGCCGCTGGGCCTCCGGCGTCGCCTCGACCGGCAGGCGGAGTTCGGTGTTCTCTCCGGCGGGGACGGCACCCACGTCGCAGCGGGTCCGGGTCGGGTCGACCATGACGCAGCCCGCGGGCGGGGCCGGCACCGTGACCCCGTCGGGAAGGATCACCTCGATCCCGCCGGCCGCGTCCACCGTGCCGGTGTTGCCCAGCCGCACGCTGAGGTCGCTCGCCGTCCCGCTGATGTCGAACGCCACCTCGTCGGCCGCCAGCGCGATCCCGGGCACCGGCGGACCCGGCGGGAACAGCACGGCGAAGCCCTCGTCGTCGCTCGCCGTGCCGGACAGGCCGGGCGCGTACGCGGTGACCGCGACCGAGCCGCTGAGCGGCATCCGCCGCCAGGCGTCGCCGGAGACCCGGACCCGGATCAGGGTGCTGAACCGGGCGCCGGCCCGGGCCGTCCACTCACCGCAGTGGAACGCGCCGCCACCCCCGGCGTCGCAGCCCTTCGTGCCGGCGTCCGTCAGTCCGGCGGGAAGCGTGTAGGAGAGCCGCATCCGCGCGGCCGCGGTGCCGGTGTTCGCCACGGTGACCCGCAGCGTGGTGACCGTGCTCGCCACGTTCCAGTACTGCCCGGGCAGGGCGACGTCGCCCGTGGTGACCCGGACCCCGAGTGGCTTCGGCGCCGGGGCGGCCCCGGGTGCCGGTGGCCGGACCGGTGGCGGCGCCGGCGGGAGCGGCGGACGGCTCGAGGTGCCGGGGCCCGGGGTGGGCGGCGTGGTGCTGGGCGCCACCGTCTCCGGTGCGGTGGTGACCGGGGCCGGTCCGGTGGTCTCCGGCGGTGACGTCGTCTCGTCAGGCGGATCGATCGTCGGCGGTGCCGTGGTCGGGTCGGTGCCGGTCCCGGTCGGCTCCGCCGTCGGGGTCTCCCCGCCCGGGTTCTCCGCCGGATCGGTGGCCACGGCGACCGGGCTCGTCGCCGGTCGGGCCGCGGTGGCCCAGCTCGGCACGAGGGCGACCGCGGCCAGCACGCCCAGGGTGAGCGAGACCGCCAGCGCGGGCGCGTGCCGGCGGCCTCGCGCTGGTCGCTCGGGTGGTACGTCCACGCTGGTCATCGGTCCCCCCTGTCGCCGGCCGTCTGGTCGCCTACTGGCGGGTAAGACGGTCCGGCGTCCAATGTTCGGCAACGCTTGCCCCGCGGCACTAGTACCGTCCGGAAACAAATCCGTAACGTGTTCGGGACGGGGCACCCGGGGCGGGCGGTAGGCTGCCGACCGTGACCGGATACCTGGGCTCGTACGCGACGCTCGGGCTGTTGCTGCTCGCCAGCGTTCTCTTCTTCGTTACGGCGTTCTCGGCCAATCGGATGTTACGTCCTGGCCGTCCGGCTGATCCTCCGGGCAAGCGGGCCAGCTACGAGTGCGGCCTGGATCCGGTCGGCGGCGACTGGGCCCAGATGCAGATCCGCTACTACGTGTACGCCTACCTGTACGTGCTGTTCGCGGTGGAGGCGGTGTTCCTCTTCCCCTGGGCGGTGGTGTTCGACCGGCCCGGGTTCGGCGTGGTCACGGTCGTCGAGATGGCGATCTTCGTGGCGGTGCTGGCGCTGGGCATCCTCTACGCCTGGCGCAGGAACATCCTGCGCTGGACCTGATCCCACCGGCCGTTCGTCGGCCGGCACCGCGGGTCAGGCGAGACCGCGCCGGGTGGCCGCCGGCGGGCGGTCGCCCCGGATCGCGGCGACCATGTCGAGCACCCGCCGGGTCGGCCGGACCTGGTGGGCCCGGAACACCCGGGCGCCCAGCCAGGCGGAGATCGCCGTCGCCGCCAGCGTCCCCTCCAGCCGCTCGGCGACCGGCAGGTCGAGCGTCTCGCCGACGAAGTCCTTGTTCGAGAGCGCGACCAGCAGCGGCCAGCCGGTGGCGGTGAGCTCGTCCAGCCGTCGGGTGATCTCGAGCGAGTGGCGGGTGTTCTTGCCGAAGTCGTGCGCCGGGTCGATCAGGATGCCGTCGCGGCGTACGCCCAGGGCGACCGCGCGCTCGGCGAGGCCGGTGACCGTGCCGACCACGTCGGCCACCACGTCGTCGAACGCGGCGCGGTGCGGCCGGGTGCGCGGGGTGAGGCCGCCGGCGTGCGAGCAGACCAGGCCGGCGCCGGTCTCCGCCGCGACCCGGGCCAGTGCGGGGTCGGCGCCGGACCAGGTGTCGTTCAACAGGTCCGCCCCGGCGGCCACCGCCTCCACCGCGACCTCCGCCCGCCAGGTGTCTATGGAGATCACCACGTCGGGGAAGGCCTCCCGGACGGCCGCGATGGTGTCCACGGTGCGCCGGATCTCCTCGGCCGCGTCGACCTCGGTGCCCGGGCCGGCCTTGACCCCGCCGATGTCGACGATCCCGGCGCCCTCGTCGACCGCCCGCTCCACCGCGCGCAGCGCGCTGTCCGCGGCGAAGGTCGCGCCCCGGTCGAAGAACGAGTCCGGGGTGCGGTTCACGATCGCCATCACCACCAGCTCGCCGGGGGCGAACGCCCGCCCACCGAGCCGCAGCTCCCCGGCCATGCCGCCTCCCTCAGGTCCGCCTGCCGACGCACCGCGCCGCCGGCCGATCACGACGCTAGCCGGTCCCGCAGCCCCTCCTCCGGGCGGTCCGGCGGACCCGGCGTGGGTGGCGGGGTCGCTCCGGCCCGGTCGACATGCCACGATCTGTGCATGGGTCAGGTTCTGCTCACGCTGGTCGTGGCGTTGACCGTCGCGGCGGTCGTCTTCGGGGTGACGGTGCTGGTCAGCGGCCGGGATCCCGGCCTGGCGCCCGCCGAGCCGGACGGGAGCGCGGTGCCGCTGCCGGGCAACCGGCCGCTCCGCGAGACGGACGTGGGGGACGTCCGGTTCGACACCGCGCTGCGCGGGTACCGGATGACGCAGGTCGATCAGGCGATGCGCCGCGCGGCGTACGACATCGGCTACAAGTCGGAGCTGATCGGCGTGCTGGAAGCGGAGGTGACCGCGTTGCGCGAGGGACGGACGGCGGACGCCGAAGCCCTGCGCCGGGCGCGCGAGCAGGCGGCCGGGGCCTCGACGGCGGCCAACGGCGTGGTCTCCGTGCCGGGTGCGGCCCCCGCCCCGGCGGCCGGTCAGCCGGCGGTCGGGCCGGTCACGGTGACGGCGGCCGACAGCGAGCCGGCAGCCGGCCGTCCGACGCCCGCGGGCGGCGTGCCCGCGAACGGTGCGGCGTCGACGGCCCCGCTGCCGGGCGACGCCGATGGCGCAGGGCAGCCCCGGTTCCCCGACGCCACCGCGTCGCCGGCGGACGCCGACGGCACGGCGCCGGCCGGCGGCGAGCCGACCGAGGGGGCGGGACGGCCCGGTCCGGTGGTGCCCTCGGAGTCGGCGTGACGGATTCCGACGGCGACGACGGCCTGCGCGAGGCGGCCCAGCCGGGCGCCGGCGAGGTGACCGCCACGGTGATCGTCGACGCCCCGGCCGAGCGGGTCTTCGCGGCGCTGCTCGCCTGGGAACGCCAGTCGGACTGGATCCCGTTCACCCGGGTGCGCGTGGTGGCGGGCGACGGCCGTGAGGGCAGCCTCGTCGAGGCGGTCACCATGCTCGGCCCGGCCGAGTTGCGGGACGAGATGCGGGTGGTCCGGGTCGACGAGCCGTACGAGATCGGGGTCGTGCACTGCGGCAGGCTGCTGCGCGGCCCGGGCGTGCTGCGGTGCACCCCGTTGGCGCGCGACCGCACCCAGGTGGTGTGGCACGAGTGGTTCCACGTCCCGGGCGGGCCGGTCGGCCGGGTGACCTGGCCGGTGCTCTGGCCCGGCTCCAAGTTCGGCCTGACCCAGGCGCTGCGGAGGTTCGGCCGCCTGGTCGAGCAGGGCCGCCTTCCCTGAACGCCCCGGCCCGCGTCAGCCTGTCAGGCCGGCTTGACACCGCTCGCGGTCGCTGGGCTGGCCGTGCCGGCCGGCCTGCGGGCGTCCGCCGCCCGCCCACCGCCGGCCGGCACGGGGTCGTCCGCCGCCGGACCGGAGCCGACCGGACCGGGTGCGCGCACGGCGGCGGCCAGTGACCCGCCCGCCGGGGCGGGCTGCCAGCCGGGTGAGCGGAACAGGTGGCCGGCGCGCTGCCGCCAACTCGCCGCGGCCCGCAGGTCACGGCCGATCGCCAC
The DNA here is from genome assembly GCF_027497215.1 of Micromonospora sp. WMMD812. Lineage (NCBI taxonomy): Bacteria > Bacillati > Actinomycetota > Actinomycetes > Micromonosporales > Micromonosporaceae > Micromonospora > Micromonospora sp. WMMD812. Next base: position 4,005,533 of record NZ_CP114904.1, on the reverse strand, counting down.
GTACTCGTGGAAGGCCACCCGGACGGGGTTGTAGGTGCCGATGTTCTTGGTGAGGCCGTAGACGCAGCGCTCGCCCTCGGGGGCGAACGTGCCGAAGAGCCGGTCCCAGACGATGAAGATGCCGCCGAAGTTGCGGTCCAGGTAGCCGCCCTGCGAGGCGTGGTGCACCCGGTGGTGCGACGGGGTGTTGAACACCGCCTCGTACCAGCGGGGCAGCTTGTCGATCCGCTCGGTGTGGATCCAGAACTGGTAGAGCAGGTTGACCGAGCCGGCGAAGGCGACCACGGCCGGGTGCACCCCGGCCAGGATCATCGGGATGTAGAAGACCCAGCTGGTCAGGCCGGTCCACGGCTGGCGCAGCGCGGTGGAGAGGTTGAACCGCTGGGACGAGTGGTGCACGACGTGCGAGGCCCAGAGGATGCGGATGACGTGGTGCCCGCGGTGCGACCAGTAGTAGCAGAAGTCCTGAGCGACCAGGATCAGCGGCCAGCTCCACCACACCTCGGCGACCCGCAGCGGGGTGACCGCGTAGAGCAGCGCGTACGCGGCGGCGACCGGGACCTTCCACAGCAGGTCGGTGAAGACGCTGCCCAGCCCCATCGTCAGGCTGGTCGCGGTGTCCGCGCCGCCGTAGCCGACCTCGTCGTCGTCCCGGTGCATGAAGTACGAGATGCGTTCCAGCACGATCAGCAGCAGGAAGGCCGGGATCGACCAGGCGATGATGTCCGGGAACTCCTTCATGGGCGGCCTCCCGCGGTCGGTGCCCTCGGCGCGGCCGGCGCCCATCGACGATGCCGCTCCTACCGGTCGGTAACCTGCACGATAGGCAGCCTTCGGCCGGGAGGCAATGGGGCTGTCGGACGCCTGCCCTAGCGTGTAGGCCGTGAGTGACCTGGTGATCGGCGCCGACGGGCTGCCACGCTGTGCCTGGGGGGCGAGCACCCCGGACTACGCCCTCTACCACGACACCGAGTGGGGCCAGCCGTTGCACGGCGACGACGCGCTCTACGAACGGATGACGCTGGAGGCTTTCCAGTCCGGGCTGTCCTGGTTGACCATCCTGCGCAAGCGGCCGGCGTTCCGGCTGGCCTTCGACGAGTTCCGGATCCCGACGGTGGCCGGCTACGGCGACGCTGACGTGACCCGGCTGCTCGGCGACGCCGGCATCGTCCGCAACCGGGCCAAGATCGAGGCAGCGATCGCGAACGCGCGGGCGGCCAGCGAGTTGCCCGAGGGGCTCTCCGCGCTGCTCTGGTCGTTCGCCCCGGCGCCCCGGCCGGTCCGCCCGGCCTCGTTCGCCGGCGTGCCCGCGATCACCCCCGAGTCCACCGCGATGGCCAAGGCGCTCAAGAAGCGCGGCTTCCGCTTCGTCGGGCCCACCACGGGTTACGCGCTGATGCAGGCCACCGGGATGGTCGACGACCACCTCGACGGCTGCCACGTCAAGCCGACCGGGACGGCGTGATGGGATGGACGCCATGACGACCGACACCGCGCACCGGGCGAACGGGACGAGTCGGCCGGCGAGCACCGCGGCCTGGGCGGTGCTGCTGCCCGCCGGCCGCTACGACGCCGAGCGGCTCGTGCACCACGACACGCTCGACCTGACCGGCCTGGACGACGCCGGCCGGCCGCAACCCGGCGACGACGTGGCGGTGCTGGTCGACGAGCCGCTCCGGCTGGTCGCGCTCGGCCGGGTAGCCGCGCCGAGCGGCGCGCGTCCGGAGGACCCGGACGACCCGCAGTCCGACCGCGAGGCGGCGCTGGTGGTGACGTACACCCGGCGGTCCTTCGACGAGCCGGTGCCGACCGGGCAGCTCACGCTCGACGGGCCGGTCACCGCGCTCGACCCGGCGGCCTACCGCGCGCTGGCCGACCGGCTCGGTCCGCCGCCGCCCCGCCGCACCTGGCTGGTCAGCCTGGACCTGCCGATCGAGGCCGACTCGCCGGCCGAGGCGGTCCGGCTGTTCTGGTCCTACGTGCAGGAGCTGGGCCCGCGCGAGCTGCCCGCCTTCGTCTCGCCCTCCGGCGACGAGCTGGCCATGCAGGCGTTCGTGCTCGGCGCGGAGGCCAACCAGGATCCGGAGGAGGACGACTGACCCAACCCGGGCGTCCGGGTGGGGTGCCGCGGGTGGCTCAACGCCCCTCGAAGACCGGCTTCTGCTTGCCGACGAAGGCCATGGTGGCCGCGCGGTGGTCGGCGGTGGTGCCGCAGATCGTCTGCGCCTGCGCCTCCGCGGCCAAGGCGTCGGCGAGGGTGCCCGCGTCGGCGATGGAGAGCTGCCGCTTGATCGCCCCGTACGCGACGGTGGGTCCGGCGGCCAGGCGGGCGGCCAACTCCTGGGCGGCCGGCAGCACCTGCTCGTCGTCGTCCACGAGGCGGTTCAGCAGTCCGAGCCGGCAGGCCTCCTCGGCGCGGACCGGCTCGGCGAGCATCAGCAGCTCGATCGCCTTGGCGTGGCCGACCAGTCGGGGCAGCGTCCACGAGGCGCCGGTGTCGGCGGCGAGCCCGACCTTGGCGAACGCCATCAGGAAGCTGGTGGTCGGGCCGCCGATCCGGATGTCGGCGAGGAAGGCCAGCGAGGCCCCCGCGCCGGCGGCCATCCCGCGCACCGCGGCCACCACCGGCTTGGGCAGGTTGGCCAGGCGGGCGGCGATCGGGTTGTAGTGCGCCCGGACGGTGGACAGCGGGTCGCCGGCGGCGGACTCCAGGGTCGCCACGTGCTCGCGCAGGTCCTGCCCGGCGCTGAACGACCCGCCCGCCCCGGCGAGCACCACGGCGCGGCAGGTCCGGTCGGTCTCCAGCTCGGCCAGGGTGTCCCGGAGCGCCTCCTTGAGTGCCACGTCGAGCGCGTTCATCGCCCTCGGGCGGTTCAGCGTCAGGGTGACGACGGCGTCGGTCCGGTCGACGAGCAGCGGCTCGGTCACTTGTTCAACGACCCTTCTGTCGGGCGATGCGGTTGCCGTTGTCGAGGCACTGCTCGACGTACCGGTCGGCGGCCGGCCGCAGCCGGGCCGCGTGCCGGTCGAAGAAGCTGGCCGCGGCCGTGCCGGGCCAGCGTTCCGGGAGCAGAGCCGGGGGCAGCTGCGGGTCCCGGAACAGGAACGTACGCCACGCGTGCACCAGCCGGAACCGGGCGGCGTACGCCTCCTCGTCTCCGCTGCGCACGGTCACCCCGGCCAGCAGCGGGCGCTGCTCGGCGACGAACCGCTCGTACGCCCGGCCGATCTCGGCCAGGTCCCAGGCGCGGCGCACGACGCCCATCGCCCCCGGGGTGCCGGCGGCGTGGGCCGCGGTGAACCGCTCGTACCGCACGCCGGCCTCCGTGAGCAGCAGGTCGACGTCCTCGCCCGCGCGGGTCGCCACCCAGGTGCACTCGTCGAGCGTGCCGTAGCCGAGGAAGCTCAGGTTGGCGGCGAGCCGCTGGCGCTCCCGCCGGGAGGCCGGCGCCTCCAGCACCAGCAGGTCGAAGCGGCCGTCCCACCCGACGCGGCCGGTCCGGTAGATCCGCGCCGCCGCCTCGTCGAGTCGCCGGGCGGCTTTCGGCGTGATCGAATATCCCGGCCCGGACGCCAGCCGGAGCGGGTCGAGCCAGCCCTGGCGGACCATCCGGGAGACCGCGGTGCGCACGGCCGGCGGGGCGATGCCGAGCGGCGCCAACAGCTTGACCAGGGCGGCGACCGGTGCGCGGCCACCCCGCGGTCGGAGGTGGTCGCCGTACAGGTCGAAGAGTGCCGACCGTGCCTGCATGACCGCACATTGTGACAGGCCTTCTCAAGATAAGCTAGATGCTGTTACATCAATGCTGCTTCGGTTTGGGTCCGGCGGTGTTCATCAGGGAAAATCGTTGGTCGACACCCCGCGGCGGTTGCGGGTGGTCGTGACGAAGTGGCTGTGGGGCAACCCACCGACCCTGGTGTAGGTCTGAGGGGAGACAACATGGCGGCGATGAAGCCGCGGACGGGCGACGGTCCGCTGGAAGTCACCAAGGAGGGCCGCGGCATCGTCATGCGGGTCCCGCTGGAGGGCGGTGGCCGGCTCGTCGTCGAGATGACTCCGGACGAGGCCAACGCGCTCGGTGACGCGCTGAAGGCGGCCGCCGGCTGATCGAGGAATGGTTTGGACGGCGGCCGCCGTCCGGACGGTTCGTCATACCCTGAGCCACCGGCCGGTGCCGGTGGCTCAGGGCATCACCGGTGCGGAGCGTCGGGATGTCCCGCTCCGCGAACCCATTTCTGGAGGTACGGTCCCGCGTGCTCGCCATCCGTCTGGTAGCCGAGCCCGAACGGCTCGACACCCTCGTCCTGCCCATCCGACCGGCCGGGACGGAGGCGGGCGGCGACGCTCCGGCCGTGCCGCTCCCCGCCGCGGTGACACTCCCCGACGGCGTCGCCGACGAGGCCACCGCGCTGGCCCCCGCCGCCCGGCTCACCGGCCGGGCCGGTGAGGTCCGCACCCATCTGCGTCCGGGGGGCACGCCCGGCGTGCTGGTCCTGGCCGGGGTGGGCGGCGGCGACGAGACGGGCTGGCGGCGGGCCGGCGCCGCGATCGCCCGCACCGCCAAGGATGAGACGCACATCACGATCGCGCTGCCGGGCGACGCGTCTCCGGCCGCCGTCCGCGGTCTCCACGAGGGGCTGCTGCTCGCCTCCTACCGCTTCCGGCTGACCGACGCCGGCGAGGTGCCGGCGCTCGCCGGGGTCGACCTGCTGGTCGGCGACCCGGACCGGTATCTGGCCGTGACCGAGACGGCGCGCACCACCGCCCGGATGACGCGGTGGGCCCGCGACCTCACGAACACCCCGTCCTCGGTGAAGAACCCGGAGTGGTTCGCCGCGCAGGTCGCCGAGCGCGCCGTCGGGGCGCCCGACCTGCACCTGCGGGTACGCGAACCGGCCGAACTGGCGGCCGAGGGCTTCGGCGGCATCCTCGCCGTCGGCGGCGGATCGGCCAGCGGCCCGCGCCTGGTCGAACTGGACTGGCGCCCGGCCGGCGCGACCACGCACGTGGTGCTGGTCGGCAAGGGCATCACCTTCGACACCGGCGGCATCTCCATCAAGCCGGTGCCGGCGATGAAGCTGATGCGCAAGGACATGGGCGGCGCGGCCGCGGTGGTCGCCGCCACCCTCGGCGCGGCCGCGCTGCGCCTCCCGGTCCGGGTCACCGCGCTGGCGCCGCTCGCCGAGAACGCGGTCAGCGGTGCGGCCTTCCGTCCCGGCGACGTGATCCGGCACTACGGCGGGTTGACCAGCGAGTCCACCAACTCCGACGCCGAGGGGCGGCTGGTGCTCGCCGACGCGCTCGCGTACGCCGTCGCGCGGCTCAAGCCGGACCTGCTGGTCGACCTGGCCACGCTGACCGGCGCGAACGCCGTGGCGCTGGGCAAGCGCACCGGCGCCCTCTACAGCGAGAACGACCAGCTCGCCGCCGACGTGCTCGCGGCGATCGAGGCGGCCGGCGAGGCGGCCTGGCGGATGCCGCTGCCCACCGACTACGTCGAGTACCTGGGCAGCGAGGTGGCCGACCTGTACAGCGCGCCCGAGCCGGCCAAATCCGTCACGTCCGCGCTCTTCCTGCGCGAGTTCACCGGCGACCTGCGCGATCGCTGGCTGCACGTGGACATGTCCGCGCCGTCCTGGGCCGAATCCGACGACGCGGAGCTGACCAAGGGCGCGACCGGCTGGGGCGTACGCTCCCTGCTGCGCTGGCTTGCCACGCTGGGCTGACCGGCCGACGGAGCCCCACCCCGACGGGCCGGCCGCCCGCCGGGGAGGCTCAGCACTTGACCGCGGCCAGCAGCCCGTGCCCGACCGGCAGCAGCGCCGGGATCCAGTGCTCCGACTCCCGGATCGCCTTGATCGTCTCCCGTACGGTCACCGTCTCGGCGTCCCGGGCGGCCGGGTCGCCGATGCGGCCGCCGGCCAGCGTGCCGTTGAGCGCGAGCACGCCGCCGGGGCGCAGCAGCCGCAGCGCGGCGTCGACGCAGGCGTGGAACCCTGTCGCCTCGGCGTCCACGAAGACGAGGTCGTACGCCCCGTCGGCGAGTCGGGGCAGCACGTCCAGGGCACGACCGGTGATGATCCGGGTCCGGCCCGCGGCGAAGCCCGCCTCGGCGAAGATCCGTCGGGCGATCCGCTGGTGCTCCACCTCGACGTCGATCGTGGTGAGCACGCCGTCCGCGCGCATCCCGCGCAGCAGCCAGACGCCGCTCACGCCGGTGCCGGTGCCGATCTCGACCACGGCGCGGGCGTTGCCGGCCGCGGCGAGCAGCCGCAGCGCGGCGCCCGAGCCGGGCGTCACCGCGTCGAGGCCCACCTCGCGGGCGATACTGCGGGCGGTACGCAGCACGAGGTCCTCGGTGACGTACTGCTCGGCGAACTGCAGGGCCGGGCTCGTGGAACTCCCGGAACCGGCGACCGTGGCGATGGGGCACCTCCGGGCGGCGAGTGGTGCGGGGGGCGGGTTGGCGCTATGAGCCTAGAGGCGGCGTGTCGCGGGCGCAGCCGCGCATCCGGCCTACTGGATCACGCCGGTGGCAACCGGTGACCCCAACCCGGACATCCGTGCAATCCTGGAAGCGGTGTCCCGCCAGTCGCGGCCCCGGCGCGTGTGTCGTCGGGCCGTACGGCGGGAGCCGGGGGACGGACTGGGAGGCACCGACGTGACCGACGGCTGGGACTGGCGCCGGCCCGGTGAGGCTTCGGCTCCGGGGGGACCACCGGGGGCGGGCACCCCGCCGGCGTCGGGCGCCGCGGGCAGCGCCGGGGACGGCACCGCGTCGCCCTGGTGGTCCGATGCGCTGGCCGACCCCTGGCGGGATCCGGCGGCGCCGGCCGCGGTGGTCGTCCCCGCGGCGATCGACACCGGGACGCAGCCCGAGCCGGTCACCGACCCCGACGCTCCCGGCCGGCCCGCGCTCCGCCAACTGCTGCTGATCCCCCTGGTGACGGCGCTGCTCGCCGGCACGCTCGGCGGCGCGCTCGGCTACGCGTTCGCGGTCCGTGGCGGCGCCGGGGCCGGCACGGTGCTGGGCGCAGACCCGGCTCAGCCGCCCGGGCTCGCCCAGCGCAAGCCGGAGTCGCTGGCCGGGGTCGCCGAACGGGTCCTGCCCAGCGTGGTGACCGTCCGGGTGAGCAGCCTCGGCGGGACGAGCGAGGGCTCCGGCTTCGTCGTGAGCGCCGACGGGCACGTGATCACCAACGACCACGTGGTCGCCGGCGGGACCGGCAAGGCCTCGGTGGTCTTCAACGACGGCAGTTCCGCCCCCGCGACGGTGATCGGGCAGGACCCGGAGTCGGACGTCGCCGTGATCAAGGTGGACCGCACCGGGCTGCGGCCGGTGGAGTTCGGCGACTCCGAGGCGCTGGCCGTCGGCGATCCGGTCCTGGCGATCGGCTCGCCGCTCTCGCTGGCCAACACGGTCACCGCCGGCATCGTGAGCGCCCTGGACCGGACGATGCAGGCCGGCGAGCCGGGCGGTCCGGTCCGCTATTACGCCGCCATCCAGACCGACGCGGCGGTGAACCACGGCAACTCCGGCGGGCCGCTGGTCGACGCGGCCGGCCGGGTGGTCGGGGTGAACTCCACGATCAAGTCGCTGGTCTCCGACGGGCAGGAGGCGGGCAACATCGGGCTCGCGTTCGCCATCCCGATCAACCAGGCCAAGCGGGTGACCCAGGACATCATCGGCACCGGCAAGGCTCGGCGTACGGTGATCGGCGCCCAGGTCGGTGGCCCGGGGGCGGGCGTGGCCGGCGGCGGCGTACGCCTGGCGAGCGTCGAGCCGTCCGGGCCGGCGGCCGGAGCCGGGCTGAAGGCCGGCGACGTGATCCTGCGGTTGAACGGCCGGCCGATGAGCGAGCCGCCCGACCTGATCGCGCTGGTGCGCAAGTTCGCGCCCGGCTCGGTGGTCACCGTCGAGTACCGCCGGGGATCGAGCCGGCAGAATGCCTCGGTGACGCTCGCCGCGGATGCCAAGTGAGGACCTCGTCACCCCCTCCCCGGTCCGTCCCCGACGTGCGTAGTCTTGCTGCGGATGCCGAGAGGAGGCCCGCCGCATGTTCGAGAACCTGAACTGGTGGGAGATCGGTGCGCTGCTGCTCCTGGCGCTGCTGATCTTCGGTGACCGGCTGCCGGCGGTCATCAACGACGGTCTGCGCCTGGTGCGCAACCTGCGCAACATGGCCCGCAACGCCACCGGCGACCTGAGTCGGGAGCTCGGCACCGACATCCAGCTGGAGGACCTGCACCCGAAGGCGTTCATCCGCAAGCACCTCCTCAGCGAGGAGGACGAGCAGGCGATCCGGAAGCCGCTGCAGGGCGTCTACGACAACCTGCGCGCGGACGTCACCGGTGTGCACAACGACCTGAAGGACGTGGCCGAGGCGGCCGACCTCCGGTCGAACGGCGGCCGGCCGGCAACCGCCACCGGAGGCGCCTCCGCACCCGCCCAGCGCGCCAGCTACGACGACGCCACCTGATCCGTCCCGCCGCGAGCCGTCGCGAGCCCGGCCGGCGTCGCCCGGGGATGTGTGGGTCGCGTCCTTGAGAGCTGAGTCGCCTGCGTCATCACGCGCGCCAGGCGCTGCGTGCTGCCCCGCGGATTTGACGGACCGGTGATGGGCCGCCAGCCGTGGATCGTCTTCGGCGAGATGCTCACCCGCAACGGCGTTTGCGCAGCGTGTCGCGTTCGTGCCTCGCTGGCTGAAGCTAGGTGGCTGACGCTGCGCTGCGCTGGCGCTGACGCCGGCCTTGGGTGGCGTCGAGGCGGTCGACGTCTACCGGGCGCACGCGTGGGACCCGCTGACCCCGCTGCCGCCGGCGAGCGGATGAATCGTTTGCGATATCAGCTCTAAAGGACACCCGCAGGCACGTCGACCCGTCGCGCCCAGAGCGGAGCCGGCCACGTCACGAAAACCGGCCCGGGGTCGCGCCGCCCAGTGGTGCCGCGCGCCCTTGGCTGCTGGTCGAATCTTGGTGTGGCGTCGGGTCAGCGGTTGGAGGGCTTGAGGCCGAGGGGCTTGCCCAGCAGGGACTCGCGCCGGACGGCGAGGCGGTCGGCCACCGTGCCCAGCGCCACCGCGGCCGGCGAGTCCGGCTCGGCCAGCACGATCGGGTTGCCCGCGTCGCCGGCCTCGCGGACCCGGGTGTCCAGCGGGATCTGCCCGAGCAGCGGCACCTGGGCGCCGATGGTCCGGCTCAGCGACTCGGCGACCGTCTGTCCCCCGCCCGCGCCGAAGATCTCCATCCGGGAGCCGTCCGGCAGCTCCAGCCAGGACATGTTCTCGATGACGCCGACGACCCGCTGGTGGGTCTGCAGCGCGATCGCGCCGGCCCGCTCCGCCACCTCGGCGGCGGCGGCCTGCGGCGTGGTCACCACGAGGATCTCCGAGTTGGGCAGCAGCTGGGCCAGCGAGATGGCCACGTCGCCGGTGCCCGGGGGGAGGTCGAGCAGGAGCACGTCCAGGTCGCCCCAGTAGACGTCCGCGAGGAACTGCTGCAGCGCCCGGTGCAGCATCGGGCCGCGCCACACCACGGCCGCGTTGCCGGCGGTGAACATGCCGATCGAGATGACCTTCACGCCGTGCGACTGCGGGGGCATGATCATGTCTTCGACCCGGGTCGGTCGGCCGTCCGCGCCGAGCATCCGGGGCACCGAGTGACCGTAGATGTCCGCGTCGACCACGCCGACGGAGAGCCCGCGGGCGGCCAGGGCCGCGGCCAGGTTCACCGTCACGCTGGACTTGCCGACGCCACCCTTGCCGCTGGCCACCGCGTAAACGCGGGTGCGGGAACCGGGCTGGGCGAACGGGATCACCGGCTCCGCGGCCGCGTTCCCGCCCCGCAGCTTCGCCTGGAGCGACTGGCGCTGCTCCGGGCTCATCACGCCGAACTCGATCTCCACGCCGGTCACGCCCGGAACCGCGCCGACCGCGGCGGTGATGTCCGCGCGCAGCTTGTCCTTCAGCGGGCAGCCGGCGACGGTGAGCAGCAGCTCGACCCGTACCACGCCGTCCGAGCCGATCACGGCGGACCGGACCATGCCCAGCTCGGTGATGGGCCGACGGATCTCCGGGTCGTTGACGGTGGCCAGGGCGGCCTGGATCGCGTCCTCGACGGTGCTGACGGGTGCTGACATGACGGCAATGCTACGTCGGCGGCGATCCCCGACCGCCGCAGCGGGTGCCGGTGTGAGCGAATCGATGGCGGCGGACGAGCCCCGTCCGGGGGCTGGACGGCCACCCGGCGAAGTGGGACGATCGAGACGAACGCCGCTCGCCTGGCCCCTTGAGGCGCGCGGCGTTCAAAAGTTTCCGGTGCGGTCGCTGTCCACCTCGTCCCGCGGCTCGTCCAGACCCTCGCCACCGCCGGTCCGGGGCGCGCCCCGCTCCTGCCTGTCCTGCTGGCGCCGCTCGAGCCGCTGCCGGCGCTGGCCCGCCTCGTCCAGCTCCTCGGCCAGCCGGGCCAGCTCGGTGCGCAGGAAGTCCCGCGTGGCCACCTCGCCCATCGCGATCCGCAGCGCCGCGATCTCCCGCGCCAGGTACTCGGTGTCCGCCTTCTGCGCGGTCGCCCGCCGCCGGTCCTCCTCCAGCGCCACCCGGTCCCGGTCCGCCTGCCGGTTCTGCGCCAGCAGGATCAGCGGCGCCGCGTAGCTGGCCTGCAACGACAGCACCAGGGTGAGGAACGTGAAGGTGTACGGGTCGAACCGCACCGCGGGCGGGGCCAGGGTGTTCCAGGCGAACCAGAGCCCGATCACGACCGTCATGTAGACGATGAAGTTCGCCGTGCCCATGCTCCGGGCGATCCCCTCCGACCAGCGGCCGAACGCCTCCGGGTCGAACCGGGGCAGCTTGACGGCCCGGGGCTCGCGCGGCTGGTCCAGCCGCTGCGCCCGCCGCTGCTCAGCCATCCGCGCCGTCCAGCGTCGCGGCGGAGCCCGGGACGGGGCTGGCATCCCGTTCCCGCCAGTCACGCGGCAGCGAGTGGTCCAGCACGTCGTCGACCGTCACGGCGCCGACCAGCCGGTTGTTCCGGTCGATCACCGGCATGGCGACCAGGTCGTACGTGGCCATCCGGCGGGTGATCTCCGGCAGCGGGGTGGTCGGCCGCAGGGGGTCGATGTCGTTGACCACCACGCCGCCGAGCATGTCGGCCGGCGCCTCGCGGAGCAGCCGCTGGAAGTGCACCATGCCCAGGTAGCGCCCGGTCGGAGTGGTCATCGGCGCCCGGGTCACGAAGACCTGCGCCGCCACGGCGGGAGAGAGCTGCGGCTCCCGGATCCGCGCCAGCGCCTCGGCGACGGTCGCGTCCGGCGGCAGGATCACCGGTTCGGAGGTCATGACGCTGCCGGCCGTGCCCGGGCTGTACTTGAGCAGCTGCCGCACCGGGTCGGCCTCGTCCGGCTGCATCAGGTCGAGCAGCACGTCCTGCTCCGGCGGGGGCAACTCGCTGAGCAGGTCGGCGGCGTCGTCCGGGTCCATCTCCTCCAGCACGTCGGCGGCCCGTTCCCGGTCCAACGCGGCGAGGATCTCCACCTGGTCGTGCTCGGGCAGCTCGCTGAGCACGTCCGCCAGGCGCTCGTCGTCCAGCGCCGCGGCGACCTCGTTGCGCCGGGCGTCCGGCAGGTCCTGCAGGGCGTTGGCGAGGTCGGCCGGGCGCATGTCCTCCAGCACCGCGAGCAGATTGGCCGTTCCCCGGTCGTCGGCGATGCCGCTCAGCCCGCGTACCCGGTCCCAGTCGACCTGGTGCAGATGACCACGGCGGGTGAGCCGACCGGTCTGCTCGCGGACGGCGACCCGGGTGAGCGACCATTCCCCGCCCCGGCTGCACTCCATCGCCACGTCGACCACCGTGCCGTTCTGGCCGCCCGGGTCGACCTGCACCCGCCGGTCCAGCAGTTCCTGGAGCACCAGCAGCTCGTTCGGGCGCTTCTCGAAGCGGCGCAGGTTGAGCGTGCCGCTGCCCAACACGATCGCGTCGGCGTCGATCGAGGTGATCCGGTTGAGGGAGAGGAAGATGCGCCGCCGCAGCGGCATCTCGGCGACGAGCCCGACCACCTCGGGCGGCCGCTGGGTCGACCGGAGCCGGGCCACCGCGTCACGGACCCGGCCCACCTGGTCGCCGTTGGGGTCGAAGACGGCGACTCCGGCGAGACGGGCGATGTAGACCCGGGTCGGGGTACTCACGGGCACCAGCCTAAGCGCCTAGTGTTTATCAGCATGTCGACCTTGGCGTACGAGATCGTGGACGTCTTCACCGACCGCCCGTTCGCCGGCAACCCGCTGGCCGTGGTGTTCGGCGGCGAAGGCCTCGCCGCTGATCAGATGCAGGCGCTCGCGCTGGAGTTCAACCTCTCCGAGACAGTGTTCGTGCTGCCCCCCACCCAGGTCGGCGCCACCTACCGCGCCCGGATCTTCACCCCCGTGGCGGAACTGCCGTTCGCCGGCCATCCGAGCGTCGGCGCCGCGGTGACCGCGAGTCGCCGGGGCCTGTTCGACGCCGGGCCGGTCACCCAGGAGTGCGAGGCCGGCGTGCTCCCGATCGAGGTCACCGCGACCGGGGCCACGCTGACCGGCGGCCTCCCGACCCTCGGCCCCGAGCTGGACCCGGAGCCGTTGCTGGAGATCGCCGGGCTCACCCCGGCCGACCACGCCGGCCCGGCGCCGCGGGTCGCCGGGTGCGGGCTCGAGTTCCCGTACCTCCCGGTCCGCCCGGACGCGGTGGCCCGGGCACGGCCGAACGCGGCGGCGGCACAGCGGTACGGGGTGGAGCACGTCAGCGTCTTCTCCTGGGACGCCACCGCGCAAACCGCGCACGCCCGGGTCTTCGTGCCCGGGCTCGGCATCCCGGAGGATCCGGCGACCGGCTCGGCCGCGCTCGGTCTCGGCGTCTGGCTGGTGGCCAGCGGCCTGCTGCCCGGCGACGGTCGTTCGTCGTACGCCGTCAGCCAGGGCGTCGAGATCAACCGGCCCTCCTCGCTGGCCTGCACCGTGACCGCCGAGAACGGCACGGCGGTGGGCGCGACGGTCGCCGGCCAGGTCGTCCCGGTCGCCCGGGGCGAGATCATGGTGCCGCCGTTCCTCGGCTGAGCGCCCCGGATCGGCACGCCACGCTGACGGGCACCCGCCCGGTGGGAGAGGATGCGGCTGTGACGGACGAGGACGGGTGGAACAGCACGCCCCTGGTCGACGAGGTGATCAAGAAGGCCGCGGTGGCCTGGGTGAGCGCCGGCGGCCCGGCCGTGGCGCTGTGGTGCGCCCCGCTGGAGGGGGCGCTGGTCGTGGTCAGCGGGCCTGGCGAACAGGCCGCCCCCGGGCTCGCGGACGCGACGCAGGCGCAGGTCACGATGCGCGGTGACCACGGCGGCCGGATCGTGACCTGGCCGGCGCGGGTCACGCGGGTGCGGCCGGGCACCGAGGACTGGGAGACCCTCGCGCCGTTGGTCGCGGCGAAGCGGTTGAACGCGACCGGGCCGGCCGCCGAGCTGGTGCGGCGGTGGGCGGACGAGGGCTGTGCGCTGAACCGGCTCACCCCGGCTGGCGAGCCGCTCGCCGGCGACGCGCTCCCCACCGGATCGCTGGCCGAGCCGCCCCGGGAGTCGCTGGCGGTGCGGGCGACTCGTCGGCCGTTCCGGCTGCACCGGGTGCGCCGCCGCTGACCGTCGCCGCCGCGCCCGCCGCCCGCTCGCCTTCGCTGACCGCTGAGGTCGCCGCGGCGTCGACCAGGTCGACCACGTCGAGAAGTGAGCCCAGGACCGGGCCGGTCCAGTCCAGGTCGGCGTTGAAGACCATGTGTTCGGCGAGGTCGGGAGCCGCCAGCCGGGCCGCGCTCATCCCCACCCGCTCCGCCCCCGTCAGCTCCTGGCTGCCACCGTCGCCAACGTAGAGGCAGCTCTCCGGGGCGATGCCGAGCCGGCGGCACGCCGCCAGGTAGAGCGCCCGGTCCGGCTTGCACCGCCCCACCTGCACCGAGAAGACCCGGGCGTCGAGCAGCGGGTCGATCGACAGCTGCGGGAGGAACGCCGGCAGCTCGTGGGTGCAGTCGCTGATCAGCCCGGTGCGCAGACCCCGCGCGCGCAGCGCGGCCAGTGTCGGCGCCGCGTCGGGGCGCAGCCGGGTGTCCGCGCGTACCGCCCGGTGGCGGGACACCACCGCCGCCCGTACCGCGGCTGGCGACGGGTGCACACCCGCCTGCGCGCAGACCCAACGCAGGGTCGCCTCGGCGTTGCCGAGCTGCCCGGTGGCCCGCTGGTAGAACGTCCGGTTGAGCACGTCGGTGAGCGTGTCGAGGGAGCAGCCCAGCAGCTCGGCCGTGCCGTGGTGGGCCTCGCCACGTTGGACGGACGACGTCAGGGTGCCGAAGAAGTCGAAGAGTACGGCCTGGTACCTGGGCATGGGGGAGCGCCTCCGGGCGTGGGGTGTCGCCGGCGCGGACCGCATGATCGTAACCGAGCGTTGACGGTCCGTGGTGGCCCGGCGCATGTGAGGATTGCTCTCCGTGTCACTCCCTCAGCACCGCCCGCCGCTCGATCCGGTGACCACCGGCGCGGTGGCCCTCGCCGTCGTCGCCGTCTCGTCGTCCGCGCCGCTGGTCGCCTTCGCGGCCGCCCCGGCGCTGGCGATCGCGTTCTGGCGCAACATGCTGTCGGTCGCCGTGCTCGGCCCGTTCTCGGCCGCCCGGCGTCGCGCCGAGTTCCGGGCGCTGACCGTGGGCGCGGGGCGGCGCGAGGGCTGGTACTGCGTGCTGTCCGGCGTCGCGTTGGCCGCCCACTTCGCGACGTGGATGCCGAGCGCCCAGCTCACCTCGGTCGCGGCCGCCACGGCCCTGGGCGCGACCCAGCCGGTCTGGCAGGGGCTGATCGCCCGCGCCCAGGGGCGCCGGCTCCCGGTGGTGGTCTGGGCCGGCATCGGGGTGGCGGTGGCCGGCGCCGTCGTCGCCACCGGCGCCGACTTCGCCGCGTCCGGGCGCGCGTTCGCCGGCGACCTGCTGGCGGTGGCCGGCGGGATGTTCGCCGCCGTCTACACCGCGTTCGGGGAGCGGGCCCGGGCCAGCATCAGTACCACCACGTACACGACCATCTGCTACGGCGTCTGCGCGCTGATCCTGCTGGGCGTCTGCCTGGTCGGAGGGGTGCGGCTCACCGGCTTCGACGGCCGGACCTGGCTGGCCATCCTCGCCCTGGTGGCGGGCGCCCAGCTGCTCGGACACTCGATGTTCAACTACGCGCTGCGTCGGGTCTCCGCGACCACGGTCAGCGTGCTGGTCCTGCTGGAGGCGCCGGGGGCTGCCCTGATCGGCTGGGTCTGGCTCCGCCAGTTGCCGCGTCCGCTCGCCCTGCCCGGCCTGGCGCTGCTGCTTGCCGGGGTGGCCGTGGTGGTGCTCGGCGGCGCCCGCGCCGGCCGTCGCACCGGGCCGGTCCCCGCGGACGCCGCCGCGGCCTCGGACTGACCCACCGGCGTGGTCGCCCCCGCTGACCCGCCACGCACCCCCGACCGACTCGGCTCGGCCTCGGGAGGAGCACTTTCCCGCCGAAGAGTCGTCATTCCGCCACCGGACGGTGCGCTTTCGGTGACAGTGCGGGGGGAGGCAGGCGCGAGGAAGGCGGGGATGGGGCGGCGCGACGGCGGAGCTGACGAGAAGGGCGAGCCGGGGACGGTCGTCACACCCTCGGCCGAGTTCCCGCCGCTCGACGAGCAGGAACTGGGGGCGCTGCGCCGGATCGGCGAGCAGTGGCGGGCGGCCGGACCGTCCCGGCCCTCCGGCGACCTGCCGATCGATCCCACCCTGCGTCGGCACCCCGGCGAGCCCGCTCCCGGCCGGTTCGGCCGCCTCGCTCCGATCGCGATGTTCCAGGTGGGCGAGCCCGGCGAGCTGGTCGCGACCGAGCCGGCGAACGTGCCGGGGACCCGGCTCGGCCGGGAGCTGGGCCGGCTCCGGCGAGCGCTCTTCGGGCCGCCGTTGCGGAGTACGGCGGTGCTTTACGAGCGGATGCGGAAGCTGGTGGCCCTCCCGGTGCTCTCCTCCGACCTGCTCAGCTCGGTGGCCTACGGGCCGGAGGCGATGCTGGCCGTGCTGGTGCTGGCCGGCAGCGGCGCGCTCGGACTGTCGCTGCCGCTCGCCGCCGTGCTGGCCGTGCTCATGGTCGCCGTCGGCCTCTCCTACCGGCAGACCGTGGTCGCCTACCCGCACGGCGCCGGTTCGTACGTGGTGGCCACCGACAACCTCGGTGCCCGGCCGGGGCTCGCCGCGGCGGCCGGCCTGATGGTGGACTACGTGCTCACCGTGGCGGTCTCGGTGGCGGCCGGGGTGCACGCGGTGACCTCGGCGATGCCCCGGCTGGCCGAGTTCGCCGTGCCGCTCGGGGTGCTGACCATCGCCGTCCTGCTCGCCGGCAACCTGCGCGGCGTACGGGCCGCGGGCAACCTCTTCGTCTGGCCCACGTACGCCTTCGTCTTCGCGCTGCTGGCGGTGCTCGTGGTCGGCTATGCCCGCGCGGGCGCACGGGATTTCGCCCCGGTCGCGCCGCCGCCGGTGCCGGTCGTCGAGGGGGTGGGCCTGCTGCTGGTGTTGCGGGCCTTCGCCTCGGGCGCGGTGTCGATGACCGGCATCGAGGCCGTCTCGAACGCGGTGCCGGCGTTCCGTCCGCCGGAGTGGCGCAACGCCCGCACGACCCTCGGCTGGATGGTCGGGATGCTGGTGCTGCTCTTCGTGGGGCTCACCGTGCTGATCCACCTCAACGGGCTGGTGCCCACCCCGGAGGCGACGCTGTTGTCCCAGCTGGCCCGAGCCACCTTCCCGGCCGGACCCTGGTACGGCATCGTGCAGGCGACCACAGCGCTGATCCTGCTGCTGGCCGCGAACACCGCGTTCGCCGGCTTTCCCCGGCTGCTGTTCTTCATGGCCCGGGCCGGTCACGCCCCGCGGCGGTTCCTGCACATGGGCGACCGGCTGGCCTTCAGCGACGGCCTGGTCGCGCTAGCGCTCGCGGCCGGCGTGGTCTTCGTGGCGTTCCGCGGCTACACCGAGTCGCTGATTCCGCTCTACGCGGTCGGGGTCTTCCTCGCCTTCACCCTCTCCCAGGCCGGCATGGTGGTGCACTGGCACCGGCGGCGCGGGCGGGGGTGGCGCCGCCGGGCGGTCGTGAACGCCGTCGGCGGCACCCTGTCCGGATTGGTCCTGGTGACCGCCGCGTTCAGCAAGTTCACCGAGGGCGCCTGGGTGGTGGTGCTCGCCGTGCCGCTGCTCGTCCTGCTGTCGCTGGCCATCCACCGGCACTACCGGATGCTGAACCGGTCGCTGGCGCTGCACCCGTCGCCGGACGGCCCCGGGCCGGCCACCGCCCCGGCGCCGCTGCCCGGCGCGGCCGAACCGGGTGCGCCGGGCGAGGCCCAGGAACTCCCGCAGCAGGTACGACACCTGGTGGTCGTGCCGGTCGCCCGCCTGAACCGCGCCGCGCTGCGGGCCCTCGCGTACGCGGTCTCGCTCGGCCAGCCGACCCTCGCCGTCCACATCGCGCCCGAGGACCCCGAGGCGGACCGGTTCCGTGAACAGTGGCGGGCCTGGGGCGACCACGTGCGGCTGGAGACGATCGTGTCGCCGTACCGGGCCGTGATCGGGCCGCTCGCCCACTACCTGGAGGCTCTGCACACCACCCGGCCCGAGGTGCTGCTCACCGTGGTCGTGCCCGAGGTGGTGGTCCGCAGCCGGTGGCACCGGCCGCTGCACAGCCGGACCGAGCAGCGGCTGCGCCGCGCCCTGCGTCCGCTGCCTGGCGTGGTGGTGACCAACCTGCCGGTGCACCTCGACCACTAGCCGGCACCGGTACGGTTCCCTCCACAGCGGGTCCGCTCGGCGTCTGTGCGGGTGAGGAGGGGCGACGTGACGACTGAGGACCGGGCCCGGATCGGCTTCGCCGAGTTCGTGCGGGCCGAGATCGCCGGGCTGACCAGGTTCGCGTACCTGCTGACCGGCGACCGGCACCACGCCGAGGACCTGGTGCAGACGTCACTGGCCCGCGTCGCGGTGCGCTGGGAGCGGATCGACGATCCGGGCGCGTACCTGCGCCGGGTGCTCTGCACCCAGGCGGCGAGCTGGTGGCGGTGGCGCCGCGCGCGTCCGCCGGAACAGCTCGCGCCGGTCGTGCCGGACCGGACGGCCCGCACCGGCGAGGACGCCGACCTGCGGCTGGTGCTGCGCGGGGCGCTCGCCCGGCTGACCGCACGGCAGCGCGCGGTGCTGGTGCTGCGGTACTACGAGGACCGCTCCGAGTCGGAAACCGCGGCGCTGCTCGGCTGCCAGGTCGGCACCGTCAAGAGCCAGACCCGGCACGCCCTCGCCCGGCTGCGCGTCCTCGCCCCCGAGCTGGCCGAGTTGGTCGGCGGAACCCCGGCGGAGGTGAAGCGGTGACGACGAGACTGACCGAGGCGTTGCGCCACCTGGCGGACGGGGTGCCGCCCGCCGCCGTACCGGACGCGCTCTTCGACGCCGCCCGCCGCCGGCACCGACGTCGCCGGGCCGCCGCGGCCGGGGCGCTCGCCGTCCTGGTCCTGCTGATCGCCACCGGGTACGCGCTGCGACCGCCCCCGCTGCCGGCGCCCGCGGTGCCGCGTCTCGACGCCCCCGGGCTGCCCACCCGGCTCGTCGCCCCGCCGCTGCGCACCGCCACGGTGCACGACTCGGCCCCGGGCGCCGCGGCGATGCTCTTCGGCGGCCCGGCCGTCCGCACCGGCTGGAACGAGACCCGGCAGGGCGTGGTGGCCGCCGACGCCGACCGGTACCGGGTGCTGGACGGCGCCTACACGACCGCCGGCTTCGACACGTTGCTCTCCCCGGACGGCCGGTACGCCTGGACCGGCACCGGACTGCTCGACCTGACGTCCGGACGGCCCACTCCGGACGCCGTGGACGGCTACCCGCTCGCGTTCGCGCCGGACGGTGTCCGACTGGCCTACGCCGACGAGGACGCCACGTTCACCCCGCCGAACACGTACGCCACCCCGTATGTCGGCGTGTACGACCGGGAGCGCCGGACCGACGTGCTGCGGGTACCGGTCGGCAACGCCTGGATCCCGCCGGGACGCACCGCGGCGCTTTCGCCCGACGGCGAGGTGCTGGCCCTCCAGGTCCGTGACGAGGTGTGGCTGACCCGCATCGCCGACGCGGGCGCCGACCGCACCGCCGAGCCGTACCGGCGGCTGCCGCTGGCCGGCGGACGGCTCGCCGGCGCCGGGTCCTGGTCCCCGGACGGCGGGTCGGTGGCCGTGGTGGAGCGCTCCCGCTGCACCGACTGCCCGGTGCCGTCGTACCCGCGCACCTGGCGGCTGGTGACCCGGTCCGTCACCGACACCGCCCCGCGGACCGCGCCGGCCTTCCCGGAGCTGCGCTCCCGCTCGTACGTCCAGGTGCTCGGCTGGCGTTCGGCGGACGAGGCGGTGGCGTTGGTGGGGGTGCCCGGCCCGGACGCGGTGGACCAGCCGGAGGACCACGACATCGCCTGGGGTCCCTACCACGAGCCGGGCACCGACGCGGTCGAGCTGGTGCTGCTGCGGCGGGGCGCCTCGGCGCCGGAGGTGCTCTTCCGCACGCCGGCCGGCATCACGGAGCTGTCCGTCGCCGCCGACCTCGCGGTCGACGGCGCGGTACGCGAGTCCGGCCGCCCCGAGTACGGCCCGCTGCCGTTCTGGCTGGTCGCCCTCGGGCTGGTCGGTGCGGCGGCGGTGGTCGTCCCGCTGTTCCTCCTGGTCCGCCGCTGGCGCAGCCGACGCCTGGCCAGCCGCTGAGCCCGCCGCCTCGGGACGTGCGCGACGCCCCGGGGCAGCCGGCCCGGGGGCGGCCGGTCAGACGTCCCGCACCGGGAGCACGCGGGTGACCGGTGCGGCGTCGCCGAGCGCGGCCCGCAACGCCACCCGTTCCGGGTCGGCGAGGAAGGTCTCGAGACCGGTCCGGCTGACGAAACGGATCACGTGCACCTCGGTGCCGCCGTCGTCGGTGCGCAGCCGCCGCTCCAGCCGCCCGCCGTGCCGGCCGAGCAGGGCGAGCACCGCGTCCTCGTACCGCTGCCCGGCCGCCGGGTCGGTCATCTCGACCAGCGCGACCAGCCGCAGGGTGTCGGCCGGGTCCGCCGCCAGCGACTTCCAGAAGTGGTGGTCGACGTGACCGCCGGGGATGCCGTCCCGGATGCCGGTGTCGCTGTAGCCGTGCCGCCGGTAGAAGTGCGGCGCCTGGAAGGAGAACGACGCCACCGAGATCTCGGTGCAGCCCCGCCGGCGGGCCTCCTCCTCGGCGGCGCGCAGCAACCGGCCGCCCCAGCCCTCGCGCCGGCGGTCCGCCCGCACCCACATCGTGTTGATCCCGGCCCGCCCGCCCCAGGTCCAGCCGGTCAGGCCGGCGACCAGCTCCCCGTCGGCGTCGGTGACCCGGACGGAGAGCCCGGCCTCGTCGTCCGCGCCCGTGGCGGCGTTGTTGAAGGCGGTCAGCTCCCGGTCGATCCTTGCGGCCAGGTCGGCGTCCTCGCCGCCCAGGTGCAGGGCCGGCGTGTTCGGATCGTGTCCCGTCGTCGTCACGAGGCGGAGTATGGCAGCGGCCGGGGCCGCCGGACACCCCGAGCCGGGTTCAGTCGTCGATGCCGACGGCCTTGGCGCTGGCCGACCAGAGCCGCGCGGCGAGCTGCGGGTCGGCCGCCTTGCGGAGCGGCCGGCGCAGCCGGCGGTTGTAGTAGTAGGCCCCGTTCACCAGCCGGGCCGGGTCGGAGTTGACGAGCCACAACAGCGTCTCCGCGCCCTTCTCCGGGCTGCGGAACGGCAGCACCCGCATGCCGAGAGCGACCAGCCGGCTGTCGTTGCCGAACCGGGTGCGGACGACGCCGGGATGGAAGCTGTGCGCGTGGATTCCCGGCCAGCGCCGGGCCACCTCGGCGGCGAAGAGGATGTTGGCCTGCTTGCTGGTGCCGTACGCGGTCATCGCCCGGAACCGGCGCAGCGGGGCGTTCAGGTCGTCCGGGTCCAGCACACCGCTGCGGTGGGCGCCGGACGCGGTCACCACCGTCCGGCCGATCCGGTCCTTCAGCAGGTTGCTGAGCAGGAACGGAGCCAGGTGGTTGGCCTGGATGGAGAGTTCGAACCCGTCCACGGTGGTGACCGGTTGCAGCACGATGGCGCCCGCGTTGTTGACCAGCACGTCGATCCGGTCGTACGTGGCCCGCAGCCGGTCGGCCAGCCGCCGGACGTCGTCCAGCACCGCGAAGTCGGCCCGGAACAGCTCCGGGCGCTCCCCGGCCGCCTCGCGGACCCGGTCACCGGCCGCCTGCAACCGGGCCGGGTCTCGCCCGACCAGTACCACCTGGTCACCGCGGCGCGCCAGGTCCACCGCCGCCGCCAGCCCGATCCCCGAGCTGGCTCCGGTCACCACCACCAGGCGGCGGCCAGTGAGATCTTCCACAGGTCCATTCACCCCGGTCATGGCGCGAGGTTACCGTGGCGTAACACCCTTTGGGATCGTTAAGTTCCTCGGTCTTCGTCAGCTGGCGTCGGCGTGTCCGCCGCACGCTGGAAGGAGCGCATCCATGGCCGCAGTCGGTCGCCCCCGCCGGTCCTGCCTCGCGGTACCCGGTTCCAGCGTCAAGATGCTCGGCAAGGCCCAGGGCCTCCCCGCCGACCAGGTCTTCCTCGACCTGGAGGACGCGGTCGCACCGCTGGCCAAGCCGGACGCCCGCAAGAACATCGTGGCGGCGCTCAACGAGGGCGACTGGACCGGCAAGACCCGGGTGGTCCGGGTCAACGACCTGACCACCCCGTGGACGTACCGGGACGTCATCGACGTGGTCGAGGGCGCCGGCGCCAACCTCGACTGCGTCATGCTGCCCAAGGTGCAGAACGCCGCCCAGGTGCAGTGGCTGGACCTGACCCTGACCCAGCTGGAGCGGACGCTCGGCCTGGAGGTCGGCCGGATCGGCATCGAGGCGCAGATCGAGAACGCCGCCGGGCTGGTCAACGTGGACGAGATCGCCGCCGCCTCACCCCGGGTGGAGACCATCATCTTCGGCCCGGCCGACTTCATGGCGTCCATCAACATGAAGTCCCTGGTCGTGGGCGCGCTCATCCCGGACTACCCGGGCGACCCCTACCACTACATCCTGATGCGCATCCTGATGGCCGCCCGCATGCACGACAAGCAGGCCATCGACGGCCCGTTCCTGCAGATCCGGGACGTCGACGCGTTCCGTGAGGTGGCCAAGCGCTCGGCCGCGCTCGGTTTCGACGGCAAGTGGGTGCTGCACCCCGGCCAGATCGACGCGGCGAACGAGGTCTACTCGCCGGCCCAGGCCGACTACGACCACGCCGAGCTGATCCTCGACGCGTACGAGCACTACACCTCGGAGGCGGGCGGCCGGCTCGGCGCGGTGATGCTCGGCGACGAGATGATCGACGAAGCGTCCCGCAAGATGGCCCTGGTGATCTCGGCCAAGGGCCGGGCCGCCGGGATGAGCCGGACGACCTCCTTCACCCCGCCGGCGGAGTGACCCGCCGGCGGGTCGACGGCCGGGATCAGTACGTGGTGTCGCCGCTCTGGGTGATGGCGAAGACGATCGCCACGACGTAGAAGACGATCAACAGCACCAACAGCGCGGTCAGGATCCAGCCGACGATGATGGCGGCCTTGGCCATTCCCTCGCCGCCCTCGCCGCTGAGCCGGATCTGCTTCTGCGCCACGTGCCCGAGGATCGCGCCGATCGGCGCGGTGATGCAGGACGTCAGACCGATCAGCGAGAGCACCAGGGCCGCGATGGCCAGCCCGTTGGTCTTCTGCGGCGGCGCGTAGCCGTAACCGGGGTAGCCCGGGGCCGGCGCCGGATAGCCCGGCAGCGCGTACGGGGCGGTGGCCGGCGACTGCTGCCCGGCCGCGTACGGATCGGCCGGGGCGTACGGGTCGACCGGGCCGGGCTGCGTGGGCACCGGCTGACCGCCGATCGGCAGCGTAGGGTCGACCGGCGGGCTGGACTGCTGGCCCGACCACGCCGGATCGTTCCAGCCGCCGGACGGTGGGGGATTGGTCATGCGCTTCTCTCCGTTGGGTACGGGTGCGCCGTCAGGGTAGCCAGCGGTGGGCAAACCCGATGCCCCTGCTTCCGGGTGCCGCGTTGCCCGGACCGGCCGGAACGGGCAGGATCCAGGCATGGCAATCGACGCGCGCGCCGCGGACCGTTCCGGCAGCCGACCGAGGCGGGACGCGAGCCGTCCCGGCCTCGCGCGGCGCAGCCGCGCCGCCACGCCGGCCGCCCCGGGCGGTCAGGACGCGCCCGCCCCGCAGCCCGAGCCGGTGACCATGCGACTCGACGGCCGGGTCGCGTTGGTGACGGGGGCCGGCAGCGCCGACGGGATCGGCTACGCGACCGCGCGGCGGCTCGCCGACCTGGGTGCCCGGGTCGCGATCGTCTCCACCACCCGGCGGATCCACGAGCGGGCGAGCGAGCTGGGGGTCACCGGCTTCGTCGCCGACCTGACCGACGAGTCCGAGGTGGGCGCGCTCGCCGACGCGGTCGCCGACCAGCTCGGCGACGTCGAGGTGCTGGTCAACAACGCCGGGCTGGCCAGCCGGGCGAGCCCGGAGGTGCTCCGCCCGGTCGCCCAGCTCAGCTACGACGAGTGGCGCGGCGAGATCGACCGCAACCTCACCACCGCGTTCCTGTGCAGCCGGGCGTTCATCGGCGGGATGGCCGAGCGCGGCTGGGGGCGGATCGTCAACCTGTCCGCCACCGCCGGGCCGGTCAACGCCCTGCCCACCGAGGCCGCCTACGCCGCGGCGAAGGCGGGCGTGGTCGGGCTGACCCGAGCCCTCGCGATGGAGATGATCGCCGACGGGGTGACCGTGAACGCGGTCGCGCCCGGCACCATCTACACCGCGGCGTCCACGATGGCCGAGATCAAGCAGGGGCTCGGCACCCCGGTCGGGCGGCCGGGCACACCGGACGAGGTCGCCGCCGCGATCGCCTTCCTCTGCTCGCCGGCCGCGTCGTACATCACCGGTCAGATGCTCGTGGTCGACGGCGGCAACAGCGTCCGCGAGGCGCAGTTCCGCTGAGCCGGTCCCAGTAGCCTGAGCCCGGCCTCAGTAGCCGCCGCCGTTGCCGGTGCTGCCGGCGAAGGCCACCAGGGCGATCCAGCCGCAGCAGACCAGCAGGCCCAGGCCGGTGAACACGTAGCCGAGGATGAGCCCCCAGGTGGCGAGTTGCTCGCCGTCCTCGCCGCTGGCGCGGATCTGCCGCTTGGCCACGTGGCCGAGCACCGCGCCGGCCGGCGGGAACACGAACGCGAAGACCAGCGACAGGATCGCCAACACGTTGGTGGGACGCCCGGGCCCGCCGGGTGGCGGGCCGTACTGCCCGTACGGCACCTGCGGGGCGTACGACGGCTGCTGCCCCCACTGCGGGCCGGGCGGGTAGCCGCCCGGTTGGCCGAACGGCGGCTGGTCGGGGGCCGGCGCGGCGGGCGACTGGTCGGCGGGCGGGCCGTACGGCGACCCCTGCGGCGGCGGGCCGAACGGCGACTGGTCCGGCGGCGGGGCGTAGGGCGAGCGCTCCGTCGGCGGCTCGTACGGCGACGGGGGCTGCTCGGGGCGGGGCGGCTCGTAGGGCGACGGCGGCTGCTCGGAACCGGACGGCTCGGGCGGTCCGGACGGCGGCGGATGGGTCACGGTCTCCTCCTCGTGCCGGCGCCGGTCATGGGCCCTCTTGCCGGACGCTACCCGCAGCGGTGAACCTTTTCACAGCGGTTGTGTGGACTGGTCACCTTGGCCTCGCCGCCCCGGAGACCGATACTGACCGAGCGTTCAGTTACCCATGAGTAATGCGCCGATCCCCCGGAGGCTGAGATGGCCCGACTCGCCCAGACGCCCGGCCTGACCGACGTGCAGCAGTCGATCCTGGAGACCGTCCGGGAGTTCGCCGACAAGGAGATCATCCCGCACGCGCAGCGGCTGGAGCACGCCGACGAGTACCCGACCGACATCCTCGACGGGATGCGCGAGATGGGGCTGTTCGGCCTCACCATCGACGAGGAGTACGGCGGGCTCGGCGAGTCCCTGCTCACCTACGCCCTGGTGGTCGAGCAACTCTCCCGGGGCTGGATGTCGATCTCCGGCATCGTCAACACCCACTTCATCGTCGCGTACCTGATCTCGCAGCACGGGTCGGCCGAGCAGAAGAGCCGGCTGCTCCCGAAGATGGCCACCGGGGAGGTGCGCGGCGCGTTCTCGATGTCCGAGCCCGAGTGCGGCTCCGACGTCTCGGCCATCAAGTCGAAGGCCGTCCGCGAGGGCGACAGCTACGTGCTCAACGGCCAGAAGATGTGGCTGACCAACGGCGCGTACTCGTCGGTCGTCGCCACCCTGGTCAAGACCGAGACCGGCGCCGACTCGGTCTACGGCAACATGAGCACCTTCCTGCTGGAGAAGGAGCCCGGTTTCGGCGAGACCGCCCCCGGCCTCACCATCCCCGGCAAGATCGACAAGATGGGCTACAAGGGCGTCGAGACCACCGAGATGGTGCTCGACGGCGTCACCGTGCCCGCCTCGGCCGTGCTCGGCGGCGCGGAGAAGGTCGGCCGGGGCTTTTACCAGATGATGGACGGCATCGAGGTCGGCCGGGTCAACGTCGCCGCCCGCGCCTGCGGCATCTCGATCCGCGCCTTCGAACTCGCCGTCGCGTACGCCCAGCAACGCCGCACCTTCGGCCAGCCCCTCGCGAAGCACCAGGCCATCGCGTTCAAGCTCGCCGAGATGGGTACGAAGATCGAGGCCGCCCACGCCCTGATGGTCAACGCCGCCCGGCTCAAGGACGCCGGCCAGCGCAACGACGTCGAGGCCGGGATGGCCAAGCTGCTCGCCTCCGAGTACTGCGCCGAGGTGGTGCAGGAGGCGTTCCGCATCCACGGCGGCTACGGCTACTCCAAGGAGTACGAGATCGAGCGGCTGATGCGCGAGGCGCCGTTCCTGCTGATCGGCGAGGGCACCTCGGAGATCCAGAAGACGATCATCTCCCGCGGCCTGCTCAAGGAGTACAAGCTCTGATTCGTCACCGGTCGACGTTTCGGCCACGGCGGAGACCGGCCGTCAATGCCGGGCCGGCGCCGGCCCGGGTGCGGTGACCGGTAGGCCGACGGCCAGCACCTCGGGCCGGGACCGGAAATGGTCGATCGCGGCGAGCAGCCGCTCGTCCGGCACGGCCGTCGTCCGGCCCCCCACCCTCCGTTCGTGCTTCGTCGGCAGCCACACCTTCGGGCGCAGGTACACCCCGTCGACCCGGCCCTTCGTCCTGTGCAGGCGTGCCTGGTCGATGTTGGACCAGTCGTGCCAGCGGCGTTCCTGCCGGATGCCGCTGGCCGTCAACGCGAGCGCGCCCGAGAATCGCGCCATATCGTAGACGACCCGGCCGGCGAACGCGGCGATGCCGACCGCGATCACGATGCGCACGACGCGGCTCCAGCCCTGGTCCGGCAGCGACGCCAGCAGCGCCAGGGACAACAGGGCGGCGCCGGCCACCTCCGTCAACGGACCGGCCCATCCGGCCGCCGAGCGCCGCGCCACCAGACCCGGCTCGAAGCCGTGCAACCCGGCCACCCGTACCTGCCACACCAGCCGGGCCCGGCGACGTGGGTACCAGGTCCGCGACGACAGCAGCAGCGCACCGGTGAGCAGCCAACCGGCGAGGTCCACCGCACCGGAGTCCATCGCGTCCAGCGGCATCCGGACGGCCGCGATGCCCGCACCAGCGGCGGCCACCGCCGCGGCCGCGAGCGCCGCCGAACGGCGCACCCAGAGCCCATGCCGATCGACTCCGGAAGCGGCAACGCCCGACCCACCCAGCGACATGGCCGAAGGGTACGACCGGCACGCATCTCTGCGGCAGGGCGAGCCGTGCTCGGTAAGTGGAGTGCCGGTGCGTTCGGCAGAGCCTGTGGAGCTGAGTCGTCTACGACATCAGCTCCGAAGCGTCCGCGCGGAAAACGCCGGCCACCACGCGGGATCGGCCGGTGACCGCCGGGACGCTCTGGCGCCCGAGCGGTCAGCCCAGCCGGGTGAGGCCGGCGGCGGCCCGCTCCACGATCAGGCAGCGGTTCTCCACGTAGTCGATGCCCGCCTCCTCCGCGATCCGCCGCGCCTCCGGCGAGACGATGCCGAGTTGCAGCCACACCGCCGGGGCGCCGATCGCCACCGCCTGGCGGACCACCTCGACCGCGTCCTCCGCCGGCCGGAACACGTCGACCAGGTCGACCGGGTGCGGGATGTCGGCCAGTGACCGGTAGACGGGCTCACCGAAGAGTTCGTCGGCGGTCGGGTTGACCGGGATGATCCGCCAGCCGTACCGCTGCATCTGCAACGGCACGCTGTGCGCGGCCTTGAGCGGGTCGCGGGACGCGCCCACGACGGCGATCACGGCGGAGTCGGCGAGGATCTGCTGAGCGGTACGCACCCGGCGACTGTAACTCCGGCGCGGCGCGCCCGGCCGCTGGCTGGTCGATCAGGCAGCCCCGTCAGAGCAGGGTCAGCTGTTCGGCGGCCGGGGGTGGCGGCGGCTCCGGCAGGCTCCGGTTCTCGCCGGACTCGGCGCGGTGCAGGCCGTGCCGTCGGGCCGCGATCCGCACCCGCGCGGTCAGTTCCCGCTGGTAGGCCTGCGGTGCGTAGGAGCCCGCGCGGTAGAGCTCGCGGTAGCGGGGCACGAGGTGCGGAAACTCCCGGGCCAGCCAGTGCGCGTACCACTCGCGGGCGCCGGGGCGCAGGTGCAGGGGGATCGGCGTCACACTGGTCGCTCCGGCGGCCGCGATCGCCGCGACGGTGGCGTCGATCGACTCGTCGCTGTCGCTGAGGCCCGGCAGGATCGGCGCCATCAACACACCGACCGGGAAGCCGGCGTCGGTGAGCGCCCGGACCGCGTCGAGCCGCCGCCGCGGGCTCGGGGTGCCCGGCTCGACGGCGCGCCAGAGCCGCTCGTCGACGAAACCCACCGAGTAGGAGACACCGACCCGGGTGACTTCGGCGGCCTGACGCAGCAGCGGCAGGTCGCGCAGGATCAGCGTGCCCTTGGTGAGGATGGAGAACGGGTTGGCGAAGTCGCGCAGCGCTCCGATGATCTGCGGCATGAGCTGGTAGCGCCCCTCGGCCCGCTGGTAGCAGTCGACGTTCGTGCCCATCGCGATGTGCGCTCCGCGCCAGCGCGGCGCGGCCAGCTCCCGGCGGACCAAATCGCCCGCGTTGACCTTGACGATCACCTTCCGGTCGAAGTCCGCCCCCGCGTCGAGATCGAGGTAGGTGTGCGTGTTGCGGGCAAAGCAGTTGTGGCTGACCACGCCGTCGGCGATGAAGTCGCCGGTGCCGGTGGTGATGTCCCAGAGCGGCAGCTCCAGGCCCGACGGCTCGATCGCGGTCACCCGCAGCTGCGCCTGGCACTTCAGAGCCGCGCCTTCGATGGAGCGCTTGCGGGTGATGGCCGGGTCGGTCAGGTGGAAGAAGCGCAGGCGCTCGGCGAGACCGCCGGTCAGCCGGACGTTCCGCACCCCGTTCGACGGCCGTGGATCCTCGAGGACGGACCGGAAGCCGAAGTGGGCCAGGCACCGCCGCACCTGGTCGAGGATCTCCTCGTCGCCGTTACTGATGCGAAAGACACCCCGGCTGCAACTGCCCTCCGCGTCGAAGATGCCCGCGAGGAAGCCACGCCGCCAGTCATCACTGGGCTCGGACGGCCACCGGATCAGGTCGGTGATCGCCTCGATGTGCGCCAGTCGAGAGGTGCGAATCGCCGAGATGGCGCGGCGGCGGGTCGTGGCTGGCGCGAAGGCGAAGCGCGTCGTCTCGATGCCGGCGTCGGCCAGGTAACGCTCGCTGCGGAAGAGCGCCTCGTCGTCGGCGAGGGCGAGGCGAAAACGGTGCACCGAGCCGGTGGCGTAGTGGTAGCTCGCCAGGTTGGCGTCGCCCCGGACCATGCCGCACAGGTAACCCCGGCGGTAGTCGGGCGAGTCCTTCGGCCCGTCGGCGAAGCGGCCGGTGCCGATCAACCGGTTGTTGGTGGTCAGGTAGGGACGCTGTCCTGGACCCTGCATGGCACCCGTCACGTACTTCCAGCCGCGGTCGGAGAGGAAGCGGTGGTCGCCGCTCGCCACCAGCGTGGTCCCGTCGGCGAGCGTGACACGGTAGGCGGGCTTGACCGTCGACCACTTGGCCAGCACGGTCGTGACCACGTAGCGGCGATAGGCGCCCCGGCGCTCGGTGCCGTAGATCCGGTCGCCGATCTCCAGGTCTCGGATCTGCTTGGTCCGACCGTCGGCCATGAGAACGGGGGTGTCGCCGCCCACGCAGTACACACACGCATGGCTGCATCCCCGGTAGGGGTTGATCGTCCACTCGAAGGGGACGCGGGAGGCGCCCGGCACCCGGTTGATGATCGACTTGGCCTGCACCTCGTAGAACGTCATGCCGGCGAAGCCCGGGGTGTCGAAGGTGCGGACGGTCGCGCCGGGCAGCGCCAGCGGCAGGGGTGGCGTCGCTGGCGCTGCCCGCTCGGGAACTCCCTCGACCGGGGGAGCGGTGAGGTTGTCCCAGCGCATGGCCATCATTCGAACACACGTACGAGCCGGATGCAAGCGACGCGCGCCACCTCGACACCCGGTCGCAGCTCGGTGGGTGGAGGATGGGGGCATGGACAGGTCGACGTTCGTCTACGACGGGGACTGCGCGTTCTGCACCCGCTGCGCGGAGTTCATCGAGCGGCACATCCCCACCGCCGCGCGGGTGGTGCCGTGGCAGTTCGCCGACCTCGCCGCCCTGGGGCTGACCGAGGCCGAGTGCGAGCAGGCCGTGCAGTGGGTGGGCGCCGACGGCGTACGGGCCGCCGGGCCGGACGCCATCGCCCGGCTGCTGGCCGCCAGCGGGCCGGTCTGGCGGGTAGCGGGCGCCGGGCTGCGGTTCCCGCCGGTGCGCGCGGCGGCCTGGCCGGCGTACCGCTGGGTGGCCCGCAACCGGCACCGCCTGCCCGGCGGCACCGCGGCCTGCGCGGTGCCCTCGGCCAGGCGCGACTGATCCTCTGGAGGGAGGCCGGCCGCGCCGATGGTCAGTCGGGCAGGCCGGCGCAGGCGGCGCCGTCGATCGTGCACGCGGTCGGGGTGGCGCTGATGGGCGCGCCCGCCACCCGGAAGGTGACCCGGACCGAGCCCCGGCCGGGGACCTGGCCGGCCGGCCCGTCCGGCACGAAGGTCCAGGTCGCGCCGTCGCGGCTGGCGCGGGCCCCGGTCACCCCGGTGACGTCGAGTGACTCCCGGGGCAGCGTGATCACCAGTTTCCAGTCCGGCGCCCCGGCGGGGCCGGGGTTGCCGATGGTGACGGCCGCGCCGTAGCTGAGCAGTGCGCTGTCCGCGATGGCGAAGTCGGCGCGCAGCGGCACCGGGGCGGCGGCGGTGGTGCGCGCCGGCCCGTCGGTGGTGGGCGGCGGTGCGGTGGTCGGGGCGGCGGCACTGGTGGACTGGCTGGGCGTCGGCCGGGTGGACGTGGCCGGTCTGGCTTCCGCGCCGGGTGTCCCGTGCTCGGTGGTCTCCGGCATCGCGGGCTCGGGCGGCGGGTCCAGCGCCACCGGGGCCAGGCGCTCCGGCGTCCGCAGCACCAGGACGACGGGGACCGCCGTGGCGACCAGCACCGCGAGCGACGCGAGGGCGGCGACCCGGACGACCGCCGACCCGCCACCCTGTCCGGTGAGCGCACGCCGGGCGGCCCCGACGAGGGCCACGAATCGGTCGAGCAGGATGATCGCCACGGTCCTACGTGGTTGCGGCGGTGATGCCGGCACTACCTGGTTCCCCTCTCAGATCTTCCACCGACGCGCCACCGCGGTCGGTCGCCCGCTCACAGCGCGCGCAGTCCGGCGAGCAGTTCCCTGAGCAGTTCCTCGGACGGCAGCTCGGAGAGTGTCGGCGGTTCGTGCGTCTCGATCAGCCCGGCGTCGAGCAGGTCGCCGAGGAGCACCCGGACGGTGCCCACCGGCAGGTCCAGTTCGGCGCCGACCTCGGCCACCGAGAGCGGCTGCCGGCACATCTCGACGATCGCGGCCTGCTCCGGGAAGAGCTGCGCGGTCGATGCCACCGTGCCTCGGGTCACGACCAGAGTGATCAGGTCGAACCGGCCACGGTCGGGGGCGCTGCGCCCACCGGTCACGGCGTACGGCCGGACCACCGGCCCGGCGTCGTCGTCGTACCACGCTTCGTCAGCTCCGCCGGTGGGCTGCACCGATCTCCCCGCCCGTCGCAGTCGGGGCCGGTTCGAGGTACACCGGCAGGTGCCGCTCGGCCTGGCCGACGAAGAGCGCCACCTCGTACGCCATGTCGCCGACCTCGGCGTCGCCGCCGATCCGCACGGTGAGGATCGCCCCGTTGCGGGTCGTGGCGACGAAGAGGAAGGCGCGCGCCATCTGCACGACGACCTGGCGCAGCCCTCCGCCGACGCACACCCGGGTGGCGGCCATGCCGAGCGCCTCCAGGCCGGCGACCAGGCTGGAAAGCTGTTCGGCCAGGTCGTCGTCGACGTTGCGGCTTGCGCCGAGCAGCAGCCCGTCGGGGGACAGCACCACCGCGAACTCGGCCCCGTGCACCCGGTCGACCAGGTCGTTCAGGGCATCGGTCAGGCCGTCGGTCAGGCCGTCGGCGGTGACCACTGAATGCGTCATCTGTGTCCTCTCGCTGCTCTCGAGACCGGTATCTCGACCGTGTCGGACCCCGCCGTGCCTGGCCCGGGCCGCACCGACCCGGGTTGCCGGGTCCGCACCGGCAGGTCGCCGGCGACGCCGGATCCGGACGTCGTTCCCACCGCCGGGCCGGGCCGGGGGCCACCCGGCCCGGTCGCTGCGCCGTCGGGCCCGGTCTGGGTGACCAGGGTGGGAGGGAGCAGCACGACCGCCGCCGTTCCGCCGCGCGGCCCGGGGTGCAACGAGACCCGGGCGCCGCAGCGAGCGGCGAGCAGGGCAGCAGCGTACAGCCCGGTGCGGCCGTTCGGTGGACCCGTCGGTGGCGGATCGGCCAGGAGGCGGTTCGCTTCGGCGAGGGTGGCGGGGTCGAGGCCGGGCCCGTCGTCGGTGACCTCGACGGCGCAGCCGGTGGGCCTCTCCTCGCCGCCCAGCCGCACGGTGGTGCTGGCCGGCGAGTACGCCAGCGCGTTCTCGACGAGTTCGGCGAGCAGGTGGGTGACGTCGGTGACCGCGGGGCCGGCGAGTGACCAGGGCCACTGCGGTGCGACCAGCACCCGCTGGTAGTCGGCGACCTCGGCGACGGCGCCCCGCACCACGTCGAGCAGGGGTACGGGCCGGCGCCAGCGCCGGGCGGGCCGGGCGCCGGCGAGCGTGACCAGCTTCTCGACGTTACGTCGCAGGCGGGTGGCGAGATGATCGAGCTGGAACAGGTCGGCCGTGTCCTCCGCGTTGTGCTCCCGTCGCTCCATCGCGTCGAGCAGCGTGAACTGCTCGCGTAGCAGCGCCTGGTTGCGTTGCGTGACGCGGAGGAAGAGATCTCGGGTGGCCGGTCCGGGGCCGGGCTGGTTCCCGGCCGGTACGTGGCCCGTGCCCGCCGGTGGGGCGGCTGGCTCGGTGTGGACCGGCAGCTGTGGTGGAGCAGCGGTGGCCGCCGGGAGGGGACCCGAGGCGGTCGTGCCGTCGGCGATCGGTGGATTCTGGCTCGGCGCGCGCGTTCCGGCGGAGAGCCGGCGGACGGTGCCGGTGCCGGCGACCAGCAGGGCGAGCACCGCGATGAGGCCGAGCCCCAGGACCGCGCCGGTGCGGGTGACCACGAGGGCGGCGCCGGGTGTGGCGCGTTCGACGCTGCGGCGGGCCGTGGATCGGACCAGCTCGTGCAGGCCGGCCAGGGCGGAGTCGGCCGCCGGGCGCCAGCTGTCCACGCCGAACGCCGGCCGGTCGTCGCCGGGGCGCAGCAGCTGATCCTCGAGGGACAGCAGCTCGGCGAACCGGGGTCCCTCCAGCAGGGTCCGGTAGGCCGCCTGGTCGGCGGCGGGCAGCCCGGTGACCGCCTCGGCGCCGGCGTACCGCTGGTTGCTGATCAGTTCGGTGAGCCGGCGCCGGTCGTCGGCGGTGATTCGGCCGTTGGTCAGCGCGGTGGTGAGCAGGGTGTCCTCCCGGGCGAGCAGTTCCCGGGAGCGGGCGAGCGCGACGACGGCCCGGGTCTCGGCCGCCAGGTTGGTCTCCCGGGCGCCCCACTCGGGTCCGTACACCGCGAAGGCGGTGTCGATCAGACGGTCGTAGCCGGCGACGGCCTCGGCGCGGCCGGCGTCCGCCTCGGCTCGTAGCCCGGGGAGCCCGTCGAGGTGGCGGAGCAGCTGGTCGGCGCGGTCACGGACGGCGCCGGCGGTGAGCAGCCGCAGGTCGGTGCCGGCGGCGGTGTCGCGCAGGGTGGTCACGGTCCGGTCGGTGCCGTCGCGGGCGCCGGCGAGCGCGGCCCGCGCCCGGGGGGTGTTGGCGATGGTGCCGGCGGTGAGGCGCCGCTCGGTCTGGAGGTCGAGGATCAGCCGGTCGGTGGGTTGGCCGAGGGTCTCCGCCAGGGCCCGGATGCGGAGCAGGTCGGCCGCGTCGCGGCCGGTCAGGTAGGCGGCGTACGACCAGAGCGCGACCAGGACGACCGCCGTGGCGACGAACTGTCGCCGGAGGTGCTGACCGGTCGACGCCGCCCCGTGCCCGCTCACCGGGTCGGCCGTTCGGGCCACGGCTGGCCGGCCCCGGTGTCGGACCGGTCGGCCACGATGGTGCGCAGCAGGGCCAGCAGTTCGGCGCGGTTGGCGCAGTTGAGGCGGGAGCGCATGCGTGCCACGTGGTGCTCCACGGTCTTGGCCGAGATGAAGAGCCGGTCGCCGATCTCCCGGTAGGTCAGCCCGGCCAGCACCAGTTCGGCGACCTCACGTTCCCGGTCGCTGAGCCGGTGCGCGGCCGGTGCGGTGAGGGCGTCCGCGACCTGACCGTCGGCGCCGGCGGTGGGACGCTGACCGCCCTTCGCCCCGGCGGGGCGGCCCTGGAGCATCCGGGCGCAGTCCAGCAGGGTGGTCATGGCCCGCCGGTCGGCGGTGCGGATCGCGGCCTGCCCGGCGAGCCGGGCGCCGTCCCAGCAGAGCCCGGCGTCGTGCAGGCCGCGGGCGGCCGCTTCGACGCGGATCGGGTCGACCACCCCGCGCAGGACGTCGACCCAGCTGGTGGCGGCCGCGGCGACAACGGTGGCGTACCGGCTGTGCGGCGCCGCGGTGAGCAGCGCGGCTACGTGGTCGTCGGCGGCGGCGGGTGCTTCGGTGAGGATCGCCGCGTGCAGCCCGCTCCAGTGCAGGGGTGTGCTCCACAGTGGTGGGTCG
Organism: Micromonospora sp. WMMD812; assembly: GCF_027497215.1. Lineage (NCBI taxonomy): Bacteria > Bacillati > Actinomycetota > Actinomycetes > Micromonosporales > Micromonosporaceae > Micromonospora > Micromonospora sp. WMMD812. Next base: position 3,971,164 of record NZ_CP114904.1, on the reverse strand, counting down.
CCGAGACGGGCCAGCAGGGCCCGGGCCTCGCGCAGGTAGGGCGCCAGCCGGTCCAGGTCGCCGAGGCGGGCGCCCGCGATGGCCAGCTCGCCGAGGGGCAGCAGGGTGAACAGGTCCACCGGGTGGCGGACCACGGCTTCCAGCGCGTGGCCCCAGCCGCGCTGGAGCGCGCCGAGGTCGCTGTTCCGCCGGGCGATTCCCAGTTCCAGCGCGGTGGCGAAGAGCAGGTCCCGCGATTCGAGCGGCCGGCCGACGGCGGTGACCGCGGCGAGCCGGTCGGCGGCGACGGCCGTGTGGCCCCGGACCAGCAGGATCCAGGCCTGGAGCAGCCGATGCCGGCGGGCCATCAGCGGGCCGCCGATGCCGCTGGCGAGGGCGCGGTCGAGCACCCGGTCGGCGATGTCGAGTTCACCGCAGTGCACGGCGGTGAGCGCGGCGAGCGCGGCCGGGCTGTCCGGCAGGAGCACCGCCCGTCCGTCCGGTTCCAGCAGCGCCGTGGCCTGCACCAGGGTGGACAGTGCGGCGGTGGGTGACCCGTCGACGCTCTCCGCGACGCCGTCGGCCATCAGTTGGGCGGCGCTGGCGTGCAGGGTGGGCGGGCCGCCCCGGTCGCCTCGGGGCCCACCCGTCGCGCCGGCCCGGTCACCGCCGGCGAGCGCGCCGACGGTGGCGAACGCGGTGGCCGGGGCGGCGCCCGACCACCGGTACAGCTCCACGCTGCGGCCGACCTGGCCGCGGTGCGCGAGTGCCGTCGCGGCGACCAGGGCCGCCTCCGCCCGCTCGGTCGGCGTCGCCGAGGCGAGCAATCGGTCGGCGAGCCGGAGGGCGGCGTCGAGATCGCCGGCGAGTGCCGCGGCGACCGCCTGGCGGGCGGCCACCGGCCGGCCCGCGGCCGCGGCCGCAGCGAAGAGCTCCGCCGCGAGGGCCGGGTCGGCGCCGAGCGCCTCCTCGGCGGCGGCCTCGAGCGTCCCCGCCGGGCAGTCGCCGGCTACCCCGGCGGTGAGCAGCGCGCGGACCAGCGGCAGCACCGGGCCGCCGCGGGCCAGTTGTACCTCGCTGAGGCGGCGCCACACGGCGGTCCGTTCGGTGGCCGGGCTGAGCGCGACCACGGCCCGGCGGACCAGTGGCGCGAGGCGTCCGTCCGCGCCGAGCAGGCCGGCCGCCCGGGTCGCCGCGACGAGCGCGTCCACGTCGGCCGGGTCGCGGCCGAGCAGCGTGCCGAGCAGCTCCATCGGCAGCGGTACGCCGGCGGCGACGGCGAGCAGCAGCCGCCGGACGTCGGGGGTGAGGTCCTCCAGGTCCGGCCCGAACTCGAGGACGACCTGCCGGGGCGGTTCGGCCGGTACGCCGGGACGGGGCTCCGCACCGCGGAGCCCGCGGGCGAGGCGTTCGACGTCGCGAGGTACGCCCGCGGTCTGCCCGTGCACGAAGTCGAGCAGCTCCGCGCGGCGGCCCAGCTCCGGTACGGCGGCGAGGTGGGCGGCCGTCTGCTCCCGGGCGAACGGGGTGAGCAGGACCAGTTGCCCGTCCCGCCGGAGGGTGTCGGCCAGCTCGACCAGCCCGGCGGGTCGCGGCCACGGCCGGTAGCCGACGGCCACGCGGTGCCGCCGCCCGGCGACGAGGCGGCGCAGGGTTTCGAGTCGGGCGTCGTCGAGCAGATGGGCGTCGTCGACCAGCAGGACCGTCTCCGGGTCGACCTGGTCGGGCGACTCCGGCGGGTTCTCCCGCACGGCGACGCCGGCCCGCCGGTAGATCCGGGCCAGTTCCTGGAGGTACGCGGTGCGCCCGTGGCCGCCCGGGCCGGTCACGGCGAGCGCGAGCGGTGCCCCGGGGTCCGTGGCGACCGCGTCGAGCAGGGCCTGTGGCGCGCGGTCCAGCACCAGTCGGCTTCCGGCGACAGTGCTCATGATCATGGTGGTCATCCTTCGCGTCCCCGCCCTCGGGCCAGCGCCAGGCGGGACGGCCTCGGCAGGTCCAGCGGGGTGATGCGGACCGGTGGGCGTGGTGGGGGTTCACTGTGGACCGGTCGGTCGTGGTCGGGTCGTCGTGGCGCGGGTACCGCCGCGCCGCCGCGTCGTGGGCCGGCGGCGGGTTGCTGCGCGCGCTCCGGTGCGGCCGGTCGCGGGCGCGGTGACATCACCTGGCAGGCGGCCAGCGCCGCGCCCGTGGCGGCGGTCAGCTGCGGGTCGGGCTCCACCTCGATCGGCACCGGGAATGCGGCGGTGAGGAGTTCGCCGACCAGCGGGATCCGGGTGGACCCGCCGGTCAGCAGGACGGCGTCGAGTTCCGCGGGCCGCAGCCCGGCGGAGCGGACGGTGCGGTCCAGCAGCTCCACGGTGGCCTGCACGGCCGGCCGGATCATCTCCTCGAACTGCACGCGGCTCACCGGCACCCGGGTCGGCCCGGTGGGCAGGGTCAGCAGCACGTCGGTGTCGGTGCTGACGGTCAGTTCGCGCTTGGCCCGGTCGCATTCGGGCCGGAGGGCGCGCAGGGTGGCGTACGTCTCCCGCCGGCCGGCGGCGGCGATCTCCCGGGCGAGCACGGTGCGGACGTGTTCGGCCAGCGCCTCGTCGAAGTCGGCGCCGCCGATCCAGTCCAGCCCCTGCGGGAAACCGACGGTCTCGTAGCGGCCGCGTTCGTTGCACCGGACGAGCGCGGCCTCGAAGCTGTTGCCGCCCAGGGCGTAGACGGCGGCGGTGCCGCCGGCGAAGCCCCGGGCCGCGTGACTCTCGGCGACGGTCACGGTACGCGGCAGCAGCGTCACGTGAGCCAGCCCCTGCTCCCACAGGGCGGCGTGCAGCAGGTCACGCCGGTGCCGTCCCCAGCCCGCGGGGTGGCTGACCACGACCGCGTCGGCCGGCTCGCCCTCCCGGTCGTGAACCCGCTCGACCACCCAGGTGGCCAGGACGGCGGTGAGCATCTGCGGCGGGCACGCCTCGCCGGCGAGCAGCAGCGGCACGTCGTCACCGACCCGGCGGACGAAGCCGCGGGCGGTCCGGTTGCCGTCGTCGCCGCCGGACTCGCCGACGACGAGGGTGCCGTCCGTGCCCAGGTGCAGCACCGACGGCAGGGTCGCCGAACCGGCGTCGAGCGCGACGACCTCGGGTCGTGCCCAGCTCGCCCCCCGCCGCCGGGCCATGGTGGCGGCGGTGGTGGTGTTTCCGATGTCTATCCCCAGGACGTACGGCATTCGCTTCTTCCTCGACCGCGAGTCGGCCGGCCGCGGGCCACGGGTATCCCATCGTGCGGACGGCCCACCCCCGGTGAATCCCCGTGGGCTCCTACGTTCGTACCAGAGAACTCTCCGGCATCGAGACCCTAAATCTGGCCGGCCCGGTTCCCCCAGTCCCCCTAACGGCGGAGGGGGTTGACGCCCTAACCGAGCGGAGTGGGTTGCGGGCAGTTCCCCGATGACCGGCGCCGCTCGGGGGTCATAGCGTCGATGTCGACGAGCGGCGGTCGACGACGCCCACATTCGAGGAGATCCGGCACATGGACCAGACCCTGCACGACTTCGTGCTCAACCTGCTCACCGACGCCGACGCCCGGTCGGCCTTCGACCTCGACCCGGAGGGCGCGCTGCAGGCCGCGGGGCTCACCGACATCACCGCCGCCGACGTGCAGGACGTGGTGCCGCTGGTGGTCGACTACGCCCCGGTCGGCGGCCTGGCGCCGGTCGCCCCGCTGACGGGTCAGCTCGGCGCCGACCCGCTGGTGAACGACGCGACCGACGTGGTCGGCCAGTTGCAGAGCGTGGCGCAGCAGATCACGGTCAGCAGCACCTACTCCGGTGTGGACGTCAAGGCCGGCGTGCTCGGCGCCATCGCCGTCGACCCCACGGCGGTCGCCGTCGGCGCGACGGTGCTGCCGGGGATCGGCGTGGGCGTCGGGCCGGGCGGGATCGCCACCGACCTGACCGGGGTGAACGACGTCGCGCACACCCTCGACGCCGACGTGGTGGGCGTGGTCGACACGGTCGCCGACCCGGTGGTCGGAGACGTGACCGGTGCCGTCGGCGCCCCGGACACCGTTCTCGACGCCACCGACCACGGCCTGCTCGGCACGCCGGACGGGCTGCTCGGCGGCACCCTCTCCGGCACCACCGGCCAGGTCGGCGGCCTCGTCGACTCGCTCGGTGTGAACGACACCCTGGGCGGGCTCGGCCTGAACGGCGGCGACGCGGGCTCGGTCGGCCCGGTCGACGTGCCGTCCACGGTGGGCGGCGTGACGCACCAGGTGGATGGCGTCCTCTCCGGCGTCACCGGCACGGTGGGCAGCGTGACCGGTGGCGTCACCGGCGGGGTGACCGGCGACGCCGGGGTCCACGGGGACGCGTCCGCGTCTCACGGCGGCGGCCTGCTGGGCATCACCGACGGTCTGCTCTGACCGACGCCCGGTCGGAGCGGGGAGGCCGGGTCACCGATAGCGGTGACCCGGCCCTTCCCCGTCTCCGGGATTCCTGCCTCTTGATAATTGCGCTGAAATCAGCACACTTGGTGCGGTGATGGCGGGGATCTGGCTGGACGTTCTCGACGAGATCGCCCGTACGTGCCGTGAACACGGGCGCGGCGACCTGCTCCAGGCCGTCCGGCAGCGACGTGCCCAACTGCTCGATCCGACGCTGCGCGTCCTCGTGATCGGCGAGCCGCACCAGGGCAAGAGCCAGTTGGTGAACGGGATCGTCAACGCGCCGGTCTGCCCGGTCGGGGACGGCCGCACCACCGTGCTGCCGACCGTCGTGCGGCACGCCGAGGCGGCGGCCGTGGCGGTGGTCCAGACGCCGCCGGCCGCCCCCGGCCGGTCCGCGGGCACGGCCCTCCCGGTGACGGCCGAACGGACCCCGGTGCCGCTGGACCGGATCGCGGCCGGCGTCGCCGGCACGCTCGGCCGCCGGCCGGGTGGTGGCCCGGCGTACGTCGAGATCGGACTCCCGCGCGCGCTGCTCGCCGCCGGACTGGTGTTCGTGGACACGCCGGGCAGTGACGAGGTGCGCACGCTGGGCGGCGGTGTCCCGGTCGCCGGGCTGAACCGCGCGGACGCCGTGCTGCTGGTCTCCGACTCGACCCGGGAACTGTCGGTGGCCGAGCTGAACATGCTGCTGCACGTCACCCGGTCACACCCGAACGTCGTCGTGGTGCAGACCAAGATCGACCTGGTGCCGGACTGGCGCGTGGTCGCCGAGCGCAATCGCCGGCACCTGGCCGAGGCCGGTGTGCCGGCGGCGCTGATCCCGGTCTCGGCGTCGCTGCGGCTGCGCGCGGCCGCCGCCGACGACCGTGGGCTCAACGCCGAGTCGGGCTTCCCGGCGCTGATCGCCCGGCTCCAGCGCGACCTCGCCGGCAAGGCCGACGTGCTGGCCCGGGCCTCGGTGGGGCTGACCGCCCGGACGGTGGTGGAGCAGTTGGCCGCGCCGCTGCGCGCCGAGCTGGAGAGCCAGCGGGCCGAGGAGCAGTCCGGCCCGATGTCCCGGCTGCACGCGGCCCAGCGCGAGGTGGACGAGCTGCGACGGTGCTCCACACGCTGGCAGAACACCCTCAACGACGAGATGGCCGACCTGCTGTCCGACATCGAGTACGACCTGCGCGACCGGACCCGGCAGATCCTGCGGGCGGTCGACGACGCGTTCGAGACGGCCGATCCGCTGGTCGCCTGGGACACCTTCCAGGACTGGTTGACCCGCAGCCTGATCGAGGCGGCGGAGGCCAACCACGAGTGGCTGGCGCAGCGCTGCGATCACGCCGCACGCCGGGTCGCCGGCAACTTCGCCCGGTACGGCTACGACGTGCTGCCGCCCTGGTCCATGACCGTTCCCGACGATCTCGCTTACCGGCTGCCGGAGCTCGAGCGGCCGAGCATCGACCGGTTCACCGCCACCCAGAAGGTGATCACGGGGATGAAGGGCTCCTACGGTGGCCTCCTGATGTTCGGCCTGGCGATGACGCTGGCCGGCATGCCGATGATCAACCCGGTGTCGATCGGCGCGGGCGCGCTGTTCGGCGGCAAGAGCATCCGGGACGAGAGCAAGCAGCTGCTCCGCCGGCGGCAGGCGACCGTGAAGACGGCCATCCAGCGGCACGTGGACGACTTCTTCGTCCGGATGACGAAGGACTGCCGGGACGCGGCCCGCCAGGTGCAGCGGATGCTGCGGGACCACTTCACCGCGCTGACCGACGAGTTGCAGGAGGCCATCGTCCAGTCGCTGCGGACGGCCAAGCAGGCGGCCGACACCGACGCGGCGGTCCGCGACCAGCGGCAGCGGGAGATCAAGGTGAAGATGACGCGGTTGGCCGCGCTCTACGAGCAGGCCCAGCAGTTGACCGGCGCCCGGCCCGCGCCGACACCGCTGGAGCCCCGCGCGTGACCGTCGGCCTGCGCCTCGACGAGGCGGTGTGGGGGCTGCTGCACCAGGCACTCCAGCTCTACCGGGACGACCCGCGGGCCACCGGGCACCTGCGGGGCCAGCTGGCGCGACTGGAACAGCCGCTCCGGGTGGCGATCGCCGGCCCGTGGCGCGCCGGCAAGTCGACCCTGCTGAACGCGCTGATGGGTGAGGAGGTCGCCCCGGTCGCCGGTGCGGACGGCAGCGGCGCCTTCACCTGGTACGAGGACGGCCCGCAGCCGCGGGCGACCGGTTACTCGTCCAGCCACCCGCCGCAGGAGCTGGCGATGGTCCGGTCGGCGACCGGGATGCGGGTGGACCTGGTCGGCTGGCGGGCCGGCGAGCTGCGCGACATCGTGGTGCGCTGGCCCACCCGGGCCCTGCGCCAGGTGACCCTGGTCGACACGCCGGCGGTCGGCGGTCCCGGCGAGCAGGACCGGTCGCCGGTGATGGACCGGGTGCTGCGGGAGGCCGACGCGGTGCTCTACCTCACCCGGGACGGGCGCGGCACCGACCTACGGATGCTGGAGGCCGGCCGGGAGAGCGCGGTCGGGCAGGCCGCCCCGGTCAATGTGATCATGGTGCGGTCCCGCGCGGACGAGATCGGCGGCGGGAAGATCGACGCGCTGCTCACCGCCCGCCAGCTCGCCCGCCGGCAGTTCCGCGATCCGCGGGCGAACGCGCTCTGCGTCGGCGTGGTGGCGTGCAGCGGGCTGATCGGCCTGGCCGGCCGGGTGCTCAGCGAGTCCGACTTCGCCGCCGTCGCGCAACTGGCCGCGGTCCCCCGCCCGGAGCTGGACGCGTACCTGCTCTCCGCCGACCGGTTCCTCCGCGGCGAGCTGCCGGTGCCGGTGGACGCCGAGGTACGCGCCGGCCTGCTGGACCGGCTCAGCCTTTTCGGGGTGCGGCTCGCCACCACGCTGGTCCGCACCGGCAGCGACAGCCGGGCGACCCTCTCGGCCGAGTTGATCCGCCGCAGCGGCCTGGCCGAGCTGCGCGAGTCGGTGAGCCGCTTCTTCGTCGACCGGCGGGACACGCTCAAGTCGCGCTCGGCCCTCGCCGCGGTGGAGGAACTACTGCGCGCCGAGCCCGCGCCGGGCACCGCGGAGCTGCTCGGCACGGTCGAGCAGATCCTCGCCGGCGCCCACGAGTTCCAGGAGCTTCGCCTGCTGGCGGCGCTACGGGACACCCGGCTCGGGTTCGACGCCGAACTCGCGGCGGAGGCGCGGCGCCTGGTCGGCGGCGACGGGGTCGGCCTGGCCACCCGGCTCGGGATCGAGCACGACGCCGGCGTGCAGCGGCTCTGGGAGGTCGCCGCCGAGGCGCAGTGGCGCTGGCGGGACCGCGCCGAGGACCCCCTGCTCCGGTTGGCCCAGCGGCGCGGCGCGCAGGTGGTCGTCCGCAGCTGCGAGGGGATGCTCGCCGAGTTGGCCGAGGGCGGCCGCTGACGCGGAGCGAGCCGGTCGCTGAGCCGGCCCGCCGGGGAGGGCGCCACGGCGCCGGCGCAGCCACTCGACCGGGCGGATCCGTTCCAGGGGCAGGAAGCTCGCCATCGCCGCCAGGTGCGGGGCGAACGAGATGGTGATGGTCGCGACGGTGACCACGTGGAAGGAGTAGAAGAAGCCCACCATGGCCAGCCGCCACCGCTCGGGCAGCAGGAACACCAGCGGGCTGGCCAGCTCGAAGGCGACGATGCCGAACTGGGCGACGATCAACAGGTACGGCACCTGGGCGATCAGGTCGGCCAGCTCGGTGCCGCGCCGGATGATTGCCCGGGCCAGCACCGACCCGGTCAGCCAGTCGAGGCCGCCGAACCGCAACTTCGCCCAGGCGGCCAGGAAGTATGTGCAGATCACCGCGATCTGGGTGACCCGCAGCGCCCAGCCGCCCGCCTCCGTACGGGTCGGGTCGCCGTGCCGCGCCCGCCCGGCGGTGGGCAGTACGGCCAGCGCGACGAGCAGGCCGACCCGGTCGTGGTCCACCTTGCCGTAGCTCATCGCGATGATCATCCACTCGAGGTACAGCGCGCAGACCGCCCAGCCGAGCAGTCGGGGCGCCCGCCCGGTGGCCGCGAGCAGGGAGAGCACCAGCAGCGCCCAGAAGATCACCGCCACCAGCGCCGGGGTCGGCGTCGGCAGCGGCAGCAGCCGCCCGACCAGCAGCGGCTGGTAGAGCTCGCCGGGCACGCTCACCCGGGTGCGTACCCAGGGGGTGAAGACCACCAGGTCGGCCGCGACGAACAGGTAGATCAGGGTGCGGAAGGCGGCCACCCGGCCGCGGGGCACCGGCTCGGTCAACCAGCGGGTCATCGCTCCGCCTGCCAGCGGACCACCGTCTCGTCGGTGTAGCGGCCGGTCGGGCGCCCCTCCCGGATGCCGTACCAGCGGATCACGATGCGGACCTCGACCAGGTCGGGGGCGTCGGGGTGCCGCTCGGCGTACGCGTCGGCAACCTCGGCGAGCAGCGCCGGGTCGCCGGCGTAGCGGTCCTGCTGGCCTTCGATCTCCGCCCGGCGGATGCCGGTCGCCTCCTGGCCGAGACCGACCACCGCGCCGGTGGCGTCCACACCCTCCACCCGGGTGTCCGGCGCCGGTGCGTTCGGAGGGTTCGACGTCGAGTACATCCGGAAGGGGCCGAACGGGAAGTCGTCGTCGGTGCCCCAGAGGGTGCCGGCGAGGAGCACGGCGAAGCCGAGCGCGGTGACGCCGAGCCGGGCGGCCCGCCCGCGAGTGGTCAAGGTCTCCATCAGGATCGTGACGATACGGGAAACGCCGCCTTGACCGGGTCCGTCCGACGGTCAAACCTGCCTGCCGCGTACGACGACGGCCGGGCCCCTGGTGGGGCCCGGCCGTGGGTGCCGTGCGTGGTGCGCCGGCTCAGTGCTTGTGCTCGGCCAGCTGCTTGCGGACGTCATCCATGTCGAGCGCCTCGACCTGCTCGATCAGGTTCTCCAGCGCGGACTCGGGCAGGGCGCCCGGCTGCGCGAAGACGATCACGCCGTCCCGGATGGCCATGATCGTCGGGATCGACCGGATGTCGAACTTGGCGCCCAGCGCCTGCTGCGCCTCGGTGTCGACCTTGCCGAAGACGATGTCCGGGTGCTTCTCCGAGGAGCGCTCGTAGACCGGGGCGAACCGCTTACACGGGCCACACCAGTCGGCCCAGAAGTCGACCAGCACGATGCCGTCGTTGCTGGTCACCTCGTCAAAGTTCGCCGTGGTCAGCTCAACGGTTGCCATTGCACTCTCCGATCACCGCAGATTACCTACGTTCCGTAGAACCAGGGCTGACCACATCGCATTCCCACCTCGGCGGGGGTGAAACGTGTCACCCGGGGCGACGTTCGGCGCGGCCCGGTCATCGACCCCCGTCCCTACGGTCCGGTGCTGCGGAACGCACATGCAGGTCGCACTTGCGTGACCAATCGTGATGGGAGCGCTTCCAAGGGGATCCATGGCATTGGCCGGCGCAAATCGACGACGCGACGCTTGACAAGGAGCTATCCGGCCTGCGGAGATCGCTCCCAGGCGCGCCGCTGATAACGCAGCGTATTGTTACGAAATCATAAATGTGACCGCGGTCTCTGTTGGGACAGGACGCGCGTACGGCAGAATCTTTCACATCAGAGCGTGGGCGGCGGGTGCCGGGGAGGGCCCCGCCGCTCATTGCGTCTCCCCTCGGTTGTGGCCGGTGTGACTTTTCCGCGCGGCCCACGCCCCGCCGGTCGCCTTAACCCTCGATAAGGCATGCTGTGCCGAACTCCATCGCCGCCCGTCGAAGGGGACAAGGATGCAGTTCGGCCGCTACTACGAGGAGTTCGAGGTCGGCGCGGTCTACCGCCACTGGCCGGGCAAGACCGTCACCGAGTACGACGACCACCTCTTCTGCCTGCTCACCATGAACCACCACCCGCTGCACATGGACGCCCACTACGCCGAGTCGGCGAGCCAGTTCAAGCGCAACGTCGTGGTCGGCAACTACATCTACTCGTTGGTGCTCGGCATGTCCGTCCCCGACGTGAGCGGCAAGGCGATCGCCAACCTGGAGGTCGAGTCCCTCCGGCACGTCGCCCCCACCTTCCACGGCGACACGATCTACGGCGAGACCACGGTGCTGGACAAGCGGGAGTCGGCCTCCAAGCCGGACCGGGGCGTGGTGTCGGTGGAGACCCGCGGCTACAACCAGGACGGCACGATGGTCTGCGTCTTCCGCCGCCGGGTCATGGTTCCCAAGCGGGAGTACGCGGCCGCGGGCGTCCCCGAGGGCGTGGATCCGGAGCGGCCCAGCTTCCCCGAGCCGCGCTGACCGAGGAGCGGCCCCTCGGGGCCGCCGGGTCGGTGGCGCCGGACCGCCGGGGCAGCCGTCGGCGAGTGTCGGGCTCCGCCCCGCCGTGTTGCGGCGGGATGGGGCCCTTTTCGCGATCCGGGTGCATATGCTGGCGCCGGAGGTCCCCATGAGCCACTCCGTCGCCGGAGAGCCGCCCTCTGCCGGCCGCCGCGCCGCACCGCTGACCACCGCCGTCTACTCCGCCGCCGAGTGGGACCTGCTCACCAGCCTGCCCGGCCGGGTCATCGTGGTCTCCGCCGCGCCCGGCCCCGGCCGGCCCCGCCGGGGCGTCGCCGAGGGGCTCGCCGGCCTGGACGCGGTCGCCGCCGGCCGGTCCTTCGACAGCGACCTGGTCCGCGCCGTGGTCTCCGCGATCTACGCGCGGCACGACGGCGGGCCGGCGGGCGACGACGGCAACACCGACCTGGTGGACCTGCTCGCGGCCTGCCGGGCGGCGGTCCGGGTCCTCGACCGTCGGGCCGACCCCGCCGACTCGGCGGCGTACCGCCAGTGGGTGCAGTCGGTCGCGGCCCGCGTCTGCCGGGCGGTGCCCACCGGCCGGGTGCGCGTCGTGGGCGACGGGCCCGCCCCGGCCGACCGGCGCTTCCTCGACCGGCTCGGCGACGCGCTGGGCCTGCGCTGACCGGCGTCCGCCGCGGCCGTCGACGGGCGGGGCGGCCTCGTCCGGTGGCCGCGCGGTCCGTACCCTCTGGTGACCGTGACCGGTGACCAGCTCGACGTCGGCGTGGGCCCCTGGCCGGGCGACCCGCCGGACGACCCGCGATACGACCCCGAGCTGCTCGCCGAGGGGGACCGGCGCAACGTGGTCGACCGCTACCGCTACTGGCGGCGGGAGGCGGTCGTCGCCGACCTGGACCGGCGTCGGCACGACTTCCACGTGGCGATCGAGAACTGGCAGCACGACTTCAACATCGGCACGGTGGTCCGCAACGCGAACGCGTTCCTCGCCGCCGAGGTGCACATCGTGGGGCGGCGGCGGTGGAACCGGCGCGGCGCCATGGTGACCGACCGCTACCAGCACGTCCGGCACCACGAGACGATCGAGGAGTTCGTGGCCTGGGCGGTCGGACACGATGTGCCGATCGTCGGCATCGACAACCTGCCCGGCTCGCGTCCGATGGAGACCACGACCCTGCCGCGGCGCTGCGTGCTGCTCTTCGGCCAGGAGGGGCCCGGCCTGTCGGCTCCGGCGCGTGCCGCCTGCGACCAACTCTTCTCCATCGCCCAGTACGGCTCCACCCGTTCGATCAACGCCGGCGTGGCCAGCGGCATCGCCATGCACGCGTGGATCCGGGCGCACGCCGGCCCGCCGCCGGACTGACCCTCAGCGGATCAGTGGCCCGGCGCTCCGCCCCGGGCGCCACGATCGACCGCCACCGGATCGTGGCGGACCCGGCACGGAAACCTCCGCTCCGCTTGACGGCCCCGCCCCGCGGGGTGACGGTGGGGATGTGAGTGTCGCGGTGAGTTGTCCCAGATGCGGGGGCCCGGTCCGGTCACCGGACCTCATGCACAGCGAATCGCGGTGCGTGCGGTGCGGGCCGGTGGCGCCATTGCACGTGCCGGAGCACATCGGAGCCGAGATCGTGGCCAGCGTGGTGGAGCGCGTCGTGGCGGCCGCGGACCCGCCACGGCGGGCGGCCGCGCCGCTCTGGTGCCCGTGGCCGCTGCCGCCGGGCTGGACGATGACCGGCGTGGCGTACGCCGGTGACGACCGCACCGGCGTACGGGCCACCGCGGTCGCCTGCGCGGGCCCGGCGCCGCTCGGCGGCGGCCCGGCCGACCTGGTCTTCGTCGCCGAGGAGCCGGGCGTCGGCCTGGGCACCCGGCTCGCCGGGATGGCGGGGCCGGACCCCGGACCGCAGCTCGCGGAGGCGTTGACCGACCCCGGCCCGGGCCACCCCGAGCACGTCGGCCAGGCCCGGATCCGGGTGGCCGGACACCCTACTCCACTGTGGCTGGTGCATTCGCCGATGGATCGAAGCGCGTACGCCGGCGAGGCTCGGGGAATGTGGCTGCATGCGATAGCCTGGCCGGCGAGTGCGGGGCATCTGCTCGCGGAGGACGTCGTGCTGCACGACCTGACCGAGTGGACACCGCCCGAACTCGTGTACGGCGCACCGTCTCCGTACCTGCACGGGAAGGCTTGACAACCGTCCCGGAATGGCGGAGAACGGACGCAGATATTCACTGTACGACACCACACTGATACTCTGGGTGCCGCTGCGGTAATGGGACCCGGCGCCGCGCGAGAGGATGGCCCGCCATGGTCAAGAAGGTCCTCACCTGGGCCGGTATCGCATTCTTGATCTTCTTCGTCGCCTACCGGCCGAACTCCGCCGCGGACGTGTTCAAGTCGCTCGGCGGCGGGATCATGGACATCGCCCAGGGCTTCGGCGACTTCTTCACCAGCCTCGTCGCCTGACCGCCCATGGGCAGCCCCGCCGGTCCACCGTTCGACCCCGACGACCCCGATCGGGAACGCCGGGAACGTGACACCGAGCCCATCCCCCGGGTTCCCCCGGAGGAGGGTCCCGGCTACGGCTCCGGCCCGGGTCTCTCCGACGGTCCCTCCCTTTCGGACGACGTCGGCTACGGCGACGGGCCCGGCTACGCCGGCGAGGGCCGCTCCGGGCGGTCCTGGATCCGCGACCCGGAGGCCGGCTACCAGCCGCCGGCGATCTCCGAGGACGAGTTGGCCGGTCTGCGCGCCGACGCCGCGGGAAACACGCCCCGGCGGGTGCTGCCGCTGGAGGACGAGCCCAGCTCACTGGTGGCCCGCTACCTCTTCCCCACCGAGCGCTACCGCGGGGAGTGGAAGCGGCACTGGATCCACCTCGCCACCCCGATCCTCATCGGGATCGCGGCGACCTTCGTGCTCGGCTACCTCTCCGGCTTCCTCGCCGGCCAGGACGTGGGCGCGCTCACCACGGTCGCGGTGCTGCTGTGGTTCGCCGTGATGGGCTGGGTGGCGTGGAAGGTCGCCGACTGGTGGTACGACCGCTTCATCCTCACCAACAAGCGGGTGATGGTGGTCAACGGAATCATCACCCGCCGGGTGGCCATGATGCCGCTGGTCCGGGTCACCGACATGAAGTACGAGCAGACCCCGAGCGGCCGGGCCCTCAACTACGGCACGTTCGTGCTCGAGTCGGCCGGCCAGGAGCAGGCGCTCCGCGAGATCAAGAACCTACCCAACCCGAACGAGCTCTACCTGCGTGTGGTGGAAGAGATGTACGAGCCGCAGGCGGTCGAGGCCCGGTTGGGCAAGGAGCAGGACGAGGCCAAGGCGGATGACGGCGCTTGACCGTTTCGGTCCGAACAACCGATGAAATGAGCACCTTTTGCCGTCGACCTGGGCACCTCGGTCATGGCAGCCTGCCAGGACGGCCAGGTCATGGAGGTGAGCGGTGGCGAGCAGGGATCCGCTGGAGGAGGAGTTCCGCGAGTTCGTCGCGGCCCGCTCCGGAGCCCTGCTGCGCACCGCCTACCTGCTGACCGGCGACTGGCCCACCGCTGAGGACCTGCTCCAGACCGCGCTCACCAAGACCTACCTCGCCTGGAAGCGGCTCGGTGGGATCGAGGCGATCGAGCCGTACGCCCGGCGTGTGATGGTGAACACGTCGACCAGTTGGTGGCGACGTCGCTGGCACGGCGAGCGTCCCACCGAGGTGCTGCCGGAGTTGCCTGCGGCCGACGAGATCGAGCGGCAGCTCGACCGCGACGTGCTCTGGCGGCACCTGAGCGCCCTGCCCACCCGGCAGCGGGCGGTCCTGGTGCTCCGCTTCTACGAGGACATGTCGGAGGCGCAGACCGCCGCGCTGCTCGGCATCTCGACGGGCACGGTGAAGAGCCAGACCTCCCGGGCGCTCGGCACGCTGCGGCGGCGGATGGGTGCCGAGGCCGCGCTCGACCTGCCCGCCGAGTCGACGCCCGCGCCGGTGCGGGCACCGCGACCGGGGCGGCTACGGCCGGCCGTGCCCTCGGGATCGCCGTCCGCTGCCCCCGTGGCGCGGTCGTCCGAGCCGTCCGTACTGCCGGCCGCACCCCCGTTCGACCCGACCGTCGGCCTGGAGGCCACCGCGCCGACGGCCGGGCGTGGCGACCAGCCCGCCGACGCCCCGGCGGTGATCCGTCCGGCCAAGGACCCGGCGGGCGCGCCCGCCGAGGACGTCCCGGTCCCGGCCGTCGCCCTCCGCGGCGCGCCGATGCCCGTCGTACCGGCCGGCATCCCGCACGGGGAGCAGCGGTGAGCGCGAACCCGCGTCGAAGTGACAACCCGACGGACGCCCCGACGCGTCCATTCCAGGTGACGCAAGACGAGCTGGAACGGGCGGTGCGGGAGACGTTCTCCCGGCAGGTCGCCATGCCCCGGCCGCTCGCCGCCGACCCCGCGGGTCTGGCCATCCGCCGGGCTCGGCGCATCCAGCGCCAGCGCACCCTGACCGGGCTGGCCATGGCCGCCGTCGCGGTGGTGGCGGTCAGTACCGGGATGGCCCAGCTCGGCGCCGAACCGCGCCGGCCCACCCAGCCGACGGTGGTGCTGGGCGACCCGAATGCCTCCGGCCGACCCGATCCGCTTCCGTCGTCGGAGTCGCCGAAGCTCGACCGGCCGCCGTCCGGGGTCGACGTGATCGTCGGAAACGCCCTCGCCGCCACCGACGGGCAGCAGGTGCCGCTGGCCGGGATCGGCCCCGCCGACCGGGCCCAGCGGCTGCCCGAGAACGCCGGCTGGATGGTGGTCGGCGCGCCCACGGCCGCGGGCCGCACGCTCTGGGCCGTGTCTCCGGACGGCGCCGCCCAGGTGTTGCTGGCCGGCGCGGACGCGATCACCGTGGCGGCCGGTGGGCGGCAGGTGGCCTGGCGGGACGGCGCCGAGCTGTTCGCGGCCGGAATCGTCGGCACGCAGCTCATCTCGCCGGTGAAGACTCCCGCGCCGGCGACGGCGGTGCCGGTCGGCTTCCTCGGGGACGCCGTACTGGTTCGGCCGGATCCGGCCCGGCCCGGTCACACCCTGTGGCGTCCGGCCGTGGGCCCGCTGGCCGAGGGCCGCGACCGGGACAGCCTGAACCTGTACGGGGTGCTGCCCGACGGCCGGGTGGTCGCGCAGGTCCCCGGCGGCAGCGCCGACCGCCCCTGCCTGGGCCTGCTCGATCCGAGCCGCGAACTGGCCCCGGTGAGCACCGGGTGCGGGCCCACGCTGAGTCGCGACGGGCTCGGCGCGGTCTCCGTGGACGGGCGGTGGCTGCTCGTGAACGGCACGGAGGGGCGCACGGCGAGCGCCCTGCTGGTCGACCTCTCCCGGATCGGCAAAGACCCGCAGGCCCGACCCGCCGGCCCGCCGGTGACCGGTGCGGTGACCTGGTCGTCCGGGGAGGAGGCGGCGTACGTGGACGGCTCGGGCCAGCTGGTGCGGCTACGGGTCGACGACGTGATGGCCGGCAAGCGAGCGGCGGCGACCCCGATGCCCGGCGCCGGCCCGAAGAACCCTCCCGTGGTCGTGACCGGCTCCTGAGCGCCCGGTAGCGTCCGAGCGGTGATTCCGCCCACCGGACCGGCCGACCGGATCGACCTGCACACCCACTCCACGGCCAGCGACGGCACGCTGAGCCCGGCCGAGCTGGTACGCGCCGCCGCCGACGCCGGGCTCGACGTGGTGGCGATCACCGACCACGACACCACCGCCGGGTGGGCGCCCGCGCTGACCGCGCTGCCTCCGGGGCTCCGCCTGGTCCGGGGCGCGGAACTCTCCTGCCGGTGGTTCGGCGCGGAGCCGGCGGTCCCACTGCACCTGTTGGCGTACCTCTTCGACCCGGACCACCCGGAGCTGGTCGCCGAGCTGGCCCGGGTGCGGGCCGCGCGGGAGGCGCGCGGCGAGCGGATCGTGGACCTGCTGCGGGCCGACGGCGTCGACATCAGCTGGCCGGAGATCCTGGCGGGCGCGGCCGGCGGCACGGTGGGACGGCCGCACATCGCGCAGGCGCTGATCCGGGTCGGCCTGGTCACCAGCACCAGCGAGGCCTTCGGGCCGGATTGGCTGGGCGAACGCTACCGGCTGCCCAAGGAGGACCTGGACGTGTTCCACGCGGTCCGGCTGGTCCGCGCGGCGGGCGGCGTACCGGTCTTCGCCCACCCGCGCGCCACCCGCCGGGGCCGGGTGGTGCCGGGCGGGTTGATCGCCGAGCTGGCCGCCGCCGGGCTCGCCGGGCTGGAGGCCGACCACGAGGACCACTCCCCGGACGAGCGGGCGCACGTCCGCGCGCTCGCCGCCGAGCTGGGGCTGCTGGTCACCGGCTCGTCCGACTTCCACGGCACGCACAAGACCGTCCGGCTCGGCGCGTTCACCACCGCCACCGAGGCGTACGAGCGGATCGTCGCCGAGGCCAGTGGGGTGACCGGCGTCGCTTCCGGCTGATCCCCGGATCGCCGCTCAGAGCCGCCGTTAGGTTGATCAGGTGGATCTGAAGCTCTTCGGCGAGGTGTTCGTGACCCTGCTGGTGATCACCGACCCGCCGGGAATGCTGCCGATCTTCGTCGCGCTGACCGGCCCGCTGCCCGCGCGTGACCGCAACCGGGCAGCGTGGCAGGCGGTCGCGCTGGCCCTCGGTGTGATCGTGATCTTCGCGGTCGCCGGTCAGACCCTGCTCGAGTACCTGCACGTGGACCTGCCGGCGCTCCAGGCCGCCGGTGGTCTCCTGCTGGTGCTGGTCGCCCTGGAGCTGCTGACCGGCAAGGGCGACGAGCCGAGCGGGCCGTCCACGTCGAACGTCGCGCTGGTGCCGCTGGGCACGCCCCTGCTCGCCGGCCCCGGTGCGATCGTGGCCACGATGCTCTTCGTCCAGCAGGCCGAGGGCGCCACCGACTACGTCGCGATCGCCGCCGGGATCGTCGCGGTGATGATCGCGGTCTGGATCGCGTTGCGCTTCTCCGGCGGGATCGTCAAGATCCTGCGGCCGGGCGGGATCGAGGTGCTGACCCGCATCGCCGGCCTGCTGCTGGCGGCGATCGCCGTGCAGCTCATCGCCGACGCGGTGGCCGCGTTCGTCACGCAGTACGTGAACATGAACTGAGCGCGCCGGGCCGGCTGTCGTACGTGGATGGCAGGATCGCAGGCGTGCGACGACCCACTCCAGCCGGCCGACCGTCCCCCGCGGGCCGGGCGCCGCGCCCCCGCGACGGGCAGGCCGAGCAGCTCGGCTTCGAGGGCATGCCGGAGCGGCTCTTCGTGTGCACGCCGAGCAAGCTCGGCGCCTACGCCGACTGCCCCCGCCGCTACCGCTACTCCTACGTCGACCGTCCGGCGCCGCAGAAGGGGCCGCCCTGGGCGCACAACTCGCTCGGCGCCAGCGTGCACACCGCCCTGCGCAACTGGTATGCGCTGTCCCCCGAGCGACGCCGGCCGGAGGCGCTGGCCGGGCTGCTCCGGGGCACCTGGGTGCGCGAGGGCTACCGCGACGACGAGCAGGAGCGGGCCGCCTATCGGCGGGCGCTCGGCTGGCTGGAGGCCTACGTCGACACGCTGGAGCCCGGGGTCGACCCGCTCGGCGTCGAGCGGGTGGTGGCGGTCAAGACCGCGGTGCTGGCCTTCAACGGCCGGGCCGACCGGATCGACTCCCGCCCCGGGCCCGACGGTCCCGAGCTGGTCATCGTCGACTACAAGACCGGCCGCACCGGGCTGGACGCCGACGACGCGCGCGGCTCGCAGGCCCTGGCCCTCTACGCGTACGCGGCCGAGCGGGTCTTCCGCCGGCCGTGCCGCCGGGTCGAGCTGCACCACCTGCCGACCGGCACGGTGGCCGGGCACGACCACACCGTCGAGTCGCTCGCCCGGCAGGTCGACCGCGCGGAGGAGACGGCCCGCGACATCATGGCCGCCGAGCGGGCGGTCGCCGACGGCCGAGATCCCGACGAGGCCTTCCCGACCACGCCGAGCCCTCGGTGCGGCTGGTGCGACTACCGGCGCACCTGCCCGGCGGGGGCGCAGACGCCGGGCAAGGAGCCGTGGGCCGCGGTCGAGCGCCCCGCCGACGCGGGGCCCGGCGCGGCCTGAGCGCCGGGTCGACTTAGGCCCGGCGCGGCCCGACCTCGCCCGGTCGACGTGAGGCCGAGCCAGAACCGGCTCAGATCCGGTTTCGCCGCCGGCCGGCTCAGCCGCCGGCTGGGGATGGCGTCGCCGGCGCATTGGCCCGCGTTCCGGCTCGCGTCTCGGCCCGCGCTGTTGCTCGCGAGTCGGTCTACGGCTGGGCCAGGCTTCCGGCGTGCCTTTCGGCATCCGGCTCGGCCGGTGCGGCGGTGCGGCGGGCGGCGCGCGCCTTCGCGGCCTGCTGCAACGGCCCCTCCCGCCAGTTGCGGGGCAGCGCGGCGAGGGCCAGCCGCAGCGTCCGCACGGTCAGATCAGCCGACAGGGCGGTGCTGGGCAACCCGAGTCCGCCGTACATCCGGCGGGCCCAGGCCGGCAGCAGCGCGAGCGCGGTGCCGGCGATGCCGAGGTACGCCCACCGTGGCGGGCCTAGGGTGAGCCCGAGCCGGGCCGGCAGGCTGAGCTTCCACGGCAGCGGCGGCGCGGTGAGGAAGAGCGCGGTCTCGGCGGCCTCCCGGGTCATCCGCAGCTGTGGGCGGACCGTCCGGTAGTAGTCCGCCACCTCGGCGGCGGTGCCCGGGACCGTGGCCGGGTCCAGGCCGACCAGGGCGGCGGCGCGGCGCTGCTCGGTGTAGTAGCCGTCCGCCTCGGCGGGCGTCAGGGGCAGGCCGGCGCGCCGGGCGGTGTCCAGGAACGACTCGACCTCGGTGACGTGCACCCAGCGGAGCAGGTCCGGGTCGTCGATGCGGAACTGCTCGCCGGTGACGGGGTCGGTCGCCCGGAGCCGGGCGTGCAGGCGGCGCAGCCGGCGACCGGCCTCCTCCGCCTCGGCCGTGGTGCCGTAGACGGTGGTGCCGACGTAGTTGGCGGTGCGGACCAGGCGACCCCAGGCGTCGGTGCGGTAGTTGCTGTTCTGCGCCACGCCGGCCATCGCGCGGGGATGCAGCGCCTGCAGGTAGAGCGAGCGGAGGCCGGCGACGATCAGGATCGGCTCCTCGTGCAGCTTCCACGTGACCGAACCCGGACCGAAGAGGCCTAGGTCATCGGAGTCCACCGACCAAGAGTGCCATGCGCCGGCGGCGCGGGTCACTCGTCGGCGGTGCGGCGGGCCTGGCAGGTCGGGCAGAGCCCCCAGAAGGTCACTTCCGCCTCGTCGACCTCGAAGCCGTGCGAGACGTTCGGGTCGAGGCAGGGGGCGCTGCCGACGGCGCAGTCGACGTCGGCGATCTCGCCACAGCCCCGGCAGACGACGTGGTGATGGTTGTCGCCGACGCGGGCCTCATAACGGGCAGGGCTGCCGGCCGGCTCGATCCGACGGGACAGGCCGGCCCGGGACAGTGCGCCGAGGACGTCGTACACCGCCTGGGTGGAGACGGAGTCGAGCCGCTCCCGCACCCGGCGGGTGATCTCGTCGACCTCCAGGTGGCCGCCCGCGGCCAGCACGTCCAGCACGGCGAGGCGCGGCCGGGTGACCCGCAGGCCCCTCGACCGGAGCAGTTCCTCGCCGTTCGACATGCGCCAATGACAGCACGCGCGACCTGCGTCGACAACCTTCCGACGGTGAGGCGTGGCCCCGACCACAGCCCGACACCGGCTCCGGCCCCTGAACCGGACCGGGACGGCCTGCGTGTAGCCGGACGAGAGCCTGGGCGGGCGGACCGGCGAACCGTAGGCTGGCTGACCGCGAACCGAGATCCTTCCGGAGGTGCCGATGTTCGAGCAGATCCAGGGCCTGCCGGTCCACGTCCTGGTGGTGCACGCGGTCGTGGTGTTCGTGCCGCTGCTCGCGGTGCTCGCCGTGGCGTACGTCGGGCTGCCCCGCTGGCGGCCCCGGCTGGACTGGGCGGTGGGGATCCTCGCCGTGCTCGCGCCGCTGACCGCGTTCGTCGCCATCCAGTCCGGTGAGGCCCTCACCGACGCGCTGGTGGCGCGGGGCTTCCAGGGGCCGATTCTCGATCAGATCTTCGAGCACTCCCGGTACGGGGACATCCTGTTCCGGCTCGTCCTCCCGCTCGGCATCGTGGTCCTCCTGCTGCTGGTCGCGACGAGCGGGCACCGGCGGGTGCCGAAGCTGCCGCCGCTGGTCACCCCGGTCCTGTCGGTCGCCGTGGTCGCGCTCGCGATCGCCTCGCTGGTCTACGTCTTCCTGACCGGGCACTCCGGCGCCGAGACCGTCTGGGGCACCACGCTCTGACCGCCCTGCCGGCCGGACCGGCCTCCTCGAGCGGCGGCCGGCCGGCGCTCAGAAGATGATCCGGGAACAGAGCACGCAGACCAGGATCACCAGCACCACCCCGGCCAGCGCGCCGAAGCCGTAGGTGACCCGCTGCGCCCGCTGCTCCGCCGCGTCCAGCGCGGCCATGTCCTGCGGCGGCAGGCTCCGCGGCGGGGCCGGGCGCAGGTGTACGGGTGGCCGCCAACCGGCCGGTGGCGGCGTGCTCGGTGGCGGCCCGGTGTAGCCGCCAGCTGCCCCGCTGCCGCCGGTGGGGGCCGCGGACTGGTCGGGCAGCCCCTCGCTGCCGGCCGGTGGCCGCCGCCAGTAGTCGTCCGGGGAACTGCCGCCGGTGGGGTTCGTCACGCCGTCCGACGCTACCAACGCCAGGGCCCGCTCACCGGGGGACGCGGCCGTCGCCGGACCGGGCGCACCGGCTCGGCGGCCGGGGCGGCGGACGGGCCTGCGCTACCCTTGCCGGTCGTGAGCACCAAGGACCCGGGTTTCGGCGGCGACGAGAACCGCACGGTCGACCTGAGCGACGACTTCGAGGTGCTGCCCGAGCAGACGGCCGACGACACCGACCGCGGCTGGGGCGAGCGGACCGGCGGCAACGACGACTGGCTGCTCGCCGAGCGCCCCCCGCACTGGGACTGACGGACCCTCAGTCGCGTACGACGACGGCGAACCGGCTGCCCTCCGGCTGGCCGACGGTGCGCTGCGCCTGGTCGGGAGCGAGGGCGAGGTAGAGCGCGGAAGAGCCGTCGGTCGCGCCGGCGCCCACCACGTCGAGCACCAGCGCCCGGGTTGCCAGCAGGCTCGCCTCGGCGGGGCGACCGCCGGCCGGCACCGCGAGCAGGTCGACCCGGGCGCCCCGCCGGACCACCGCGAGCGCGGCCGGCTCGGCCAGGCGGACCGGGACGCCCACCGCGCCGGCGGGCAACGGCAGCGGTCCGCCGCGCCGGTCCGGTCGACCGGCTCCGGCCCGGCGACCTTGTCCGTGCCACTGGCCGCGCCCGGTGCGGCCGGGGACGCCGTCGGCGCGGCCACCGGGGTCGGCGGGCAGCCGGGCGGGGTGTGCAGCAAGACTGCGGCGAGACCGAGCAGCACGGCGACCAGGCTGGCGCGGAGCAGTGCGCTGCCGCGCGGGAGGTGCGGCCGGCGTACCGGGCGGAGTGATCCTGCCCTGCCCGTGCCTCCGCCGGCCATCACACGCCTCCCGCCCTCGGCCGGGCGCCGAAGCGGCACCCGATGGGCGGCACGCTACGGGCTGGTGGGCCGGCGGCCCGGCCGGGTAGCGACGGGCTGTGGACAACGGCCCGCCCTGTGGACAACTCCCGTGCGCTGTCCCGCTGTGCTAGACGGCGGGAGCCCCGAGGTCAGGACGCGGAGCTGGAGCCGCTGGCGGCCGGGGCCTTGGTCGTCCCGCCGCTGGACGAACCGCTCGACGACGACGTGGACGTGGTGGTCGACGTGGTCGAGCCGGACGACGACTCGGACTTCGCGGGCTTGGCGGCGCCACCGTTCGACGCGGTGTCGCCACCGCCGGAGGACCGGGAGTCGGTGCGGTAGAAGCCGGAGCCCTTGAACACGATGCCGACCGAGTTGAAGACCTTGCGCAGCCGCCCCTCACACGCCGGGCACTCGGTCAGCGGCGCGTCGGAGAAGGACTGCACCGCCTCGAGCTGGTGGCCGCACGCGGTGCAGGCGTACTGGTACGTGGGCACGTTCTCCTCCGGTTCTGGACTCGGCCGGTTGGCACTCAGCGCATTCGAGTGCCAATGGTGCGTCATGCGCCCCGGGTTCGTCCAGCGGACGTGTGGGGCGCGACACTCGGCGGCGCACCCGGCGCGGCAGCCTCGTCGGACGCACCGGACCCGCCGGACGCACCCCCCACACGTGGCAGGGACGGCGGGGCGGCGTCCAGCGTACGCAGCCCGGCGGTGGGGGTGACCACCGCGCGTACCGGACGGTCGTGCGGCTCGGCCGGCACCGCCGCGACCAGTTCCCCGTCGTGCAGCGGGACCACGGTCAGGGTCGGTGCCGGCACCCGGGCCAGCGCGCGGTCGTACGAGCCGCCGCCCCGGCCCAGCCGAATCCCACGCCGGTCGACCGCCAGCGCCGGAACCACCACCAGCCCGGCGTCGGTGATCGCCCCCACCCCGAGCCGCGGCCCGGTCGGCTCACGCATCCCCCGGCCGGCCGCGGCGAGGGAGTCGGCCCCGTCGTAGCGGGCCCAGTCGAGATCCAGGTCGGGGCGGAGCACCGGCAGCAGCAACTCGCCGCCCGGCGGCAGCGCGGCGCGCAGCGCCTCCGGCAGCTCCGGCCCGCCCGGCTCGGAGCCGACCGGCACGTACGCCGTCACCCGGACCGGGCGCAGCCGGTGTACCAGAGCGACCAGCTCGGCCTGGACGCGCGCCGCGGCCGCCGCCCGGGCCCGGGCGCTCAGTTCCCGCCGGCGGGCGAGCAGAGCCGTACGCATGTCGCGTTTCGCCACATGGGTCACTTCCGCTTCATCAGAAAATTCCGGCACGCAACACTCCTGACGCAACGCCTCTCCCATGGTTGCTCTGTGTCAGCATCGCAGCATCGGAGGCGGAACTTCCGGGGGGAACCGAGTGACGCTACGCGGGCGGTTGACGGCGGCCTTCCTCGCGGTCGTCCTCGGCCCGGTCCTGCTCGGCGCCCTCTTCGTCGCCTCGACCGTCGACGCCGTCGACCGCGGCCGTTCCACCGAGCGGCTGGCCGTGGCCGCGGCGACCGTGCGTACCTCGGTGGACGCCCTCTGCCAGCAGTTGCGCGCCGCGGCCGACGCGGTCGCGCTCGCCGCCGGTGACCGGGCCGGCACCGCGGGCCAGGTGGTCAGCCGGGGCCTGGCCGCCGCGGTGGTGGTGCGGGACACGGTCGGCGAGATCACCTACGCCACGCCCGGCCCGCCCGCGACGCCGTGGCAGGAGTGCGCCGGCCCGGCACCCGCTGACGGCCCGGTCGGGGCGCTGACCGCCCGGGTCGACCTGCGGGACCGCGCCGGCACGACGCTCGGCACGGTCACCGCGGCGCAACCGGTCGACCCGGCTTTCGTGGCCCGGCTGGCCGCGGTGACCGGCGTCGCGGTCACCCTCCTCGACGACGGCACCGGGCCCGCGCGGGTCACCCACACCACCGAGTCGAGGGAGGTACGCGACGCGGTGCTGGCCGCCGCCGGCACGCTCGACGGCGAGCAGGTCAGCGAGACCGACGACGGTCGGTACGTACGCCGGATCGGGCCCTCGTCCACCCAGCCGCTGCCGCTGGTGCTCTCCGTGCCGAGCGACCAGCCGCCCGGGCTGCACACCACGCTGGTCGCCGCCGTGGTGCTGGCCGCGTTGCTCGCCGTGCTGGCCGCCTGGCGGCTCGCCCGGGTCACCACCCGGCCACTGGTCGAGCTGGCCGCCGCGGCCGACCGGGTCGCGCACGGCGACCTGAGCGCCCGCGTCCCGGTCCGGACCCGCGACGAGGTGGGACGGCTCGCCGGCGCCTTCAACCGCATGACCCGGGAGACCGGCTCGTACGTGACGGCACTGACCAGCAGCCGGGACCAGTTGCGCGGCCACCTGGCGGTGCTGGGGGACACCCTCGCCAGCACCCACGACCTGCAACGCATCCTGCGGGTGATCCTGCACAGCGCGATCGCGGCGACCGGCGCCCGGGCCGGAGCGGTGCTGCTGGTCGACTCCGGCGGGCTGCTCGTGGCGCAGTGCGCCGAGGGTCTCGACGGGCGCTGGCCCGAGGGGGAGGCCCCGACGACCCTACGGGTGCCGGTCGGCAGCGGCGTGCTCGGCGCGGTCGCGGCCACGGGCGAGCCGCGGTGCGGCCGGATGGAACCGGCCGACGTGCCGCCGGGGGAGCCGCGCTGCCGGACGTACGTCGCGGTCCCGTTCGCCGCCCCCGCCGGGCTCGGCTCGGCCGGGCTCGGCTCGTCCGGCGTCCCGGCCGGGGCCGGTCCGGCGGACGGGCCCGCCGCGACGGGCGGACGCGGCACGGCCGACGGGGTGGCGGTGCCCGGCCCGGTCGGCCCGCCCGTGGACGCGGTACCCGGTCCGGCCGGCGCGGCCACGGCGGGCGCCGGGTACGGCGCGGACGACACACCGACCGCCGAGCTGCCCGGCGGCGTCGGCTTCGGGATTGGCGGGGAGGCGGGCGTCCCGGCGACCCTCGGCGTCCTCGCCCTCTACGACCGGCTCGGCGCGGACGAGTTCGACGACGACGACCTGGTCACCCTGCGCACCTTCGCCGGTCATGCGGCGGTGGCGGTGGACAACGTCCGGGTGCACGAGGAGGCGCAGCGCCTGTCCCTCACCGATCCGCTGACCGGGCTGTGGAACTACCGCTACCTGCGCGAGTCGATCCGGCGGGAGGTGGAGCGGGCGAGCCGCTTCGGCCGGATGCTCAGCGTGCTTGCACTGGACCTGGACCGGTTCAAGGACGTCAACGACACCTACGGGCACGCGGCGGGGGACACCGTCCTGGCCGAGTTCGCCCGCCGGGTCCGTGGCGAGATCCGCGAGGTGGACCTGGCCTTCCGGCAGGGCGGGGAGGAGTTCGTCCTGCTGCTGCCGGAGACGGACGCCCGGGGAGCGGCGATCGTCGCGGAGCGGCTCGGCGCGGCCATCCGGGACACCTCCGTCCCGGTCGAGGCGCACTCCGGCTCCCCGGTGCCGATCCGGGTGACCGTCTCCATCGGCATCGCCGTCTACCCCGACCACGCCAGCACCGGCCAGCAGGTGCTGGACGCCGCCGACGACGCGCTGTACGCCGCCAAGGCCGCCGGCCGGGACACCTACCGGGTCAGCCCGCGCCGGGCGCTGTTCGCGCGCGAGCTGCCGGTGCCGGCGGGCGCGATGAGCCCGCCGGACGGCCTGCCCCGCGCCGGCCGTGCCGCCGTGCCCACCCGGCCCGAACCCGCCGTGCCCACCCGATCCCAACCGGCCGCGTCGACCCGATCCGAACCGGCCGCGTCGACCCGGCCCGAGCCGGCCGTGCCGCTCCGCGCCGAGGTTCCCGCGGCGTGCGCCGCCGAGGTCACCGCGCGTGTCGAACCGGCGCCCGCCGAGGTCGAGACCACCGACGACTCGCTCGGCCCGGCGCTCACCGGCCCGGACGTCGCCCGGGCCGGGCCCGGTTCCCCGCGTTCGACCCCGGGCGGCGGCGCGTCTTCCGGGCCACACCCGCCGCGGCAGAGCCGTGGCCGATAGTCTCGCGGCATGTCGGTGCACTCAGCGAACTCCTCAGGTACGGCCGCCGCGACCGGCCGTACTCACGCGGTCAAGGCCGTCATCCCTGCCGCCGGTCTGGCCACCCGGTTCCTGCCGGCGACGAAGGCGGTGCCCAAGGAGCTGCTGCCGGTGGTCGACCGGCCGGTGTTGCAGTACATCGTCGAGGAGGCCACCCAGGCCGGCATCAACGACGTGCTGTTGATCACCGGACGGGGTAAGACCTCGATGGTGGACCACTTCGACCGCCGTCCCGACCTGGAGGCCCGGCTGGAGAACAAGCCGGAGATCCTGGCCGCAGTGCAGCGCCCCAGCGAGCTGGCCGAGATCTACACCGTCCGGCAGCCCGAGCAGCTCGGCCTCGGCCACGCCGTCGGGTACGCCGAGTCACACGTCGGCGATCAGCCCTTCGCGGTGCTCCTCGGCGACGAGTTCGTCAAGCTCGACCAGCCCCTGCTGCCGGCCATGCTGGAGCTCCAGGCCCGCACCGGGGGCGTGGTGCTGGCGTTCTTCGAGGTCGACCCGGCCGAGACCAAGCGGTACGGCATCGCCTCGGTCGAGCCGGCCGAGGCGGAGCTGACCGACATCGGCGAAGTCGTCAAGGTCACCGGCATGGTGGAGAAGCCCAAGCCGGAGGACGCGCCGAGCAACCTCGCCGTCCTCGGCCGGTACGTGCTGCCCGGGACGATCTTCGACGCGATCCGGCGTACCGAGCCGGGCAGCGGCGGCGAGATCCAGCTGACCGACGCGATGGAGCTGCTGCGCACCGAGGGCACGCCGGTGCACGCGATCGTCTACCGGGGCATCCGCTACGACACCGGCATGCCGCTGGGCTACCTCCAGACGGTGGTGCAGATCGCCGTCGAGCGCGACGACCTCGGCGCCGAGTTCCGCAAGTGGCTGGTCGACTTCGTCAACTCCGACGCGTCGGGTGGATCTGGTACATGACCGCGACGGCCGACGCCGAGGCGGCCGCGAACGAGTTGACGCCGCTCGCCGACTACCTGGGCAGCGTGCTGCGCAGGTTACGCGCGCTGCCTCCGCTCGACCTCGACCTCACCCAGGCGTACGGCAACGTCCTCGCCGAGGACGTCGTCGCGCCGCACGCCTTCCCGGCGTTCGACCAGGCGGCGGTGGACGGGTACGCGGCCCGCTGGGAGGACATCTCCGGCGCGGGCCGGGCCGCCGGCGGGCGGGCCGTACGCCTCAATGTGGTCGGTGACCTCGGCGCGGCGAGCTGGCGACCGGTCCGGCTCACCCCCGGCTCGTGCTTCTCGGTCGCCGCGGGGGCGCCGCTCCCGGTCGCCGCGGACGTGGTGGTCCCGGTGGAGTGGACCGACCAGGGCATGGCCGCGGTGGAGATCTACCGCACCCCCAAGCGGGGGTACGGCCTCCGCCGGGCCGGCGAGGAGGTGCCCGCCGGCACCGTGCTGGCCCGCGCCGGCACGTACGTCTCCCCGGCGCTGGTCGCGGTCTTCGCCGCCACCGGTATCGGGCACGTGGTGGTGCGGCCCAGCCCGCGGGTGGTCATCGTGGCCACCGGCGACGAGCTCGTCGACGT